>PLGG01000035.1 GCA_003138515.1 Acidobacteriaceae bacterium | reverse complement strand
GGGTAAAAAACAGGGAACAAGGGGCCAAGGGAACAAGGGAACAGGGAACAGAAAAGCAGAGGAGCGGGTGAAGAAGTGAATGAGTGAAGAAGTGGACGAGTGAAGAAGTGAATGAGTGAGAAGTGAACGCGTGAAGACGCGAATCGCGGGTTGTGAAGCGTGAACAGGGAGCAAGGGAACAAGGGAACGAGGGAACGAGGGAAGTGCGGGCGAGGACGCCCGCATGACAGCCGGACTGGAGTCCGGCGCTACAAGGGAGCAAGGGAGCCAGCGAGCTAGTGAGCAGGGATCGAAAAGATGGAGGCTAGCGAAAAGTGGGCGATGAACTGGAGTGACAGTAGGGCGCGCGGGGCGGGAGGGGTGATGAAAAAGCGCTCGGAATTTTGCGGAGAATTGCAGAGCTCACCTCGGGGTGGTTAATGATTCAATTGTGCGCTTATTGGGGAAATAATCGGCAAATGGAAGTGGCGAGAATGTAAGGGTTTAGGGATTACGCCTGTTGACAAAAACGTTCGATGAGGCAGGGACGAAGGTCCGGGAAGGTGGCGGAGGGGTTTCGTCGAGAGTTAGCGCGTGGGTTCTTTCGCCCCTACGGGGCTTTTCGGTTGGGCGGGTAGCTTTCCCAGGACTTGCGTCCTGGGCTAACTTCTATCGCTCCCTTCGGGAGCTCGGGCGGCGGCACGTTGCCATCGCCTTCGCCTAACACGCGACGAAGTGCTGGCCGTGGCATGAAGCTGCCTTGGGATGTGGCTTGACAATACTTCACACTGTATTATATTGACAAGTATGCGCACTGCGAAAACCATCTCGATTACGCTTCCGCCCGACTTGCTGGTGAAGGCGCAGAAGACCGCCGAGCGCGAAGATCGGACGATCAGCGAACTCTTTCGAGAGGCACTGCGCCGCTACATCACCGCCGATCCGGAGTGGGAGGCGCTGCTACACCGCACTCGCGCGAACGGCGAGGCGCAGGGCATCGCCACAGAAGCGGATGTGGAGCGCCTTTCGGACGAATTCCGGCAAGAGCGGCGTGAATCCGCGGCCCGCTGATGCGGGTGGTTGCGGACACGAATGTTCTCATCTCCGCCCTGATGTTCGGCGGATTGCCGGGGAGATTTCTCGATCTTGCTCTCGGCCGGAGATTCACGCTGCTAGCTTCAAAGGCGCTACTGGATGAGCTTGACGAGAAGCTGCGCGGCAAGTTTGCTGTTTCAGAGAGCGATGCGTTGGTCATTCGAGCGAAACTCGAAGGCAGCGCGGAGCTGGCAGATCCGGATTTTCAATTGAACGCTGTTCCCGACGATCCGGATGACAATCGCGTTCTGGAGTGCGCCGTCGCGGGAAAAGCCGACTTCATCGTCAGCGGAGACCGGCATCTGCTTCGGATTGGCGACTATGAGGGAATTGCGATTGTCACGGTACGGCAGTTCTTAGAAAGTGCCGGGGTGCTGAGGGCAGACCTCTAGTCAGCGCTTCGGTTTCCTGTGATCTCAGGTCTCAAAATCGAGACCCTGGGGCACCCAGCAAGCTGTGCTGCTTACTCCGACTCCTCCTTCGCGCCATCGTTGTCTCCGGGATGGTCCGTCCAGTCGCACACCCCACAACTCAGGTAATATTCTCCGTCTGCGCTCAAGAATGGATCAAAATGCGTCCTTATATCCCGTGAATTGCAGAGGGGGCAGTTTTTGGTTTTTTCCCTCTTGTTCCTTTCTAGGATCTGAATAAAATGGCCGATCAGATTGCTACAAGCTTGTAGCGCTATTGAACAGACCGGTTCGTCAGCATTGCGATAATGAGTAGTCCAATTGACAAGTTGCCACGCTCCTTTCGCAGCCCCTTTCAAGAATTGCCGCAACTCCTTATCGCTATCACCTGGGCACAGCTGGTCCGCAAGAACCGATGACCATGCGACGAAATTTGCGTCCTGGGGGATCTCGGCCTGCGGTTTGCGTTCAACTCTGCGGCGAACAGCGCCAACCAGGGAGATTAAACACTCTCGAAGCTGCATTCCAACGGACTGGTAGTCTTCTGCCTCGACCGCAGCTTCGAGGTTTTTCTCTGCCTGTTCCCGCCGCCGGAATACTTCGTCGAAGGGAGTTGGGTCATCGCTATCCGGACCCTGGGGTCTGCTCCGTACTCGCATCATTAAACCAACGTGGAAAGATAACGTGTAATCCAGGCTCTGAAAGTGCGCCTGTGGGTACAAATTCGTGAGGGGAGTGATAACCCACCATCGATTCTTGTCAGTGTGAACGTCCCAGACCTCATGTAAATCCCCGAGTATCACTTCACTCTTCACTTTTTCAACGTGTAATACTTTCTCGTCGGACGCTTCAAGCTCGACATACCTGGAAATATCTTGCGCGCTGTGCGGGTCACTCTCTGAAAGGTATTTATGAAGCTCCGAGGGGGGAATTGCTGGTCCCGGAACAACACACTCTGAGTCCTTTTGCTCGGCCCGGTTCTCTTTATCGTCGGACATAGGAGCCCCCTAGCTTTATAGGCAAGCTGGAACAAAGGATAGCAAGAAATAGAAAGGCGGACCCGATCAGGTCCGCCTTGAGTTTGAGATGCGTAGGCTACGCTTTGGCGAGGACGGGTTTGCCGAGGCGGTCGGCCATGATTTCGTGGGCGTGGGCGAAGAACTCGTCCTTAGAGATTTTGTTTGCGTCGAGGTCGGCGAGGATGGCTTTCTGCGCCTGGTACTCGCGGTTGACTACGCCGGCCTTCGATTGCAACATGCGCCAGGCCTTGCGGCGCTCTACACAGAACATGACCAGTTGGCGACTGACGGCGTAGTAGACCGTCTTGCCGTCCTGATCGTGTTGAATAAAGACTCCGAAGTCGGGAATGAAGCTGCGGTGCTCGGGCAAGAGGTAGTAGCGATAGACGACATCCTGCTGCGTGATGCGGACCAGCATGTTGTCGAGCGGGACGAGCTTCGCGGCTTGCTCGGGCTTGATCTTCTTGAGGTGGTTGCGGAAGCGCGCCTCGGTGACGCACCAGTGCGCGACGGTGTAGCGATACGGCTCGTTGGTGACCTTGGACTTGGTTTCGTACCAATCGAGATCGATGGAGGGATTGCCCTTGATGTCGAGCGCCTCTGGGTAGGTTTCGCCGAGGCGGGGGTTGAAGACGAACTCCGGCGCGCCACGCGAATCGCGCACGCGCTGCGCCTGGAAGAGCGCCATGTCGTCGGCCACGCCGTGCTCCGGCTGGCAGGTGGTGAAGCACTGCAGGAACATGGTGCCGCGATACTCGAGGCCGTCGAGAATGGCGCGGTAAAGCTTGGGCGCGTTGGCCATAGAGACCTGCGCGACAAACGGCGAGCCGTGGCCGGCGAGGAAGGTTTCAGCGACCGTCTTCTTCTCAGTGTTCTTGCCCTGCGTGGCGGAGCCGAAGGTGTTCATGTCGCCGCCGCCGAGCATGGGGGTTGAATCGGAGTTCTGGCCGCCGGTGTTGGAGTAGACCTGCGTGTCGAGCATGAGCACTTTGACGTTGGGCCGATTCTGCAGCATGACCTTGGAGGTGTTCTGGTAGCCGATGTCGCCGATGCCGCCGTCGCCGCCGACGACCCAGACCTTGGGCAGCTCGACGATTTCCTGGTCGGTCATGAGCGCGTCAGTAAAGTGCGTGAAGTGGTAGTACTCTTCGGCGCTGAGTACGCCGCCCTCGGGCCCGGCTTCGCGGGTGAGGAGAATGTCGGCGAGGCGCTCGGGAAGAACGGAGCGGCGCGCGTGATCGACGATGAAGCTTTCGCCCATGAGCCAGCCGACGGTGACGCCGTCCTGGAAGAGCGAGTTCATCCACGGATAGGGGTGCGGATTGTTGGGCGCGGTGGAACCGTAGACGGTGTTGCAGCCGGTGTGCGCGGCCATGGCCATGACGCTCATGCCGTTGGCGAGACGGCCGTCGATGGGCTGCAGGTTTTTGTGATTGAAGGCCTCGGTGAGCAGCACCGCGGCGATGGCCTCGACCAACTGCGCGTCGGTGATGACGCCGTGTTGCGCTTCGTAAGCCGCGATGCGCGCCTTGGTGTCGGATTCTTCTTCGCCGCCCAGACCCATGACGAGATGTGCGATGGCTTGGCGCAGGCGCGCGTACTCGGCCGGATTGGCTTCTTTGATGGCGGCGAGGCGGGTCGCGCCGGTTTTCTCGAGGTCGGAGGCCTTTGCGACGAAACGATCGCTCTTGGCGTGGTAGACCGGGCGCATGTAGGCTTCGGTGACGGCGGCAATGGAACGCAGCACGCTTTTTTCGCCGCAGCCGGCGCAAGCGCCGTCGCCGGCAACGAGCGCGTCGTAGTTGGTCCGCACCATGAGCATGTTGCGCAGCGTGGCGGTTTTTGAGTCGGCGGGATTCGCGCCGTTGTATAGGCCAAGATATTTCTGCGATGTGTCGGGCAGGAGGTCGAGGAAGGCCGTGCCGGTTTCGTGCTCGGCGTTGACCTCTTCGGTTTCCTGCACCATCTTGAGCGCCATGTGATCGCCGCAGGCGGTGACGCAAGCCGCGCAGCCCTTGCACAGGTCGCTGACAAAGATGGAGAAGATTCCGCCGGAGCCGGGCGCCTTGCGCTCAGGAGACGAGAAGATGGCGTTGGTCTTCTGGTAGGCCATCGGGACTTTATCGACGATCGCGTAGAACTGCGCTTTGGCTTCGGGCGAGAAGCCGTCGACGGACTCCGTGACCTCGCGAATGATGGCGGGAAGCGGCGTGCCGGCCTTCATGTCGGCCAACATGCGCTGGCGCGTGAGCTTTTCGATTTCGGGCAGCTTGTCGATCATCTTGCGGCGCTCGGCGGGATCGACAACGTAGCGCGTAACTGCTGTGCCGAGGATTGTGCTGAGGTCCTGCGAGCAGTTGGGGAGGGCTGTATCCGGGCAGACCGAGATGCACTCCATACACTGCGTGCAATTTTCGGCAATGTAGAGCGGCGTTTCGCGGCGGGCGACGTACTTGGAGGCTGTGTCGCCGGTGGCCGCGGCAATGACGCCCATGGCAGAGAGCGGCGTGGCCGGCTGGTCGTAACCGAAGTGGGAGCGGAACTCCGCATCGAAAACATTGACGGATGAGATGGGCGTGCGGGGACCCTGTCCAGCGGGAGGCGGCGTGGAGCGGCGCATCGAAGACACGGCACCTGCGCCCACTTCGGCAAAGGCCGGCGCCTGGGCCAGAATCGGGAGCAGAGCCTGTCCGCGAAGACTGGAGTGGTCGGCTGCGGCGACATCGCCGATGGAGATTTCCTTGACGCGCTCGAAGCCCTGGATCATGACTTCCATGTTCGACTGGACGACCGCGTCGCCGAGCTTGCCGAACTTTTTGACGTATTGCTTGTGCACGACTTCGCGGAACTGCTCCTGCGTGATGCCGAATTCTTGCAGCATGGGGCTGACGGCGAAGAATGCGCCGAGGAAGGCGTTGCCCTGCATGCGGAGTTGAAGGTCGGCGCGGTCGGTGGCTTTGCGCGCGATTTCGAAACCGGGGAGCGTGAAGACGCGAATCTTTTTCTGGATGATCTGCTGGCGCGCCCAGATGGGCAGGTTCTGCCAGGCACGCTCGCCGTCCACGTCCGACTCCCACACAAGGCTGCCGCCCTGCTGCATGCCGTCGAGAGGATTGGTGTGGGTGAAGGCCTTGGGATCGCAACAGAGAACCACAGTGACGTGGCGGAGATCGCAGTTGACGCGAATGCGATCTTTGGCCGCGACCATGAAGTAGCTGGTGGGCGCGCCCTTTTTCTCGGAGCCGTACTTGGGATTGGCGCTGACGTGGATGACTTCCTTGGGATTGCCGAGGTCGTCGCGCAGGCCATCGCGCTCAAAGAGCAGGTCGTTCAAGTCGCCGAGGATTGCGCCGAGGTTCTTGCCGGTGGTGATTGCGCCCCAACCGCCGATAGAATGGAAGCGCACGGCGACTGCGCCCGTGGGAAGCAGCGACGGCGTTTCGTCGCCGATGACGCTGTAGGGGTGGTCGATACCGAGAACGATGAAGTTGACGCCGTCGGCTGCGGTCTTGCCGTCTTTGCGCGCGCGGTTGGCGGTAGCGAACTCGAAGGCTCCAATGATGTGCTCGGGGCGGAAGTCGCGCGAGCCCAGGCCGTAGCTGCCGCCGATGAAGCGCGGGACTTCTACGAGGGTGATTGCGGGAAGGCCTTCGGTTCCCTGCAACGCTTTTGAAAACGCGGTGCGAATGTCGCGGCCGAGAGGGTTATCGCCGGAAAGAGCTTCGTCGGTGCGTTCGAGGATGATGACGTTCTTTTTGCCTTTGAGCGCGGCGACGATTGCGGCTTCAGGGAAGGGACGAATGACGTTGACGTGGACAGAGCCCACGCTGGAGTTGCGGGTCTGGCGCAGGTAGTCGACCGCGGCTTCAATGTTTTCCGCGGCTGAGCCGAGCGAGACGAAGACTGTGTCGGCATCGGCGGTTTTGTATTCGGTGACGAGGCCGTAATACCGGCCGGTCAATTCGCCGAAGTCCTTGTAGGCGGCCTCAAGGAACGGAAGAATCGGCTCGGCAAAGTTGTTGCGCCGGGCGACGATGCCCTGCATGTAGTGTTCCTGGTTCTGCACGGGGCCGAGGAGGACGGGATTGGTGAGATCCATCATTTTGGGAACGCGGCGGCGGGTGGGTCCAAAGAGAACGCGCTGCGCCTCGGTGGGGCAGTCGATGATGTCTTCGGGTGCGCCGAGATACTCGCGGATCAGCTCCGACTCGTGTTTATAAAACGTGCGCTCGAGGTGGGTGGTGAGGAAGCCGTCCATGATGTTCATGCCGGGCGTGAGCGAGAGCTCGGTGACGCGGCGGAGAATGAGGGCCTGGTCGGCGGCCTGCTGCGCGTCCTTGCCGAAGAGCATGATCCAGCCGGTGTCGAGTGCGCCATAAATGTCGTCGTGGCCGCAGTGAACGTTGAGGGCGTGCTTGGTGAGTGCGCGCGCGCCGACCTCGAGGACCATGGTGGAGGCTTTTCCCGGCGCGTGGTAATACTGCTCGACGCCGTAGACGACTCCCTGGCCGGAAGTGAAGTTGACGACGCGCTTGCCGCAGACGGAGTGGGCGATGGCGCCGCCCTGGGCCGCGTGCTCGCCTTCCGCTTCGATGGCGATGGTGTTGCGGCCGAAGACGTTCAGATGACCCTCGGCGTAAGCCTGCTGGAAGAGCTCGCCGCCTTCAGTGGAAGGCGTGATGGGGTAGAACACGCCGGCGTCGGCGATGCGCGTTTCAGTGTGGTAGCTGACGAGCTGGTTGCCGTTGGCGGTAACGCGGATGCCTGGGTAGCGAGCCTTCATAGATCCCTCACATTGAAGCCTGGTTCGACGTCTTCAGATTGCATGGCTTTCGCCGGAGCGCGCGGGGCGCGAACCGATCGCGCCCACGTCTACGTCCACGTCTATTTGATGATCGCCGCATCTGAAGCGGTGCGCGTGCGACTGGCAGCGTGTCAGACAGGCCGGCCAAAGACCCTTTTCAATTGTCGAATGTCGAGCAAGTCGAGCGGGCGGAGCGGCAAAAGGAGACCTAAGGGGAAGGTTACTCCTTTATAGAACGGCCCATGATCAGTATGCGCCCAGCATAGAGACGGTGTGCCACTATATGAGAGTGAGGTCGGGGGTAGGCGGACAGGGAGCTTCGTGCGAAGTTGCCAGCGAATCCGGTTGCGCTACCATAATGAGAAGATTGAGGTTTGCATGTTTGTTGTGGTCTGGCAGTTTGAGATTGCTGAGGATAAGGTGGCTGGCTTTGAGGCTGCCTATGGGCCCGAGGGAGTCTGGGCGCAACTCTTCAGAACTTCACCGGAGTATCGGGGAACCGAGCTGATGCGCGACGCCTATGTTTCCGGGAACTATCTGACCATCGACCGGTGGACGAGCGAAGAGGCGTTTCGCGCCTTCCGCAAGGAGCACGATAGCGAATACGAGGCGCTTGACCGGAAGTGCGACGCGCTTACCAGCCGCGAGACACGAGTGGGCGCGTACACGGTTTGAGCCAGATTGCTTGAGTTAGTCCGGGCGATACGAGTGCGTTTGAGCTACATCCAGCGGCCGACAACCACAAACATCACGAGAAGAAACAACGTGAGGTTGGGCACGGCCGTTTCATGGCGACGCATGTGATAGAGGGCTCCATAGAGCGTTACGAGCACGAGTCCCGCAGCCGCCCACGGAGTGATCGCAGGCATGAAAGAGAGTGGCGTGACCAAGGCCAACGCAGCCACAATCTGAAATACCCCGACGGCAACAAGCGCCTCATACGGCAGCCCGAAGGGGAGACCCGCCGACTGCGCTCCGAGCGGTTTTGGCCTGCGGTTATAGCTCATGATTCTTGCAAGTCCAACGCAGAGAAAAACCGCTGCCGCCAAATACTCCATATATCGATCGAGACTGTTCATGGTCCACCTGCCTTCTCTTTTGCCATCGCCAACGCTTGCAAGCGACCTGAATTCGAGCGGCGGTCGTCGAAAGATCCGCTGAGATAAGCGAACCATAAAGAAGATGTGAAGTCAATATAAAGGCCGAAAAAAGCAGCAGGGTCTGAGTCGTTCGACCTGCTTAGGAATTAGTGGGAGGCATTCCGGTCGGGCCGGAGGCTTTCGGGCGAGCGCGATTCTGAGTCGCGACGGGTAGGTGGGCACGTGCGCGGTTTGAACTTTAGGGCGTAGACGAGTCGAGAATCAGGACGTTTTGGCTGAACTCCGGGCCGGCCATGTATTTGATTCCGCGGTCGAATGTGACGAGGACGCCGTTTTCCTTGATTGCCAGGCCGAGGAGATAGGCGTCTGTCACTTGCTGGTGGCCGGAGACACGAGCAGCAAAGCGAGTGGTGACGGCCACCCAACTTTCCGCGTCAGTGATCGGCCAGTATTGGTAACCGGGATGCGCCCTGAGCACTTGGAGGATAGCGATGGCTCGCTCCAGGGTGATTGTGCCTGCCTGCATCGCCGGATTTGTTGTAAGGCGGATGAACCCCGATTCGGTGAGTGGGCAGACGCCCCAATTGTCCTTGCCTGTTGAAAGGAACCAGCGTTCCGCATTCCGGCGATGAATGTGTTCAGGGTCGGTCAAAGCGATCAGAACATTTAAGTCAAGCAAATTTCGCCGGATCAAACTCGTCCTCCGAAAGCTCTTTCACCATCTCGCAAGTAATCGTCCTCCCGGTCCGAGGCAACATCGGGAGACCAATATCGGAATATTCGATTTTGGGCAGAGGTGGCGGGGGCGCCGTTTCTGCCTTACGGATTAACTCGTTGATGGCTGTGCTGAGTGTGATCCCGCGCGAGCGTGCATAGTAAGCGGCGAACTCATGTGTTTCGTCGTCAAGCGAAATCGTGGTTCTCATGGGTCTATTGTGCATCAATTCTCGATTTGATGCAATACTGCTCACTTGATGCATTATTGACTATTTGATGCATATTTTCCAGCGTGATGCGATTTTGAGAAATTGATGCGCATTTCTCGAGCTGATTGTGCGCTCCGGCACATCTGGGCGCGAGGACGCTTAGTTTCTCTCTTTCTTCGCTATTTTGTCCTGTTCTTCAATGTCCCATCCTGCTACAATCCCATCGAAATCCAATTAAGCCCCTCGCCGTTTCCTGCCAGGAAAGCATGAGATTTGGCGGGCGAGCACTTTTTTGAGGAGCCCTCCCAATGGCCATCGTCGACGACCGCGCCAAAGCGGTAGAACTTGCCTTAGCACAGATTGAGAAACAGTTCGGGAAGGGGTCGATTGTGCGGCTCGGTTCCCGGGAGGCGCTGCTGCCGATTGCCGTGATTTCGACGGGATCGATCAGCTTTGACGCAGCGCTGGGAGTGGGCGGGGTTCCGCGCGGACGAGTGACCGAGGTCTTCGGGCCGGAGTCTTCGGGCAAGACCACCATCACTTTGCAGATTATTGCCGAGGCACAGCGCAACGGCGGGCTGGCAGCTTTTGTGGACGCGGAGCACGCGCTCGACCCCGCCTATGCGAGGAAGCTGGGCGTCGACATCGATAACCTGCTGGTGTCGCAGCCGGACAGCGGTGAGCAGGCGCTGGAGATTACGGAAGCGCTGGTGCGCTCGGGCGCGATCGATGTGCTGGTGGTGGACTCGGTGGCTGCGCTGGTGCCGAAGGCCGAGTTGGACGGGGAGATGGGCGACTCGCACATGGGGCTACAGGCGCGGTTGATGTCGCAGGCGCTGCGCAAGCTGACCGGCACAGTTTCGAAGTCGAGGACCGCTCTCATTTTTATTAACCAGATTCGCGAAAAGATTGGCGTGATGTTCGGCAACCCGGAGACCACGACAGGCGGTCGCGCGCTGAAGTTTTATTCGTCGGTGCGCATCGATATCCGGCGCATCGCCGCGGTGAAGGAAGGCGACACCGTGGTCGGGTCGCGGACCAAGGTGAAGATCGTGAAGAACAAGGTGGCGGCGCCGTTCCGCGAAGCCGAGTTCGACATTCTCTATGGCGAGGGCATCAGCAAAGAGGGCGATGTGCTGGACCTGGCCGTGACCCACAACGTTGTGGAGAAGAGCGGCGCTTGGTACAGCTTTGGCGGCGAGCGCATTGGACAGGGCCGCGAGAATACCCGCGGCTTCCTGAAGGAGAACAAGGATATCTACGCGAAGATCGACAGCGAGCTGCGCAAGCGGCTGAGCATTGGCGCGGCAAAGGCGGATGTGCCGGAGGCTCCTGCCGGCGGCGCGGCGGAAGCGAAGGAAGTGGTGCGCGGGCGGAAGGGGTAGCAAGGCGGCGAGGGAGCAGCGAGCGGGGATGAGAGGAACAGCGACCCGTTGCTTGCTTGGAAGCGAGAGGCAATGCATTCCTGTGCCCTCCGCTTTGGCGCCGGAAGACGGGATCATCGACGAGGCATTGCAGGGCGGGGATGATTTTCTGTCAGGGAGCGCCGGGCGGCCCGGGAAGGAAATTCGCCGCGATGCCGTCAATGAACGGCAACCACAGGTCTGCCGAAAGGTTGGTTAGCGCGACGATCGCCAGATCGTCACTCGGATAAAGGGCAAACGCCGCCTTGGCAGCGCCAACCGAGAAGAAGACCGGGTGGCTGGAACGCGAGAAGACCCAGCCACCGACGCCCCAGGGGCCGGGCTTGCCATCGTTTAGCGTTCGGGCGGTCCAGAGCGCCGTCATGCTGGACTTATTGCTGAGCAGCGCTGCGCGCTCAAGCGCAATCAACCAATGAGTCATTTCCTCCGCTGAGCTGTTTAATCCGCCGCAGGTGCGGAGCATCGGCGGGAACTCGATGTAGGTTTTGTAGAGCGTATCGGTGCGCACGGATTTCCCGTCGACGACGAGATAAGGCGTGTAGGTTCTGGCGCTATGCACTACGACATCGTGATCGTCTCCGTAAACGGTGCGAGACATGCCGACGACATCGAGCTGGCGCTTGCGGATGAACTCGCTGAACGGCTCGCCGGCGAGAACGTCAGTGATTTTGCCCAGCAACACGTAATTGGTTTGGACGTAGTTGAATTTTTCGCCGGGCGCGAACTCCAAGGGCATGGTCTGAACCTTTGCCCAAGAAGCGCCGGCATCGCCGTGTACGATCAGGCTCAAGGTGTTGAGGTTGCTGACAAGGTCAGGCAGGCCGGAGGTGTGAGAGGCAAGCTCGGCGACGGTGACCGATTGCCACGCGCCGGGCAGCCCGGGGAGGTAAAGCGATGCGGGCGCGTCGAGATCCAATTTGCCACTTTCGACCAACTGCATGAGGGCAACAGCGACGAACGCCTTGGCGCAAGAGGCAATCTGAAACACCGTCGATCTGGTGACGGGCACAGCGTTTTCAACGTCCGCGAGGCCGAAGGATTCGGCAAAGATTACCTTTCCGTGGCGAGCGACGGCGACTTGCATGCCCGGAATCCGAGCTTTTCGCATCTCGCTGGCCAGGTGGGCGCGTAAGCCTGCCGGCGGGTCAACCGACTGATGAACAGGGCTCATAGCAGCGACCGGGGCGGCGGCCGTGACGAGGCCAGCCGTGGCGGCTCCCCGCAAAAACTCCGGTCGATTGGTCATAGAGTTCCTCTGCGCCAGGCAGCGAAAGCCGGATCGGCGCTTGTTGCACGTTACGAGGCGGAGAGGCCTTTTGTTCCAGGGAGACAGGGGTCGGAGAACAGAGATCGGGGGTCATGGGTCAGCTTATTCCAACTGAAACTGAGGAGCACAGGGGTTCCGAGCGAGAGGGAGCGGGGAAGCGAGGGAGCAAGTTAGCGAGTCAGCAGGTCAGCGAGTCAGCGAGTCAGCAGGTCGGGAGGAAGCGAGGGAGCGAGAGACGTGGGAACCATTATACCGTTGGGAGACGCATCGCGACGGGCGCGCCATTTTGCGTGGGTGACGGCGCTGATCATCGTGGCGAATGCTTACGTGTTTCTGCTGGAATTGGAGGGCGGCGAGGCGTTTGTGGGGCGGTGGGCGGTGATTCCGGCTCGGATTGAGCACGGCCACGACTTGATCACGATTGTGACCGCGATGTTCATGCATGCGGGGTGGCTGCACATTCTGGGGAACATGGTTTTCCTGTGGGCGTTCGGCCCGGCGATTGAGGACGCGATGGGGCGGTTTCGGTACCTCGTGTTCTATCTAATGGGCGGCGCGGTGGCGATGATGGCGCAGGTGATGGGAAGCCCGGGATCGACGGTTCCCTGCCTGGGCGCGAGCGGTACGATTGCGGCGGTGATGGGCGCGTTCATTGTTATTTATCCGCGAGACCGGATTCGAACGCTGGTGTGGATTTTGATCTTCATCCGCGTGACGTATATTCCGGCGGTGCTGCTGATTGGCTTCTGGTTTCTGATTCAACTGTTGAATGTGGTGGGGTCGGTGGCGACGGTGGAGACGGGAGGCGTGGCGTACCTGGCGCATGTGGGCGGATTTGTTTTTGGAGTGGTGACGGCACGGGTGTGGAGGAGAAAAGCAGCTATTGACTATTAGCCGTTTGCTATTAGCTGAGGGCATGCGGGTGCGTGGAAGAGTGCTGTCCCAGGTCTCAAAATCGGGCAATAATTTACTTGACTCGCCGGCCTGTTTTTGCAATTCCTTTTTGGATACTGAGAGAATCTGGCGCATTGCCGCGTCAAATTTTTGGGGACTCCGACTGCATTTCCTGAGTCATTCCATTTCGCACTGGAGTTCTCCGTATTCATCCATCCAGACGGTGAACCATGACGATAGCGTAGGCGCATTCTGCGCCGAGACACTTACGTTGATCCTGTATCGGCCGCGTGGGATATCTTTATTGGTATCCCAAGCGATGTGCTCGACGGTAAACTGGTGCGCTCCCGTGAGAGCAGACACCAGTTCGATTATTTTGTGTTCGCCTGCATGCAGGTCAAAACTCTGAGCGGGAGGCACTCCTTTCATCACATTATCGCCTCTCTGCCGGAGGCAGACTGGCAGCAACGCCAGACTCGAAACGGGCGGTTGTATTTCCGCAATCTGGACGCGCACATCTTTGATGGTGACGGCTTCGCTCGTACCTGCGACTTCAAAATAACAGGCTGTTGGATCTCCCTTGAACCCCCCAGGGGGCATGGGGCTCTTGTCGTAAAGCACGCGACCGTACGCAGGTGTTGTCCGGGCAATGACCCGCTCAACTCGCAGTTTTGGCTGCAACCGAAGGTGACAGTCACGCCATAACTGATAGCCAGCGACAAAAACGGCCAAAGCGACGACGTAGCCAAAAGCGCGCCATGACGGGGACCAGACCAGCGTGGCGATGGTAAACACCAGGCCGATCATGCCCGCGTCCCACATAACTTCCCATGCGTGCTCCTTGACGGCAGCGAGATAATCGAAAATCTCCGTCCATCCCGTCCAAAAGACGCGCGTGGCCTCCCGAAAACTACGCATGTTTCTCAAGGCTCAAATGGTAGCGCCTCGCGGGTGGGCGAGCTAAGTATATTTTTGCCCAAAATCGAGACCTGGGGCACCCGAGGCATGAGGGTTGGGACCGCTCCGGGGACGGCCGGCGATGGTGGGCGCACAGCAACTATCATCTTGAATATGCGGTTCGACATTGTGACCATCTTTCCGGGTTTCTTTGAGAGCGTGTTTGCGCACGGGATCGTGGACAGGGCGCTGAAGAATGGATTGGTGACGGTGGAGCCGCACGATCTGCGTGAGTATGCGCATGACCGGCACCGGACGGTGGACGATCGTCCGTTTGGCGGCGGCGAGGGGATGGTGCTGAAGCCGGAGCCGCTGGCGGAGGCGCTGGAGAAGCTGCGGGTGAAAAGAAGAGATCAAAGAGAAAGGGACCAAGGGAACAAGGGAACAAGAGAACAGGGAACAGGGAACAGGGAACAGAAAGACGGGCAACAAGGGAACGAGGGAACAAGGGAACAGGAAACCACGCGGGTGATTTTGCTGTCGGCGCAGGGGCGGCTGTTTACGCAACAAGTGGCGCGGGAGCTGGCGGGCGTGGAGCGCGTTGTGCTGGTGTGCGGGCGGTACGAGGGCGTGGATGAGCGCGTGAATGAGCTCTACTGCGACATGGAGCTTTCGATCGGCGACTACGTGCTGAGCGGGGGCGAGCTGGCGGCGGCGGTGGTGGTGGATGCGACGATGAGGCTGATTCCCGGGGTGCTGGGCAACGAGGCTTCAGGCGAGTTTGAGAGCTTTGGCGCGGCGGATGCGGAGATCGACGTCGATGTGCTGGGCGTTCCGCGATCGCAGCATGGCGCGGGAGGGTTGCTGGATTATCCGCAGTACACGCGGCCGGCGGAGTTCGGAGGGCTGCGCGCGCCGGAGGTGCTGATGAACGGCGATCACGCGGAGATCAGGCGGTGGCGGCGGGAGCAGCAACTGCGCAAGACGCTGAAGAACCGACCAGAGCTGCTGGAGCGTGCGGCGCTGAGCGCGGGAGATTTGCGGATGATTGAGGAGATGCGGCGCGGGTGAGGGTCGCACTCTTAGATGTTGCCCACCTGCTTATGTCGACACGCCCTTGTGTGGTGTTTCAGAAGTTCGTGGTAAAGCCACAAAAGAAAAGCAACCACAGGTCTTTCGACTCCGTTTGGCCAAAAAGCCGCCAAACTCCGCTCAAGATGACAGGGCAATTACGATGCGAGCTTCAGAGACAGGACATGACGGCGCAAGTACGATGCGAACTTCAGAGACTGGACACTCGTTCCGAAGGGATGCTGAGCTGAGGGTGTAGCTTTCCTGTTGACGAGCTTTGTTGGCTCGGACCCAGGAATTTTCAGGCACAGCATCCCGACGGGTGGTGGCGGGTTTATTTGGCGATGTTGACGACCAGGTTCATGTCGACGGGCGTGGGTTGGTTGTCGACGGTGGCGGGCTTGAAGTGGAACTCGCGGACCGTTGCGATGACGCGAGCGTCCCAGAACTTGCTGAAGGACTTGGTGACCTGGATGTTTTCAGGCTGGCCCTTTGCGCTGATGGTGAGGGAGAGGCCGACCTGCGCATTTTCGGGGATGTCAGAGACCGAGTAGCCTACGGGAATTTCAAGGCTCGCGGAATCGACGAGGACCGGCTCAGTGACACCGGTGCTTACGCGAATGGGGGTTGGGGCAGTGGCGTCGTCAACGGGCGTGCTGGCAAAAGCCGCTGCGGGGAGAGTCAGCGAGGAGAGCATGATGCTGGTCGCAAGTATACGGCGCATAAAGTACCTCCATGGCGACGATAGTCACCGTCATCATTTTTGTCCGAGATGCTAACGATTGTCAAGAAAAATCGACAAATATTAAATTTACCGACACTTAAGTTGATTAGAACCGCCTGATTGTTACAAATTATGCAGAAAATTGCGAAGTTTTCCACAGAGCTGAGGTGGCGATGACCGAGCAGGGGTATGGGTCAGGACGCCCGCACGACCGCCGGCGAGACGCCGGCGCGACAGGGTGCGAGCTTGCTGGGCTTGGGCGGCGCGTGTGCGGGCGAGCATTGACGAGTGCGGGCGAGGACGCCCGCACGACAGCCGGCGAGACGCCGGCGCCACGCGGGACATCAGGAGGCCGAGGAAAAAATGCGGGTCTGGAGACCCGCACGACAGCCGGTCTGGAGACCGGCGCTACAAGGGACGGAGGCGCTACGGGGCAGACTGGAGCCGCAAGGGGGGATCAGAGCTACAGCGGCGAAAGCTAGAAGGGCTTTACGGGTTCGGGCTGGACGGAGTTGATTTGGCCGATGGCGATGGCGGCGACGTAGAAATTTTCTCCGCGGGTGGGCGAGCCAGCGAGGCGGCGGAGCATGGCGAGCTGGCCGACGTGGGTGAGCGCGTCTGCGACGGGCCCCTGCATGAGCCGGTCGATATGCGCGTGAACTGGGTTCGATGAGGCGAGATAGGCGTCGAATGCGGAGAGAGCGGCGAAGAAACGCTGCTGCTCCTGCGGCCAGGCGAGGGGTTGGGAGCTATGCCAGGCGGGGTTTCCCTGAGCCATGGAGAGCGCCCAATGAAACAGGTCGCCCATGTGGGCCAGGATTTGCAAGGGACGGCGGCCGGCGCTGTCGAAGCTGGCGAAGGAGTCGGGGGCGTTTTCCAAGGCGCGAACGGTGCGATAAGCCAGCGTGGCAAGGGTGTGGCGGAGGAGATCTCGTTTTTGATCCATGGGGGAAATATAGCGCATGGGCGGGGGCTGAAACATCTGCAAAAATGAGAGGGCGGCGCGTGAGGCGGATCGCGGCGATCTTTGATAAACTAAATGTTCTGACTTCAATCGCTGACTTCAATCGCAGGAAACTAACATGTCAATCCATCCCGTAATGCAGCGCCTGGCCGACAAGCTGAAGCGCACCGATTTGCCGGCGTTTGTGCCCGGCGACCAGATTCGCGTTCAAGTAAAGATCAAGGAAGGCGATAAAGAGCGGCTGCAGGCCTTCGAGGGCCTGGTGATTGCCGTGAACCGCGGACCGCAGGCGACGTTTACCGTGCGCAAGATGAGCTTTGGGCAGGGAGTGGAGCGCATCTTCCCCTTCAACTCGAAAGTGGTGGACAAGGTGGAGGTGGTGCGCAGCTACAAGGTGCGGCGGGCGAAGCTGTTTTATCTGCGCGGACTGCGCGGCAAGGCGGCGCGGCTGAAGGAAGTGGACCGCGCGACAGGCAAAGTGCGGGTGTAAAGACTCAGTGGTTAGTGATTAGTGGTTTGTGGTTAGTCGCCGCGAATCGCGGGAAATGAAAGACAATTTGAAACGCAAGCAAGAACCCCGGCCTCGACCGGGGTTTTTGCTGCGCGGAATTATCCGTGGATCGTGAGTCGTGGGCCGAGGGCCGTGGCCGGCGGGGTCGATTGTGATTTGAAGCCGGCGCGGTGCGGGAGACTTCCGCGTCATTACTCGCTGGTTGTGGGATCGAATATTGAGCGGACCTGGGCAATGGAGTTTGCGGGGAATCCTCCCTGCTGAGCGTGCTCGCGAATCGTGGCCTCATCCGTGGCGATGTAGATGCAGTAGATTTTGTCGTCGGTGACATAGCTCTGGACCCACTGGATACGAGGCCCAATGGATTGCACTACTCCGCAGGATTTCTGGGCAATAGCGTGCAGTTGCTCCGGGGTCAATTTTCCGGCGCCGGGAATTTCCCGCTCGATGACAAACTTCGGCATTGAATTACGACCTCCTGTGTTAGTTGACAGGCTATCATCCGTCGGGGCGGTTTTGTTCCTATGGCAGTTTTGTTTCTATACTCTTGGCATGGCGATTGCAAAAACACCGGCAACACCCTATTACGCGGTAATCTTCACTTCCCTGCGGACGGACGGAGAGAACGGCTACGGAAAGATGGCCGAGGCGATGGAGGAGCTGGCCGCGACGCAGCCGGGATTCCTGGGGATTGAATCGGCGCGGGATGAGCTGGGAATTACGGTGTCGTACTGGGAGAGCCTGGAGTCGATTGCGGCGTGGAAGCAGAATTCGCGGCACGTGGTGGCGCAGGAGCGTGGACGCGACACATGGTATGAGGAATTCAAGGTGCGGGTGTGCCGCGTGGAGCGCGACTACGGATTCGAACGCGAATGAGCGATTGAGGTCTGGCTTTTCCACCCGATGATTCGTCGAGAATTCTTATACTGGGTGCATGATCACGGCTCGGATGGTTCGGAAAGGATCTTCGGGAGCTGCGAGGGCTCCGGTGTGCGGATTTGCGCTGGAGAACGCGGCGCGGCGCGGCGGTGCGCAGCGCATTGCCGGCCTGGACGAGGTGGGGCGCGGGCCGATGTTCGGGCCAGTGGTGGCGGCGGCAGTGATTTTCAGTGAACGCTGCCGATTGCCGGGATTGACAGATTCAAAACAACTCACGGAAAAGCAGAGAAACGAATTCGACGCGATGATTCGCGTTGAGGCGGTGGCGTGGGCGATTGCGGCGGTGGATGTGGAGACGATTGACCGCATCAATATAAGGAGGGCGTCGCTGCTAGCGATGCGGATGGCGGTGGAGCAGTTGGCGGCCGCACCGAATTATCTGCTGCCGGACTATCTGCTGATTGACGGGTGCGACACGATCGAGTGGACGTGCGCGCAGCAGGCGGTGGTGGGCGGCGACGGGCTGAGCGCTTCAATTGCGGCGGCGAGCGTGCTGGCGAAGGTGCATCGCGACCGGCTGCTGGTGGAGCTGGATGCGGTGTATCCGGGGTACGGGCTGGCGCGGCACAAGGGCTACTGCTCGCCGGAACATTTGGAGGCGCTAAGGCGGCTGGGGCCGACACCGCTGCACAGGAAGAGCTACGCGCCGGTGGCGCAGCGGATGCTGTTTGAGTGAAGCAGCGGAGCTAGCGGAGTTAGCGGGGTTAGTGAGCTAGCTCGCGGCGCGGGCTTTGCGGCGCTGGAGCCAGGCGAGGATGGGGCGGACGAGAAGAAGCGCGGCGATGACAACGGTCATTACGAGCGGCGTGAGGACGCCGGGCTTCATCTGCCACCAGTAGTGAGCCACTCCACAAACTGCGGCGAGATAGATGAGCATGTGCAGGCGGTTCCAGTTTTTGCCACCGAGCTTGCGGATGGACCATGCGGTGGAGGTGAGCGCCAGTGGAAGCAGCGACAACCAGGCGGCCATTCCCGCGGTGATGTAACGGCGGCGGGCGACGTCAGCCAGCATCGCTTGGAGGTCGAAGTTGTTGTAAAGAGCGACCCAGGTAAGCATGTGCAGAGTGGCGTAGAAGAAAGCGAAGAGACCGAGCAGGCGGCGGAATTTGATGAGCCAGGAAAGGCGCGGGAGCATGCGGCGCAGCGGCGAGATGGCCAGCGTGATGGCGAGCAGGCGCAAAGTGGTGCGGCCCGTGGCGTAGGCGATGGCGCCGGTGGCGTTGGGGCCAAGGTTGTTGGTGAAGGCTCCCCAGACAAGCCAGCAGAGGGACGCGAGGCAGGAAAGCCAGACGAGAGTTTTGAGGACGATGAGAGTGGGACGGTTCATAGGGAGCGAGTCAGCAAGTTAGCGGGTTAGCCGTCCGCTACGCGGGCGTGTTGGCGAGTTGGCGAGTTAGCAAATTGGCAAGTTGGCCGTCCGCTACGCGGACGTGTTAGCGAGTTGGCGGGTTAGCGAGTTGGCGGTCTATTGGAGTTTGTGGTATCCCACCCTTGCCCTAAAAAAACAAAAGCGCGGTGCCCAGAGGGCTCCCAGATGGGGCACCCAGCAAAGTTCGTGCGGTCCCCGGTCCCCGAATGCGAGGGATCGCCACCCCACGGACGCGGACCTGTCCGTGGGGACCCCGATCCGGGGGCACCCAGCATGTTCGCGGAGTGCGTGTTAGCGGGGCCAACGGGCCTCGCATCAGTAATCCTTGCGCAGGTCCATGCCTGCGTACAGCGACCCCACTTGATCTTTGTAGCCGTTGAAGATGAGGGTGGTGCGGTTTTGCTGGTAGAAAGGCAGGCCGATGCGGCGCTCGGTTTTCTGGCTCCAGGGAACGCGGTCCACATCGGGGTTCACGTTGGAGTAGAAGCCGTATTCGTAGGAGGCCTGGTCGTTCCAGGTTGTGGGTGGCTGCTTGTCAGAAAAGCGCACGGTGACGATGGACTTGGCGGACTTAAAGCCGTACTTCCATGGAACGACGATGCGGACGGGCGCGCCGTCCTGATTGGGAAGCGTTTCACCATAGAGGCCGAAGGTGAGCAGAGTGAGCGGGTGCATGGCCTCGTCCATGCGAAGGCCTTCAGAGTACGGCCAGTAAATGCCAGGATCCTGGCCGGCCCACTGCTCGACGCGCGAGCTGTAGTAGGAGATGAACTGGACGTATTTTGCGCTAGGCAGCGGATTGCACTGCTGGATGAATTCGGAGAGCGAGTAGCCGACCCAGGGTATGACCATGCTCCACGCCTCGACGCAGCGGTGGCGGTAGACGCGGTCTTCGAGGGGGTGGAGCTTGAGGAGATCTTCGATGGAGAAGTTGAGGGGCTTGGCGACTTTGCCGTCGACTTTGACGGTCCAGGGGCGCGTGGGCAGGCCGCCGGCGTTTTTGGCGGGATCGCCTTTGTCGACGCCAAATTCGTAGAAGTTGTTGTAGTGGGTGATGTCGGCGTAGGGGGTGAGCTGCTCGCCAGTAGTGGTGAGGGGGCTGGGGACGGTTTGGAGCTTGGTTCCGGCGCGGACGGTGGTGCGTGGCGAGACGAGCTGACTGAGGCGATCGGCAGCGACGGCTGCGACGCCTGCCGCGGCAGCGCCTTTGAGGAAGCGGCGGCGGCTAAGGTAGCCGAGGTAGGCGCCGCGTGAAGTGATTTCGGAGGAGGGGATATCGGGCGGTTTGCCGATGAGCATGCGTGACCTCGCTGTTGGGGAAGGGGCCCGTCTTAATTATTAGACACGACGGAGGGGAAAACAGGGAACAGGGATCAGGGAACAGGGACCAGATTTTCTCGAGCTGGGGTTAGTTTGTGATTCGAGCGGGCTGGTGCGGCTATTCGGGGTGCGTGAAGGGCCACTGGCGGAGGTGGTGGGCGCGGAGGAGATAGATGGCGGTGCCGCTGATGGCGATGGCAATGGCTCCGTAAAGTTCGAAGAGGCCACTGCCTCCTTTTGCCTGGGCGCGGCGGGGATCGAAGAGCATGAAGGCGAAGCCGGCCATGGCGACGAGGGGCGGGAGCGGATATAGGGGAATGCGGAAGGGGCGCGGAAGATCGGGGCGGCGGATGCGAAGCAGGATTACGCCCACCTGTTGCAGAGAGAACTGGAGCAGGATGCGCGTGATGACGAGCATGGTGATGACCTGCGCGAGCGAGAAGAAGCAGAAGAGTGCGCCGACGAGGCCGAGAGCGACGAGCGAGCGGTGGGGAATGCCGTGGCGCGGGTGGACGGCGGCCAGGAAGCGGAAGTAGTTGCCGTCGCGGGCAGCGGCGTAAGGGACGCGCGAGTAGCCGAGGAGCAGAGAGAAGACGCTGGCAAAGGCGGTCCAGACGATGAGGGCGGCGATCAGGTAGCCGGCCCAGCGGCCGAAAGCGGAGCTGGCGATGTCTGCGACGAGCTGCACGCGGAGGGCGGCGGATTGAGGGGCCGCTTGGCTCGCGGATTGGACGAGATGTGTTGCAGGCGCGCGCAGCGAGGGCAGAGCGGCGAGGTTCATGAGGACATAGAAAGCGGCGACAAAGAGGATGGAGAGCAGGATGGCGCGGGGGATGGTGCGCTCGGGACGGCGGACCTCTGCGCCGAGGAACGTGACGTTGTAGTAGCCCCAGTAGCAATAGGTGGCGAGGAGCGTGGCCTGAGCGAGGCCGCCAAGTGAGAGTGCGGTGGAGAGCGCGGGGGCTTGAGGCATGTGCCAGCCGCCCGTGGCGGAGGCGTGCACGAATCCGGAGACGATGACGCCGGTGAGGGCGGCGATGACTCCGGCGAAGAGCACCCAGGCGAGGCGCGTGATGGAACTGAGATTGCGATAGAGGAGCGCGGTGACGAGGAGACACGCGGCGGCGGCGGCGAAGTTGGAGTAGTGGAGCGCGGGGAGAGCGGGGATGGGGGCCGAGTCGAGGTGGGGCCAGAAGACGGCGAGGAAACCGGAGAGACCGATGCAGCCGGAAGCGATGGAGAGCGGCGCGGTGAAGCCGACCTGCCAGACGTAGAGAAAACTGAGCCAGTTGCCGGGGCCTTTGGGGCCGTAGATTTCCTGGAGGAAGGCATAGCTGCCGCCCGCGCGCGGGAAGGCTGCGCCGAGCTCGGCCCAGACGAGACCGTCGGCGATGGCGATGACGGCTCCGAGCACCCACGCCCAGACGGAGAGGTGATAACCCGCGGCGGCGATCACGAGCGGCAAAGTGATGAACGGGCCGACGCCGATCATCTCGAGCATGTTGAAGAGGACGGCGGAGCGGAGGCCGATGCGGCGCTCGAGGGTTGGTGAGTTTGAAGAGGGATGAATCATTGGACGGCTGGTAATCAGCTTACGGTGTGGCGCTGGGCATTGACGAGTTAGAGGGCGTTGGATAAGACTGATTGCGCCCGCAAACGTGTGCATAAAGGAGATTGTGGCGATGCCGGAAAAAGACGGCGGCAAAGCGGGGGGGATGGTGCGGGCCGCGGGCGCGCGCCGCGAGTTGCGCCTGCCGGAGCGGCAGCCTTTGCGGCAACCGTCGCGCCAACCCTCGATTAAGGACATTGCGCGGCTGGCGCGAGTGTCGCACCCGACGGTGTCGCGCGCGCTGCAGAATAGCCCGCTGGTGAATCCAGCGACGGCGGCGAAGATCCGCAAGATCGCCGAGGCCGCGGGGTACAGGCCGAGCGCGGTGGCGCGAGGATTGGTGACGCGGCGGACGAGGACGGTGGGGCTGGTGGTAACGACGGTCGCCGATCCGTTTGCGGGCGAGGTGGCGTGCGGGATCGAGCAGGCGGCCAACGACCACGGGTATGCCGTGTTTCTGGCGAACTCGAACGCGGATGCGGAGTGCGAGCGCAAGATGGTGCAGGCGCTGGCCGAGCGGCGCGTGGACGGGATCATCGTGACATCGTCGCGCGTGGGGTCGGATTATCTGCCGATGCTGGCGGAACTGAATGTACCGATGGTGCTGGTGAACGACCAGTATCCGGGCGAGTTTGTGCACTCGGTGATGATCGCGAACGAGGATGGAAGCCGCGCGGCGACGGAGCATTTGATTGAGCTGGGCCACCGGCGGATTGCGTATGTGGGCGACCGCAGCGGGTACCAGACCGAAACGGAGCGGCTGGAAGGTTACAAGCGGGCACTGGGCGCGGCGGGAATCGGGTTTGCTGCGGAGCTTGCGGTACACGGCGACGGACGGCCCGAGGCGGCGGTGACTGCGATGGATGGACTGCTGAAGCTGGCCGATCCGCCGACGGCGGTGTGCTGCTACAACGACATGACGGCGATGGGAGCGATGAAGGCGATTCGCGGGCGCGGGCTGCGCGTGCCGGAAGATGTGTCGGTGACGGGATTCGACGATCTGTTTTTCGCGGAGTATCTGGAGCCGCCGCTGACCACGGTGCGGCAGACGATGCGGCTGATGGGGCGGATCGCGATGGAGAGCCTGTTCAAGCTGATGTCGGGAGAGGATTCGGTGGCGCAGGTGAAGGTGGAGGCAGAGTTGGTGGTGAGAGGTTCGACAGGGAGAGTAAGAACGAACCCTGGTCCCCAAGTGCAAGGGATCACCACCCCAGCGAGCACAGATCGCTCGCCGGGGACCCCGGGGACCAGGGGCACCCATGCACAGGGTGCGGGGCGACGCCTTGGGTGAAACGGGAGCCAGGAGCGGAGGGCCGACGCCGCTGACGCCGCTGAGCGTCTTCTGCAAGGAGACGCCGATCATTCCGGCGATTCGCAAGCCGGAGCTGGTGGAGCAGGCGATCGCATCGCGCAGCAAGCTGATCTATTTACTCACCGGCGATCCGGACAATGTGGAATCGATGATCCGGAAGATTGTTGCGGCGGAGAAGATTCCGCTGGTGAATCTCGATCTGCTGAATGGATTCTCGCGCGACAAGTATGCGGTGAACTACCTGAAGCGCGTGGGGGCAAGAGGGATTATTTCAACACACCTCGATCCGCTGCGGCACGCGCTGGCGATCGGGCTGTACGGGATTCAGCGGACGTTCCTGCTGGACTCGGGCGCGATGGACACGATTTCGAATCAGTTGAGGAACACGCCGGTTCATGCGCTGGAGATTCTGCCGGCGCTGGTTGCGCCGAAGATGCTGGCGCGAGTGCGGGCGATCTCGGCGGATTTGCCGGTTGTGGGCGGAGGGCTAATCGAGACGATGAAGGAAGTGGAAGAATTGCTGGCGCAGGGATTGAGCGCGGTGTCGACGAGCAACCCGGTGATGTGGATCAAGTAGCGGCGCTATTCGGTGTCGGGGTTGGGGAGGACGATGTCGCGGACGATGGAGTTCATTTCTACGACGGCGGAGATGAACTGGCGGAGGGTGCGGCGCGTTGAACCGAAGGTGTCAAACTCGGCGGGCGTGAGGCCGTTTTCTGTGTAGGCGCGAGCGAAGTCGGGAAACTTGGCGAGTAGCGTGTCGACGATGCGGGGGTCGACGGGGTTGTCAATGCGCGGAATGACTTCGATGTCGCTCTCGTTGTAGCGGCGCTGCCAGGCGCAGGGCGGAGAGATGACGACATCGCCGCCGATGAACTCACTCCAGTGCATGTGATTGCGGAAGGCGGCGCTAAGAAGACGCAGGCGATAGCCGCGGGCTCTGTAGAGTTGATACGCCTTTTTGAAGACGGCGACGCCGGCCCACTCGAGGTAGCCGGGATCGACGGAGAGAGTGTGCTTGTCATGGAGGACCTTGAGCCAGTCGTCGAGGCGGCCGACCATGATGGTGCAGATCGGCCCCATGTTGGAGATATCGAGGCCTTCGGCTTCGCGACGTTTTAGGCCGCGTTCGACGGCCTCGGCGACGGCGATTGCCTGGGGGAGGGTGAAGCTGACGGTGGCGTTGATGCTGATGCCGCGATAAGTGGCTTCTTCAATGGCGGGAAGACCGGCGCGGGTGGCGGCGATTTTGACGATCATGTTGGGCGCGAGCCGGCTGAAATGAACGGCCTGAGCCAGCATCGCTTCAGTGTTGCGGTAGTTGCGCGGGTCGGTTTGGATTGAGAGGCGACCGTTGCGGCCCTTTTCGCGCTCGAAGATGGGGAGAAGCAGGCGCGCGGCCTTGGAGGAGATTTCTTCGACGATGCGCCAGGAGAGTTCGTCTTCATTGATGCTGGGATCACTCGCGGCGAGTTCGAGGATGCGGGGCTTCCAGACGGCGAGCTCCTGTTTCAGGACAGCGACGGCAATGGATGGGTTGCAGGTTGCGCCGACCGCGCCGTGCTCGATTGAGTAAGTGAGATCTTCGATGGAAGCCGAGTCGTTCCACAGACAGGTAGGGGTGGTCTGGGTCATTTTATGGAGCGGGCTCTTGTAGTTGGCCATAAGGCGGCGGAAGGCCTGCATCATCCGGGAGATGCAAACGTGTGCAGAAAAACCCTAGCACCGGACGAAGTTTACGGTCAAGAAATGAAAGAGGGGAGGGAGAAGCGGGAAACATTTTCACAATTGACAGGCCGGGCTATTTTGTAGAGACTCATAAAGGTGCACACGTGTGCATTATCTGCTGTATTTTGTTTGTGACTCGAAGTATCCGGTGCAGGCATACGCCGGAAATCAGAGCGTTGTTTTGACGTTGGTTTCAATTTTTTTCCCTGGAGAAATGATGAGTGATTTGCTGGTCCGGCCGGAGAGATTCCGCGACCGGATTGAGGGTTTTGGATACTACTTTTTAGCTTTTGAGACGCGGAAGCTGGAGGCGGGACGGAAACACAGGGGCGAGACGGCCGGGAGAGAACTGGCGATGGTGGTGCTGGGCGGCGTTTGCTCGGTGACAAGCTCGCGGGGCGATTGGCAGGGGATCGGGCAGCGCAAGACGGTTTTTGACGGGCTGCCGTACACGCTTTATCTGCCGATCGGGACCACGTTTACAGTCAGCGCGGATACGGCGTGCGATTTGGCTTTTTGCTACAGCAAGGCTGAAGAGGAGTACCCGGCGCGGCTGGTGGCGCCAGCGCACGTGGGGATCGAGATTCGCGGCGGTGGAAACGCGACGCGGCAGATCAACTCCATGCTGCCGCCCACTTTTCTGGCGCAGAGGCTGATGGTGGTGGAGGTATTTACGCCGGCAGGCAACTGGTCGAGCTATCCGCCGCACAAGCACGACGTGCACAACCCGCCGGATGAGGTGGATCTCGAAGAGATTTACTACTACCGGATCGAGCGGCCGGAGGGATTCGCGATGCAGAAGGTGTACACCGCGGACCGGCGCATCGACGAGACGATGACGGTGCGCGACGGGGAGCTGGTGCTCGTTCCAGAGGGATACCATCCGGTGGTGGCCGCGCATGGATACAACGTGTATTATCTGAACGCGCTGGCGGGTTCGGCGCGGTCGATGGCCTGCTCGGACGATCCGGATTACGCGTGGGTGAAGAGCGGCTGGAAGGAAAAGGACCGGCGGCTGCCGATGGTGAAGAGATGAGCTTCTAGCCGCTAGCTTCTAGCTGCTAGCTCGTTTTTTGCGGGGACCGGAATCGTTGGTTAACGCTGAGAGCTCGAGACGGGGTGCGGCGGCTCGCTGCTTGGGAGATAGCGCATGAAGACGCGGCGCATGACGATGGCTCAGGCGCTTATCGAGTTCCTGAAGCAGCAGCATGTGGAACGGGATGGCCGCGAGCATGCATTCTTCGCCGGAGTGCTGGGGATCTTCGGGCATGGAAACGTGGCCGGGATTGGCCAGGCGCTGCAACAGAACCCCGACTTTCCTTACATTCTGATGCGCAATGAGCAGGCGGGCGTGCACATGGCCGCAGGGTTTGCCAAGGCGAGCAACCGGCTGCGTACTTTTGCGTGCACATCATCGATCGGCCCGGGCGCGACGAATATGATTACCGGCGCGGCGCTTGCTACCATCAACCGGCTGCCGGTGCTGCTGCTGCCAGGAGATATTTTTGCGCGGCGCAACGTGGCGCCGGTGCTGCAGCAACTGGAGTCGCCGACGACGCAGGATACGGGCGTGAATGACTGCTTCAAGCCGGTGTCGCGCTACTGGGACCGGATCTACCGGCCGGAACAACTGATCACTTCCCTGCCCGAGGCAATGCGCGTGCTGACTTCGCCTTCGGATTGCGGTGCGGTAACGCTGGCGCTGCCGCAGGATGTGCAGACGGAAGCGTTCGACTATCCCGAAGAGCTGTTTCGTAAGAGGGTCTGGCTGATCCGGCGGGGCGAGCCGGATCGGGAGTCGCTGGAGCGCGCGGTGCGGGCGATTCGTGCGGCGGAGCGGCCGCTGATTGTGTGCGGCGGCGGCGTGCTGATGAGTGAAGCGTCGCAGGCGCTGGGCGATTTTGTGGCGCAGACCGGCATTCCGGTGGCGGAGACACAGGCGGGCAAGGGCGCGCTCGCGTGGAATCATGCGCAAGTGGTGGGAGCGATCGGAGCTACGGGGTCGCTGGCGGCAAACCGGCTGGCGGACACGGCCGATGTGGTGATCGGGATCGGGACGCGGTATTCGGATTTCACGACGGCGTCGATGACGGCGTTCCAGAATTCCAATGTGAGGTTCGTGAACATCAACACCGCGGAGTTTGACGCGTACAAAGTGGGCGCGATTCCGGCGGTGGCCGACGCGCGCGTGGCTCTGGAGAAGCTGGGCGCGGCGCTGGGTGGGCACAAGGTGGCTGCGGTGTATGCGGCGGAGGTTGCGAATCTGAAGGCGATTTGGGATGCGGAGGTCGATCGGCTGTTCCATTTGAGCGGGCAGGGTTCGGGCAATGAGGGTAAGCCGGCGCAGAGCGAAGTGATTGGCGCGATGTGGGAGGCGGCGGGCGAGCGTGACGTGCTGCTGTCGGCGGCGGGCAGCCATCCCGGCGATCTGCACAAACTGTGGCGCACGCGCACGCCGAACGGATACCACATGGAGTACGGCTACTCCTGCATGGGGTACGAGATTCCGGGCGCGATGGGAGCGAAGCTGGCCGACCCGAGCCGCGAGGCGTTCGTGTTTCTCGGTGACGGGACGTATTTGATGGCGCCCTCGGAGATTGCGACCAGCGTGCAGGAAGGCGTGAAGATCATCATCGTTCTCGTGGATAACGGCGGGTTCGCGAGCATCGGCAGTTTGAGCCGGTCACTGGGACAGGGCGGGTTCGGAACGCGCTATCGCGTGCGCGACGTAAAGTCGGGCCAGTTGGATGGCGAAACGCTGAAGGTGGACTTTGTGGCTAATGCGCGCAGTTTGGGCGCGCACGCGATAAAAGCGGCCACACTGGATGAATTGAAGGAGGCGCTCAAGGACGCGAAGGCGGCGGATCGCACGACGGTGATCGTGGTGGAGACGGATGTATTGGCGGGCGTGCCCGGCTACGATTCATGGTGGGACGTTGCGGTGGCAGAAGTTGCGGAGATGGAGGGCGTGCGCGAGGCGCGGGTACGCTATGAAGAGGCGCGCAAGCGCGAACGGCATCACTTGTAGGAGCAGCAGAGTTAGCGGAGTTGGATTGGATAACGACGGCGAGTTGGCGTCGCTCACGTGACGTGGCAGGTTAGCGGGTGTAGGGAGCGGATTCCCCGGAGGAGAGAAATTGATGGAGCGGTTGCAGAATTTCATCGAAGGCGAGTGGCGCGGGTCAAGCGCGAGCGAAACGCTGAACGTGATCAATCCGGCGTCGGCGAAGGTGCTGGCGGAGGTTCCGCTGTCGCCGGCGGCGGACGTGAACGCGGCGGTGGAAGTGGCGCAGCGGGCGTTTGTGGAGTGGCGGCGCACGCCGGTGGTGGATCGCGTTCAGCCGCTGTTCCGGCTGAAGACGCTGCTGGAAGAGCATCGTGACGAGCTGGCGCTGTCGATAACTAATGAATGCGGCAAGACGCTGACGGAGAGCAAGGCGGAGATTCTGCGCGCGGTGGAGAACGTGGAAACGGCATGCGGGATGCCGATGATGATGCAAGGGACGAACTGCGAGGACATCGCCGCGGGCATCGATGAACACATGATCCGGCAGCCGCTGGGAGTGGTGGCGGCGATTGTGCCGTTTAATTTTCCGGGGATGATTGCGTTCTGGTTCTTTCCTTACGCGGTTGCGGCGGGAAATTGCTTCCTGCTGAAGCCGTCGGAGCGCGTGCCGATCACTTCGCAAAAACTGTTTGCGCTGATTCAGGCAGCGGGGTTTCCGCCGGGCGTGATGCAACTGGTGAACGGCGGGCGCGAGACGGTGAACGCGATTCTCGATCATCCGGCTATTCGCGCGGTGAGCTTTGTGGGCTCGACAGCGACGGCGAAGTACATTTACAGCCGGGCAGCGGCCACCGGAAAACGCGCGCAGTGCCAGGGTGGCGCGAAGAACCCGGTGGTGGTGATGCCGGACGCGGATATGGAGATGACGACGCGGATTCTGGCCGATTCCGCGTTTGGCTGCGCGGGGCAACGCTGCCTGGCTGCGTCGGTGGCGATTACGGTGGGCGGCGCGCGGCCGAATTTTACCGAGCAGATTGCGGCAGCGGCGAAGAACCGGAAGACGGGTTACGGAGCCGCGCCAGGCGTGGAGATGGGGCCGGTGATTTCAGCGGAGAGCAAGGCGCGGATCGAGGGGTTGATTGCCAAGGGCGAGCAGGCGGGTGCGCGAGTGATCGTGGATGGGCGCGGGAAGAAGGTTCCGGAGTACGAGGACGGATATTTTGTGCTGCCCACGGTGCTCGACGATGTTCCCCCGGATTCGGAGACGGCGCGGACGGAGATTTTTGGGCCGGTGCTGAGCCTGATTCATGCGCAAACCATTGAAGAGGCGATCGCGCTGGTGAATGGGCGCGGCTACGGAAACATGGCGTGCATCTTTACAACAGATGGGGCCAATGCGCGGCGCTTCCGCTACGAAGTGAATGCGGGGAACGTGGGCATCAACGTGGGAGTGGCTGCGCCCATGTCGACTTTTCCGTTCAGCGGGTGGGGCGAGAGCTTCTTCGGCGATCTGCACGCGCAGGCGCATCATGCGGTGGAGTTCTTTACGCAGACCAAGGTTGTGGTGGAACGCTGGCCGAAGGAGTGGAGCCGGAAGTTCTAAGAGCAGCTACTAGCCGTTAGCCATTAGCTATTAGCTTTGGCGCGGGAGGAACGAAGTGTTTCGGGTACCCGCACGAAAAAGCTAAAGGCTAAGAGCTAATGGCAAAGAGCTTGAAGTTGGTAAGGAGAACGTATGAAAGAACTGTTGGTGGGGAATGCGCCGTGCTCATGGGGCACGCTGGAACATCAGGATCAGAGCCAATCGATTCCGTTTAACCAGATGCTGGACGAGCTGGTGGAGACGGGATACACGGGAACAGAACTGGGCGATTGGGGCTACATGCCGACTGACCCCGAGCGGCTAGGCGAGGAGCTGGCCAAGCGCAACAACGTTGTGATGCTGGGAGCGTATGTGCCGGTGGCGATGAAGAATCCGGCGACGCACAAAGAAGGCGCGGCAAGGGCAGTGAAGACGGCAAAGCTGCTGGCGGCCGTGGCGACGACGCAGGCGCCGTACCTGGTGCTGGCCGACGACGCCGGCACCGATGAGGTGCGCACGCAACGCGCGGGGCGCATTCGGCCGATGGATGGCCTGAGCAAGGACGAGTGGAGAGTCTTTGCGCGCGGGGCGGACGATATCGCGCACGCAGTCTTCGATGAGACCGGACTGCGGACGGTGTTTCATCATCATTGCGCGGGATATGTGGAGACGCCGGACGAGATTGCGACGCTCCTCGATATGACGAGCCCGGATCGGCTGGGACTGGTGTTCGACGCCGGCCACTACGTGCACGGCACGGGCGGCGAAGATGGTGACTTGGGTCCGGCGCTGAGGCGCTTCAAGGAGCGCATCTGGTACATCCATCTGAAGGACCTGGAGCCGAATGTTGCGCGCCGGAGCCGCGAAGAGGGGTGGGATTATTTCACGGCGATGCGGAATGGCCTATACCCAGAGCTAGGCAAGGGGTGCATCGACTTCCCTGCCCTGTTGCGCTGGCTGGCCGCGCGCGACTACAAAGGATATGCTCTCGTGGAGCAAGACATCCTGCCCGGAATGGGAACTCCGAAGGAGAGCGCGGCGCGGAGCCGAGAGTATCTGCGGTCGATTGAGGTGAATTTCACGGAGAAGCAGCTACTAGCTTCTAGCTGCTAGCTCGTTTTCGCGGTGGGACGTTTGTTGTCGATAGTCCGAGGCGCGAACGGGGAGCTGGGAACGGACGCCTGAAGACTGTTTTTGTCGAGGGAAAGAATGAGCGGAAAGAAACTGCATTTCGGAATTATCGGGGCGGGGCGCATTGGGAAGGTTCATGCGGAGACGCTGGCGTTCCGATTGCCTGAAGCGGAGATCGTCTGCATTGCCGATGTGAATCGCGAGGCAGCGCAGACATTGGCGGCGCGGTGCGGCATTCCCAAGATGGTTGCGACAGCTGAGGAAGTGATCGGCGATTCCAAGGTTGAGGCTGTGCTGATTTGCACTCCCACTGGCACTCATGCGGATTTGATTGTGCAGGCGGCGAAAGCGGGCAAGCAAATCTTCTGCGAGAAGCCGATCGCGTTCAGCCTGGAGAAGATCGACATGGCGCTGGCAGCGGTGGCGAAGGCCGGCGTAAAACTGCAGATCGGGTTCAACCGGCGGTTCGACTCGAACTTCAGGCGCGTGCGGCAGGCGGTGGCGAAGGGCGAGATCGGCCAACCGTGCCTGATGCACATTATCAGCCGCGATCCCGCGCCGCCGTCGATCTCCTATATTCGCACGTCGGGCGGAATTTTTCTCGACATGATGATTCACGACTTCGATATGGCGCGGTTTTTGATCGGCGACGAAGTGGAGGAGATTTACACCACGGGAGGCGTGATCGCCGAGCCCGAAATCGGGGAGGCAGGGGACCTGGATATGGCGGTGGTGGTTTTGCGCTTCAAGAACGGAACGATTGGCACGATCGACAACAGCCGCAAGGCGGTGTTCGGCTACGACCAGCGCGTAGAGATTCTGGGCACCAAAGGCAAGATCGCGAGCGAAAATCGGTTCCCGAACGAGGTTGTGGTCAGCACTGGCGAGGCCATTTACTGCGACCGGCCCCTGGAGTTTTTTATGGATCGCTATCCGGAGAGCTTTGCGTTGGAGGTCGCGGAGTTTGTGCAGGCGGTGATCGAAAACAAGCCGACGCCAGTGACGGGCGCCGATGGCCGTGTGCCGGTGGTGATGGCGCTGGCGGCGAAGAAATCCTTTGACGAACACAGGCCGGTTAAGCTCGCCGAGGTGTCGGCGTGAAACGGTCGGCGCTGATTTCAATTCTGACTGACGTACACCTTTGGGTGCCAATTGTCGTGCTCATTCTGGGAACTGCGCTGTTGATGACGCTGAGGTGAACGGATGAGCGAAACAACGGCCTCCGCGGCGCCGCGGTCCACTATTTCCTTGCACAAGCTGGGCGTGTTCTGCGGGCTTTCGGCGGCGGTGTGGCTGGGCAGCGCGGAAGCGCCGACGAAGCTGGTGAACGAGGGATTCTCACCGTTCCTGATTTCGATGGGGATGGTGATGGGCGCGTTTGTGGCGCGCTGGACGATTCCCACGATGCTGAAGGGCACGGGATTCGTGTTCGACGATCTGCGCGAAAAACCGCACCTGATGGTGTGGGCGCTGGTGGGCGGAATGCTGTGGGCCGTGGCCAATACGCTGACGATTTTTGCGGTGCGCAACGTGGGCCTAGCGATTGCGTTTCCGCTGTGGAACACGAACAGCCTGGTGGGGCTTTTCTGGGGCTGCCTGCTGTTTAAGGAGCTGCGCGGCTCGCGGGCGAAGGACTGGGCCAAGGTAATCGGCGGCGCGGCGGCGATCGTGAGTGGCGCGGCGGTGCTGGCGGTGGCCACGGCGCAGCAGAATGCGGGCACACCGGGCAAGGCCGCGATCGGAATCATTGCCGCGCTGGGCGCGGGCGTTCTGCTGGGCACGATGTACATTCCCTACCGCAAGGCCTACATCAGCGGCATGAACCCGCTGTCGTTTGTGACGATTTTTACGTTTGGCGAGCTGGGGACGGTGTTTCTGCTGGGATGGATTTTTTACGGCGGCACGGGGCCGCTGCTCGCCGAACTCAATCGCGCACGACCGATGTTGTTCTGGCCGTTCGTGGGCGGATTTTGCTGGGTGATCGGCGACCTGTTTCAAAATTATGCGGCCAAGTATATCGGGATCGGACGAGGGATTCCGCTCTCAAACACCAATCAGCTTTGGGGACTGGCGTGGGGCGCGCTGGTGTTCGGTGAATTTGTGGGACTGACGACTGGCGGAAAGCTGCTGATCCTGACGGGGTCGATCATCATGATCGCCGGCGCTATTTCGATCAGCATGGCTGCGCCGCCGCCCGGGGAGATGGAGAACTGGAATGCGGCGATGCACCGCGAGTGCGACCGCTATGGATTGGATCGGGAGAACGTGGCAGCGGTGGTTGGCGGCAACGATCCGCTGGCCGACAACAAGCATCCGCGGCGGTGGTGGGAGATTCTGATTGTCACGGTTGCGAGCGGGGTCTTCGTGTGGCTCGCGGTGGGCACACGCGCGCAGCACATCTATGTGAACCTGCCGTGGATGATCGTGCTGATTGTAGGCACGATTATTCCGCTGGGGCTGTGCGGAACGCTGCTGTGGAGAAGGACGAGGTTTTCGTAGGCTTGGCGAGTTAGCGTGCGCTGACACGCACTTGGCGAGTTGGCAAGTTGGCGGGTTCCCAGATACACCAGCAATTCAATTGAGCTGAGTTCGCCTGACCCCTTCGCCCACGGCGAAGCCGCAAGGCTAAGACTCTCCGTATCTGATTGACACAGTGTGTGTTAGGTACGTTCTCGCGCGCTCTCGCCAAGCGACATCCCGTCGATCAAATCGAGTCTGCCGCGCACAACAAAGCGCCCGCTTTCGGCGCAATAAACTCCGAAGATTTGCGACTTTGCCAAGGGTCGTGAAGAGTGAACCTTGTCACATCTGGCCGCTCGTGTTGGGGCATAGAATTACGGCGGTGCAAGGAGGACTTTCTGCGGCTTCCGTTTGCGCCCATCAGGCTCGACGCAGAGTTTCCCAGGTGCGGACATGGCGACAGAAATAGAGATTGAGAAAAAGAAGACGATTGGCGACAAGGTTGCGGAGCTGGCGGCGCGGCGCGCAGAACTTGAACTTGGCGGCGGCAAGGAACGGATCGACCGGCAACACGCGTCGGGCAAGCTTTCGGCGCGCGAGCGCGTAGAGCGGCTAGTGGACCGCGGCAGCTTTGAGGAGATCGGGCTGTTTAGCCGGCATCGCGCGACGTACTTCGGCATGGCCGAGAAGGAACTGCCGGCCGATGGCGTGGTGACAGGCTGCGCGACCATCGACGGGCGATTGGTGCATTTGGCGAGCCAGGATTTCACGGTGGCGGGCGGAGCCGCAGGCGAGACGCACTGCAACAAAGTGGCCGAGATGATGGCCATGAGCCAGAAGACGGGAAGTCCGTTCGTCTTTATCAACGACTCGGGCGGGGCGCGGGTGCAGGAGGGGATCGACAGCCTGGCCGGATACGCGCGGGTGTTCTACCGGAACGTGATGCTGTCGGGGACGGTGCCGCAGATTTCGCTGATCTGCGGGCCCTGCGCGGGCGGCGCGGCCTATAGCCCGGCGCTGACAGATTTTGTGATTCAGACCGAGCAGGCGCGGATGTTTATCACCGGACCGCAGGTGATCAAGCAGGTGACGGGCGAAGAGGTGAGCGCCGAGGAGTTGGGCGGGGCGCAGTCGCAGATGCACTACTCGGGCGTGGTACACCTGATTGCGCGCGACGACGTTGAGGCGATCGAGCTTTGCCGGCGACTGCTGAGCTTTCTGCCGGCGAACAATGTCGAGGACCCGCCGCGGCTGCCGTTCAGCGGGCGGATGCGCGCCGACGCGGAGATGAGCGGGACGGTTCCTGTCGATCCGAAGATTGCCTACGACGTTCGCGATGTGATTGTGCGCGTGGTGGACAACCAGGATTTTCTCGAAATTCAACCGGAGTTTGCCGCAAATATTGTGATCGGGTTCGGGCGCTTGCAGGGGCGGCCGGTGGGAATTGTGGCCAATCAGCCATGCGTATTGGCCGGAGCGCTGGACATCGATGCGTCGGACAAGTCTGCGCGGTTCGTTCGATTCTGCAACGCATTCAACATTCCGCTGCTTACTTTCGTGGACGTGCCGGGATTTTTGCCGGGCGTGGAGCAGGAGCGTGGAGGGATCATCCGGCACGGGGCCAAGCTGCTGTTCGCCTACTCGGCGGCAACCGTTCCGAAGATCACCGTCGTTCTGCGCAAAGCGTATGGCGGAGCGTACATTGCGATGTGCTCGAAGGGGCTGGGGGCGGACCGCGTAGTGGCCTGGCCCACAGCGGAGATTGCGGTGATGGGGGCCGAGGGCGCGGCGGAGATCGTGTTCCGCAGGGAGATTGATGCGGCCGAGGACAAAGCGGCCCGGCGCAAGGAATTGGTAGACGAGTACCGTGAGACATTTTCGAATCCGTATGTGGCGGCAGGCCGGCGGCTGGTGGACGACATTATTGAGCCAGCAGAAACGCGGCGATACGTGGCGCGGGCATTGGAATCGCTACACGGAAAGCGCGAATTGCGGCCGCAGAAGAAACATGGATTGATTCCGCTGTAGAAGGAGGCGGAGCGTGAAAGTTCAGTGGACGGAATGGTTGGCGGTGACGGCGCTGGTGGGTGCGACGTGCGCGGCGGTTGATGCGGGATTGATGGCGGGATTGATGCGCGCGATGCGGCGAGCCGTGGCAGAGAAGCAACAGGAGACGGAACGGCAGTTGAGCGCGATGGCCACGACCGTGAAGGCACTGCAGACACGAGTGGCAGAGCTTGGCCGACTGAACGCGGCGCTCGTACAGAAGGGTGAGGGCGCAGCAACCTCCATTACGACGGAGAACGAAGGCGGACAGATACAAGAATCACCCGAGCCGGAGATTGTCGCGGTGCTGACGGCGGCGGCGAGCACGTTTCTCGGCAAGAAAGCAAACGTTCGCTCGGCGCAGTTGGCGCCAGCGGAGCGGAGTAGCGCGGGCGCCTGGGCACAGCAGGGACGCGCGTTTGTGCAGACTTCGCATAACCCGCGTTCGAAAGGCTGAGCGCGGCACCAGGATTTGAAGGAAAGGAAGCGGCAGGTTGAAGCTTCAGATCACGATCGACGGTAAGACGTACGAGGTTGACGTCGAGGTTCTGGAAGACGAGGAGAGCGCGCCGGCTCCGAACTACGCCTGGCACCATGCGACGCACGCAAACAACAGCCATGCGGCCGGGTCACACGCGCAGGATCAGTCGGCCGGGTGGGACGGCGAGGGAAAGATTTGCCACAGCCCGGTGATGGGTTTGGTGATCAAGGTGAACGTGAAACCGGGACAGACCGTGGAAGCCGGCGAGCTGGTTCTGGTTCTGGAAGCGATGAAGATGGAGACGAACGTGGCCGCGCCGCGCGCAGCAACTGTAAAGAGCGTCCACGTAGCGGCGGGTGATCCAGCGAAACTGAACCAGGTGTTGCTTGAGCTTGAATAAAAGCGCGCGAGACGGGTTTGCCGGCGACAGAGCAAGGGGACGCGATGGGCGATGCGCAGGAGGGATTGAAGCGGGTTCCCGGGATCCGATTCGTGGATCACGTGGCGATCGCGGTGAAGCAGGGCGAGCTGGAGGCCCAAGTAAGAGCGTACGAGAGCCTCGGCTTCAAAGAGATTCACCGCGAGGAAGTGCGGGGCGGGGACCAGGTGCGCGAGGCGCTACTGCAGATTGGCGAAGGACCAAATCTGATTCAGCTGCTGGAGCCGCTATCTCCTGATTCGCCGGTGCAGAAGCTCATCGAGAGAAACGGCGGACGTGGCGGGTTGGCACATGTGGCCTTTCGCGTGGAGAACGCAAAGCGCGCCTTCGACGCGATGCAGGCTGACGGTTTTCAACTGATTGACAAGGCTCCGCGCAAGGGCTCGCGGGGTACGACGGTGTTCTTTGTGCATCCGAAGTCGCGGACCGAGGGAGCATTCGGGTTTCTCATCGAGATGGTGGAAGACCCCGAGGGCAGGTGAGAGAAGGCAGCGATGGATCATTTGCTTGAGGAGTTTCCCGAGGTCAGCACGGCGGAGTGGGAGTCGGCGATTGCGCGGGACCTGAAGGGCGCCGACTATGAGAAACGGCTGATCTGGCACAGCGAAGAAGGACTCGCGGTGAAGCCGTATTATCGCGCCGAAGATCTGAAGGATCTGGCCCGAATGGATGCGGCGCCGGGAGCGTTTCCTTACCGGCGCGGCACGCGCACGACGGGCGATTGGCAGATTCGCGAAGAGATTGACGCGGCGGATGTGAAGGGCGCGAATCGCGCGGCGTTGGCCGCAGTTGCCGCCGGGGCCGAGGGAATTACATTCAGCGGGCTTTTGATTGAGCGCGCGGATGAATTGGACGCGCTTCTTGCGAATCTCGATGAAATTCCCGTTCATTTCGAGCGCGCTGACGAACGATTGTTGGGGTTGCTGATCGGCTGGCTCGGCAATGGGCGGAGCGCGGCGCGAGTTTCAAGCGGATGCGACGCGACGGCGAGCGTCGACTTTGCGGCGAGGGTGATCGGCGACGCGCCGGACGGATTTGTTCCGTTCACGATTCATGGCGAGGCATTCGAGGAAGCCGGAGGGACGGCGGTAGAAGAAGTTGGATTCACTCTGGCGGCCGGGGTTGATTTTCTCGCTGCGATCGAGGAGCGCGGCGTGGAAGCGGAGCGCGCGACAGCGGCGCTTGAGTTCAGCTTCGCCATGGGATCGAAAACCTTTTTTCAGATTGCCAAGCTGCGCGCCTTCCGCATGGTGTGGGCGCGAGCGATCGAGAGCTTTGGCGGAACGCACTCGGGATCCCGGGCCCGCATTGCGGCGCACACTTCGCGCTGGAATAAGACAATCTACGATCCGCATGTGAATATTCTGCGCGCCACGACAGAAGCGATGGCGGCAGTGCTGGGCGGCGCGGACTCGGTGACGATTGCGCCGTTTGACGCATGCTACAAACAGCCGGACGAGGCGAGCCGCAGGCTGGCGCGCAATACGCAGCTCCTGCTGAAGCATGAGGCGTGGATGGGCCGCGTGGCCGATGCGGGAGGCGGGTCGTACTTTATTGAAGAGCTGACAGACTTTCTGGCGCGCGAGGGCTGGAAGCGCATGCAGGAGATCGAGACGCGCGGCGGCTACAGGAAGGCGCAAGCAGGAGGGCTGATCGCGCGGACGCTGGGACGCTCGATGGCTGCGAGAGAAAAGGCAGTCGCGCTGCGCCGGCGCGTGCTGGTGGGAACAAATCAATTCGCGAATCCGGCGGAGCGGGCGTTGGGCCGAGTAGAGGCCGCGCGAATGAGGGAGACGAGGCGCGGAGCACAACCGTATGAGGAGATGCGCCTGCGCACCGAGCGGCACGCGGCCCTGACGGGCTTGACGCCACGAGTATTGCTCGCGGAGATTGGCGACGTGAAGATGCGCACAGCGCGTTCGACTTTCGCGGCGAACTTTTTTGCCTGCGCGAGATTCGAGACGGTGACGCGGCGATTCAGAAAGGCAGCGGAGATTGCCGCGGCGGAAGAAGATCTGATTGTGCTATGCAGCGCCAACGCGGAATACGCCGCGATTACCAAGGAGCTGATGGCGAAGCTGAAGGAGCTGGGCCAAACGACGCCGGTGATTGTGGCGGGAACCCCCGAAGACGCCGAAAAGCTTGTGGCGATGGGGATTGCGGATTTTGTACACGTACGCAGCAATCATGTGGAAGTGTTGACGAAGTGGCAGGAACGAATGGGGATCAAAAGCTGACGATGCGACCTGATTTTACAAAGATTGATTGGAAACCGACGGCGGTGGAAGCATCGGCGCACGGAGCCGACGAGTGGATCTCGCCGGAACGCATTGAGCTAAAGAGTTTTTACACACGGAACGACTTGGCGGGCCTCGAGCACCTGAATTACGCGGCCGGCATTCCACCTTATTTGCGCGGGCCATACGCGACGATGTATGCGATGCGGCCGTGGACGATCCGGCAGTATGCGGGGTTCTCGACCGCGGAGGAGTCGAACGCGTTCTATCGCCGCAACCTGGCGGCCGGGCAGCGCGGGCTCTCGGTAGCCTTCGATTTGGCCACGCACCGCGGCTACGACTCCGATCATGAGCGCGTGGCGGGCGACGTGGGCAAGGCGGGCGTGGCCGTCGATTCGATTCTTGACATGAAGACGCTGTTCCACCGCATTCCGCTGGACCAGATGTCGGTTTCAATGACCATGAACGGCGCGGTTTTGCCGATCATGGCGTTCTATATTGTTGCCGCGGAAGAACAGGGCGTGCCACCAGAGGCACTGAGCGGAACCATCCAGAACGACATTCTGAAGGAGTTCATGGTCCGCAACACGTACATCTATCCGCCTGCGGGATCGATGCGCATTATCGGCGATATTTTCCGCTACTGCGCGGCGAAGATGCCGAAATTCAACTGCATCAGCGTTAGCGGATACCACATGCAGGAAGCTGGGGCGACGGCCGACCTGGAGCTGGCCTACACGCTGGCCGACGGATTAGAGTACCTGCGCGCCGGCGTTGGCGCGGGGCTGGACGTGGATGAGTTTGCGCCGCGGATTTCGTTTTTCTGGGGCGTGGGCATGAACCATTTTATGGAGATTGCGAAGATGAGGGCGGCGCGGATGATTTGGGCAAAGCTGGTAAAGGGCTTCGGCGCAAAGAATCCGAAATCGCTGGCGCTGCGCGCGCACTCGCAGACTTCGGGATGGAGCTTGACCGCGCAGGATCCTTATAACAACGTGGTGCGCACGTGCGTCGAGGCGCTGGCCGCGGCATTTGGGGGAACGCAATCGCTGCACACGAACGGACTCGACGAGGCGCTGGGCCTGCCAACAGATTTCTCGGCGCGGATAGCGCGCAATACACAGCACTACCTGCAACTGGAGACGGGGATTACGCATGTGGTAGACCCGTGGGCGGGATCGTATTATGTGGAGCGGCTGACGCACGAGCTGATGCACAAGGCCTGGGGCCTGATCGAGGAGATTGAGCGGCTGGGTGGAATGGCGAAGGCGATTGAGACGGGCGTGCCAAAGATGCGCATCGAAGAAGCGGCCGCGCGCAGGCAAGCGGGCATCGATGCGGGGCGAGACGTGATTGTCGGCGTGAACGCGTACCCAGCGCCCGAAGAACCGAAGATTCCCGTACTCGACATCGACAACGACGCGGTGCGGACGGCACAGGTGAAACGCCTGGAGCAGTTGAAGCGCAAGCGCGATGCGAGCGCGGTGCGAAAGGCGCTGGAGAAGCTGGAGCGTTCGGCGAAAACCGGCGACGGAAATCTGCTGGAATGCGCGGTGGAAGTGGCGCGCAAACGAGCAACGCTGGGCGAGATTTCGATGGCTCTCGAAAACGTGTGGGGGCGCTACGAGGCGACGACGCGCACTATCGCCGGCGTGTACCTAGCGGAAAGCGCCAATGGAGAGGAATTCAAGAAAGCGCGACGAATGGTGGAAGAGTTCGAGCGCGAAGAAGGACGGCGGCCACGCCTTCTGGTGGCGAAGATGGGCCAGGATGGGCACGATCGCGGGGCGAAAGTGATTGCGACGGCTTTCGCGGACATTGGATTCGATGTGGACGTGGGACCACTTTTCCAAACGCCACGCGAGGTGGCGCGATTTGCCATGGACAGCGATGTGCACGTGGTGGGCGTGTCAAGCCTGGCCGCGGGCCACAAGACACTTGTGCCGCAACTGATTGATGAGCTGCGCACGCTGAGCCGGGACGACATTCTGGTGGTTGTGGGCGGCGTGATTCCGCCGCAGGACTACCGGTTCCTTTATGACGCGGGTGTGGCGGGGATCTACGGGCCGGGCACGGTGATTCCGATGGCGGCACAAAAGATTCTGGAGATGCTGTGCGCCGCTGTGATCGGTTAGGTGGATGAGATGAGAAGCGCGCTGCACGAATTGCCGGGATGCGGAACGCCGGAAACGCCGAAGCCGGCAAGAAGGCCTCGCCCGCTGTCGCGCGAAGAGTACCGCGACGGAATTCTGCGCGGCGACCGCATTGTGCTGGCGCGCGCGGTAACGCTGATCGAAAGCGCCCGCGAGGAGGATCGCGAGGCGGCTGAGCAGATTGTGGAAGATTGTCTGCCTGCCGCGGCGGGCGATTCGATTCGCGTGGGGATTACGGGCGTGCCTGGCGCAGGCAAGAGCAGCTTGATTGAGGCACTGGGCGGATTTCTGATCGCGGAAAAAAAAGAGAAAGTTGCGGTACTGGCGATCGACCCCAGCAGCCAGATTTCAGGCGGAAGCATTCTGGGCGACAAGACGCGGATGCCTACGCTGGCCGCGAGCGAGATGGCATTCATCCGGCCGTCGCCTTCGCGCGGAATGGCTGGCGGCGTGGCGCAGCGGACGCGGGAGGCGATGCTGCTGTGCGAGGCGGCGGGATACCGGAACATTCTGGTGGAGACGGTCGGCGTAGGGCAGTCAGAGACGGCAGTGCACGAGATGGTGGATTTTTTTCTGCTGATCACGCTGGCCGGGGCGGGCGATGAGTTGCAGGGAATCAAGCGCGGCGTGATGGAGCTGGCCGACCTGGTGGCGGTGAACAAGGCCGATGGAGAGAACGGGGCCGCGGCGGAGCGCGCACGCGCCGAGGCTCAGAACGCGCTGCACTTTTTTCCGGCGTCTGGGTCGGGATGGATGCCGCGCGCGGTGACCTGTTCGGCACTCACGGGCGCGGGAATCAGCGATTTATGGGCGCTCGTGCTTGAGTATGCAGCGCTGACGCGAGGCAACGGCTGGTTTGCCGCGAGCCGACGCGAGCAACAACGGCGATGGATGCACGAAATGATCGATCAGTCTCTGCAGCAGCGATTCCTGGCCCATGGGGCAGTACGCGACCGCATGGAGGCACTTGAGCGCGACGTTGTGGAGGGGCGGACGACGTCGTTTCGCGCGGCGCGGACGCTGCTTGCTGCCTATTCTGAGCCCGAGCGCTCCTGAAGACAGGCGATCACTTCATCCAGCGCGGACTGCCACGTTGGAAGCTCGAGACCGAAGCGGGCATGAAGCTTGGCATTCGACAGGACGGAGTTACGAGGGCGCGCGGCTGGGGTGGGATAGTCCTTTGTGCCGATCGGAATCAGCTCCGGCACTTTCACGCCGAGACGCTCGGACGCGCGGGCGAAGATGGCCTGAGCGAATCCGAACCAGGAGACGGAGCCCGAGCAAGTCATGTGGTAAAGGCCGGACCAGTCTTGTGGCGAGCCAAAGCGGCCAGCCAACACACCTGTGACAATCGCGTGCGTTGCGCGGGCCAGTTCGATGGAGGTTGTTGGCGCACCGACTTGGTCGTCAACAATGGAGAGCCGGTCGCGCTCACGCGCCAAGCGGAGCATGGTGAGCAGGAAATTGTTGCCGTGCGGCCCGTAAACCCAACTGGTGCGAAAGATGAGATGGCGCGCGCGGGAGTTCTGGACGGCCTGCTCGCCGGCCAGCTTACTGGCGCCGTAAACGCTGAGCGGCGCTGGTGAATCGTCTTCCGTCCATGGTTCCTGCTTGCGACCGTCGAAGACGTAATCCGTGGAATAGTGGACGAGGAGGGCGTTGCGTTCGGCTGCTTCCTCGGCAAGGACGCGAGGAGCGAGGGCGTTGATGGCGTGGGCAACGGCCATCTCCGACTCGGCGCGATCGACGGCGGTGTAGGCGGCGGCGTTGAGAATCACGTCGGGCGCGGAGCGGCGGACGAGGTCGCGCGTCTGATCGGGATCGGCGAGATCGACGGACTCGCGATCGACAGCGACGATGGGACCGACCGGGGCGAAAAGACGTTCGAGCTCGCGACCGAGCTGACCAGCATTGCCGACGATGAGAATCCGGGGCTTCCCCGATGGATTTGCGGCGGGAGTTTGGATGGGCGTGTCCGTCATACGAGAGAGCTCCGAAAAACGCGGGAGTGCACTTCCCGCATTCTAATTGGCGAAGCCGGAAGGTGAATCGTCCAGAGCGCGAACCGATTGGCGCGGTTGGGCCGCCCTTGGTTCGCGCTGCAGCGCGATTCCCGTACAATTTAAGGCAGGAGTGTTTCCGCGAAGCGACGAGTCTACTGCGATGCCAATGCCACCACGCCTCTGCTGCCTGAGGTGATGGAGGCGATGCGCCCGTACTGGATGGAGGAGTTTGGGAACGCTTCGTCGATTCATTTGCAAGGGCAGAAGGCACGCACGGCCGTGGACCATGCCCGGGAGACGCTGGCACGATTTTTCCATTGCCGCGAGGCGGAGGTGGTGTTCAACTCCGGCGGCACTGAGGGCGACAACACAGCGATCTTTGGGCTGCTGCGTCCGGGCGATCACTTCATCACGACGTCGATTGAGCACTCGGCGGTGTTGCGCGCGGCCGACCGGGTGGCGGAACGCGGCGTCGAGGTCACATTTGTCGCGCCTAGCGCAAACGGACTGATCGATCCCGAAAGAATTCGGCAGGCGATGCGGCCTGCGACGAGGCTGGGCGATTCCCGCAGGACCCTGGTCAGCGTGATGCTGGCAAATAATGAGACAGGCGTCGTGCAGCCGGTGGAAGAGATCGGCAGCATCGCCGCGGAGGCCAAGGCCTTCTTCCACATCGACGCGGTGCAGGGCGCCGGTAAGGTTGCGTTCGACGTGCGACGGTTCGGATGCCACCTGTGCTCAATCAGCGCGCACAAGATACACGGGCCGAAGGGCGTGGGCGCGATGTACGTGCGGCGCGGAACGCCGCTGGAGCCGTTGATTGTGGGCGGGAGCCACGAGCGGCGCCAGCGCGCGGGGACGGAGAATGTGCCGGGTATCGTCGGACTGGGCAAGGCCGTGGAACTGGCGATGGAGAGCCTTGAGGATGGGACGATGGAGCGCATTGCAGGGCTGCGCGACCGGCTGGAGGCGGGGATTCTCGCAATTTCCGGGACCGACGTGAATGGCGCGGGCGCGCCGCGCGCAGGGAACACGACGAACATTCACTTCGAGCATTTGGAGGGAGAGGCGCTGGTGATCGCGCTGGATTTGAAGGGCGTTGCCGTGAGCGGAGGGTCGGCGTGCCATTCGGGATCGACGGAACCGAGCCACGTTCTGATGGCGATGGGACTGGACAAGAACGCGGCGCGGGCGAGCTTGCGGTTCAGTCTGCTGAAGACGGCGACGGATGAAGATGTGGACCATGTGTTGCGCGTGGTTCCGGAGGCGGTGGATCGGCTTCGCGCGCTCGCACCGCTGGAGGCCAGCACACTAAGCTAAGTGTTCCTTTCTGTTATGGAGTAAGGCCAAATGGCTAGAGCAAGCAAGGTAGTTGCCACCGCCATCATTGCTGCGACGATCTTCGGCGTTGTTGCGGTTTTGCTTTTTATTGGATATGCGAAGTTGAATGATCGCAGTCCGAATCCACTGACCTATTTAACTTGCACAACGGAAGTGCGAGAGGAGTCTAGTATTTTTGCGGGAGGCGAGTTCAGCGTCGAGTATTCGAACTGCGACGGAATTGCCAAAGACGAGGCGATACGAGTTTATGCATCGCGGCCAATCGCCGGAGGATTACTTACCAAGAGGACGGTGCTTTTCTGGTACGATCCTGGGAATTATGATGAGGCGCTCCCCACAATTACGGCGCCTCAGCCGGGACACATTCTGATTGCAGTTCCTCGAGTCTCCTCCATCGAGATGCGAAAGAGCGAGTGGAACGGCCATCAGATCGACTACAAAATTGGACACGTCGAATACCCCTGATCCGTCAGGCGTTGAGGACATCGAATCACGAGGGAGGGGTCAAATTGCCGCAGAACGACACAATTGCGGTGGCGATGTCCGGAGGGGTGGACTCCTCGACGGCGGCGGCGATTCTCGCTCGTGAGGGCGACGGCTCCGGCGTTTCGCGCAACACGGTGGTTGGGCTGACCCTGCAGCTTTGGGATCAGACGCGGCTGGCGGGCAAGCATGGCATTCCCGATACGCCGAAGGCGGGGCGCTGCTGTTCCTTGGATGACGTTTACGATGCGCGGCGCGTGGCCGAGCACTTGGGGATTCCGTATTACGTGGTGAACCAGGAGGAGCGGTTCGAGCGCGACGTGGTGCGGCCGTTTGTCGATGAGTATCTTGCCGGACGCACGCCGATTCCCTGCTCTCTCTGCAATAACCACATCAAGTTCGATCAACTGCTGAAGACGGCGCGGAGCATTGGGGCGGAGCGAATCGCGACGGGCCATTACGCGGTGAACGAGTTCGACAAGAAGCGCGGGCGATGGATTATGAAGCGGCCCGCGGATCTGGCCAAGGACCAGACATATTTTCTGTTCGGGCTGACGCAGGAGCAGCTTGCGCACACGCTGTTTCCGCTTGGGCACATGACCAAGCCGGAGGTGCGCGGGGTAGCGCGGAAGCATGGGTTGATGCTGGCGGAAAAGCCGGATTCGCAGGAGATCTGCTTTGTGCCGGGCGGCGATTACAAGCAGTTCATCACGGCGTATCTCGAGGAGCAGGGCGAGGCGACGTCCGAGTCGGCGGGCGAGCTCGTCGCGGCGAACGGCGAGGTGATCGGGCGACACGCGGGCATCCACAACTTTACCGTGGGGCAGCGCAAGGGATTGGGCGTGGCGAGTCGAGTTCAGAGCGGGGCTCCGCTTTACGTGCTCAACATCGATCCGGCGAGTCATCGGGTGACGGTGGGCGCTGACGCCGAGTTGGCGACGCGCACACTGCACGCGCGGCAACTGAACTGGATCAGCATTGCGGAGCTGACGGAGCCGATGCGGGTGCGCGCGAAGATCCGGCACCGGCACGAGCCTGCGTGGGCTACGCTGGAGCCGGGCGGCGGCGACGAGATTATCGCTACATTTGATGAGCCGCAGCGCGCGGTGACGCCGGGCCAGGCCGCGGTCTTCTACGACGGCGATGAAGTGGTGGGCGGGGGCTGGATCGTTTGAGGCCCAGCAGGCATCGCAGCTGTGGTTGAGATGCGAGGGCTTGCGAACAAGTGCGGGCCCGGAGGCCCGCACGACAGCCGGCGAGACGCCGGCGCTACAAACAAGAGACCGGCGTTACTTAGGCCGCGGCATGTCGAAGCGGTCGTGGGTGCGGACGTAGGTTGGACCGCCCATGCGGCCGATTGCATTCAACTTGTCGGGATCAATTTTGTAGCCGTCGAGCAAAGAATCGAGCACGTGAAATCGCAGGACCTCGCCGAGCACGAGAATGCCGCCTCCGGGCCTGTCGCTGACGGGCACGATCTGGAACAGGCGGCACTCCATTTGAGCCTTGCTCTCGGCTACGCGCGGCGGCTTGACGAGATCGCTGGCGATCGGGGTGAGGCCTGACAGCTGAAACTCGTCCACCTCGGGCGCAACCTCAGCCGAGGTCATGTTCATTTGCGCAGCGAGCTCCTCAGAGACGATGTTGACGACGAACTGGCCGGTGGCCCTGACGTTTTCAAGCGTGTCCTTATACGGACGCGGGCCGGAACGGACCGATGTGGAGAAGCAAACGACGGGCGGATTGGAGCCGCAGGCGGTGAAGTAGCTGAAGGGGGCCAGATTTCTGACGCCGGCCGCATCGACGGTGGAGACGAAAGCGATGGGCCGCGGCACAATCATGCCGATCATGAGCTTGTAAATATCGTTGGCCGCGATCTGGGCAGGATCAAGCGCGCGCATTCGTCAAACCTATATCGATCGGCTGCCTGAGGGGCGCAAGCGAGGCCTAGACAAACATGTCGTGATCGCTCGACCGCGAATCGGGATGTGAACCAGACTCGGGCACTCCGCTGCGCAGCGATTCGACAACTGCTTTCACGGAGGCCAATATCGCCGAGAATTGGCGGATGGGCTTGTTGACGGCATCGGTCATGAAGTGGCCGGTGCGGTCGAGAGTGTCGAGAACGTGAGACAGCATCGCGTCGAGGCGCGTGGCCTGGATGCGCGCGCGCGCAATCATCTCGTTGGCCGCGGATTGCACATCGGCGGTCTGCACGCGCAGGGAATGGGTGAGGGCGGCCAAGTCGTCGGTGGTCTGTTCAATCTTCGGGGCCAGGCGCGTGACCAGCACGCGGGTATTGTCGATGAGCGGAGTCACCGAGGATTGGAACGCGTCGAACTTTTCATCCGCAGTACGGGCCGCCTTCCGCACGACCAAGAAAGCGGCGAACATAACGATCGCCTGGGCCAGCATGGCCAAGGCGATCAATGCGATCAAGGCGAGCTCAACGGTTTGATGGTCTAGATTTGACATTGTGACGATCTCGCGCAGGAACTTTGCTGACCTGCGAATAACTGCTGGAGCACGCTCCCTTCGCTAAGGCAGCGGCTCTTGTCCCGGAGCACGCGCGGGCGGCGGGTTCGATCACGCTCGCGTTCAGCACCGGAAGGGGTGACAAGAATTGAGGCCGGCAGGGGCCGGGTGAGTACGGCCGGATCTCAATACTCGTGCGTTTCGGGCTCACCGCTCGCCGATTTGTACGCCGTGCGGCCAGCGTCGACGGCCGCGGAGACACGAGTCGTCTGATCGGCTACCAGATTCTTGCCGCGCTCGACAAACTCTTCCCACTGTGCCCGNNCTGCTCCTTGCCGCGATCGACGATGGCGCTGACGTTCTCCGCAGCCTCGCGCGTACGCGCACGGAGGTACTCCGCGCTCTCACGGGCTCCCGAGGCGATGTCCTCGCGCGTTTCCTTGCCGCTCTTCGGCGCATAAAGAATGCCGACAAGAGCGCCGACACCTAATCCGGCCAAAAACCAAGCCAAACCGTAAGACTTGCTATCTTCTGCCATGACAAAACCTCCTCGTTGCACTGCGCTTAACGAATGCCTGAGACTACCAAACCTGTCCAGTTTACCGCAAACCGGCCCGGTGCCGCTGATTCACCGCGCTGTAAAGGTGTGGATCATTCGCCGCAGGCGCAAGAATGGACAAAAAGTTCGGCGAAATGGAGGGCCTGGCGAGAGGACAACTGCGCGATCTGCTCGCGGCAACTGAAACCGTCGGCGAGGATGATGGTGGCCGGGCCGGCGGATTGAACTGCGGGCAGCAGGCCCTGGTTGGCGATGGTTTTGGAGATCTCGAATTTGCCGGCTTCGAAGCCGAAGGGGCCGGCCATTCCGCAGCAGCCAGCCTGGATGGACTCGACTGTGGCGCCGGCTTTGCGGAGCAGCGCGATTTCGCTGGCCGGACCGCCGAAGACGGCCTTGTGATGGCAGTGGCCGTGAATGAGGATGTGCGCGCCTTGAAGGCGGCCGGCGGCAAATTCGGGCGCGCGATCAGCGAGCCAGTCAGGGAGCAGCCAGACTTGCCGGCTCAAGAACCGGGCGCGCGGATCATTCGGGAAGAGCTCCGGCAGTTCATCTTTGAAGACGCTGGCGCAGCTCGGCTCGAGGAAGATGAAGGGCATGCCAGCCTCAATTTGCGGAGCCATGCGGTCGAGGATGCGCGAGAGATAGGAGCGGGCCGCGCCGAGAAGACCGAAGTCGTAGAGCGGGCGACCGCAGCAGATGTGGCCGCGCGGGACTTCGACCTGAAATCCGGCTTGAGTGAGGACGGCTTCGGCGGCGGAAAGCGATTGCGGGTGATAGTAGTTGTTCCATGTGTCGGTCCACAGCACCACCACCTGCGGTGGGGCAGACTTTTGGACTGGATTGGTGGGAGCTCTTAAGGATTTCCGCGCGGCTGATCGGGACTTTTGAAAGCTCATGGCCGCGAGGCGAGGCAACTTACGTTCGCGGGCTACGCCGGCGATGCGCTTGACGAGGGGGCTCAAGAGCGGGCCGGTCAAGATCGCATTGGTGAGGGACGGGGCGAGCGCGCCGTAGCGGGCAAGGCGGTCGGCGAATCCGAAGATGTAGTGGTGGAGCGGGTGCAGGCGGCCATTGTAGCGCTGTGCGAGAAACTCCGACTTGTAGGCGGCCATATCCACCTGGACTGGACATTCGGATTTGCAGGCCTTGCAACTCAAGCAGAGGTCGAGGGCTTCGTCGACGGCGCGGCTTTGAAAGCCTTCGTCGCGGAGGGCTCCGACGAGCATCTCCGACAACAGATGAGCGCGGCCGCGAGTGGAGTGCTGCTCCTCGCCGGTGGCGCGGTAACTGGGACACATTACGCCGCCTTCCGTGTTGCGGCACGCGCCGACGCCGACGCACCGCTCGGTGGCGCGTTCGAATGAGCCGTTGTCCATTGCAAATGCTAAATGTGTCTCCCTGGTCTCCGAGTGCGAGGGATCACCACCCCACGGACGTGGACCTGTCAGTGGGGACCCCGGACCAGGGGCACCCACATGCGCGGCCGGTACGGATGGGGCACCCACTGTTAGTGGGTGGCGCAGGTTTTCCGTGGGGTCGTAGACACGCACGGCGTCTGAAAGCTTGCCGGGATTCATGCGGTTGTCCGGGTCCCAGAGCGCTTTGAATTCGCGGAAGGCATCGATGAGCTCTGGCCCAAACATTTTCGGAAGCAGAGCGGCGCGCGCCTGACCGTCGCCGTGCTCGCCGGAGAGCGAACCGCCGAAGGAGAGCACGACTTCAGCGGCGCGCTCGATGAACTCGCGGAAGATGCGAATGCCCTCGGTGCTGCGAAAGTCGAAGTTGATGCGGGTGTGCACGCAGCCCTGCCCATAGTGGCCGTAAAGCGGGCTGCGGAAGCCGTACTCTGCCATGAGCCGGCTGATGGCGCGCAGATAGTCGCCGAGGCGCCCGGGCGGAACGGCCGCGTCCTCCCAACCTTCCCAGCGATCGGGCTCGCCGGGCACGAAGACCATTGCGCCAAGCGCGGATTCGCGCACGTGCCACACTGCCGCGGCCTCGTCGGGCGCGCAGATGTGAGCGACCGGCGGCGACGGCCACGACTGCGATGCGTGCGCTAGATCGTCGGCTTTGGCGCTGGCTTCTTCAGCGGACCATGCGCCCATTTCGACGAGCAAGAAGCCTACCCCGGGGGGAAGCTGGTCGAGTTCGCGCAGCGCGAGGCCCTTGCGGCGCATGAAGTCGATCAGTAGAAAATCGAAGCCTTCAAGCCCGATGGGCTTGTGCTCGAGGGCGAGCGGGACCGCGTCGGCGGAGAGGAAGGGATCGTTGAAGGCAAGCACGGTGAGCACGCGGAAGGGCGGGCTGGCGGTGAGGTTCAGAGTGGCGGAGACGACGTTGGCGCAGGTGCCCTCAGAGCCGACCAGCGCGCGTGCGACATTGAATCTGTTTTCGGGCAGGAGCTCGTCGAGGTTGTAGCCGGAGACGCGGCGCGGAATGCGAGGAAACTTTTCGCGGACGAGGGAGGCATAGCGGTCACGGATGCGCGCGAGGCCGGAGTAGATTTGACCGACGCGGCCGCCGGTGCGGATGAGAGAGTTGAGGCGCTCGGGCGGAGTGGCACCGACGGTCATTCGCGTGCCGTCGTAGAGGACGATGTCGAGCGATTCGACGTTGTCAACGACTTTGCCGCCGAGCAGGCCATGGACGCCGCAACTGTTGTTGCCGATCATGCCGCCGAGGGTGCAGCGGGAATGCGTGGCTGGATCGGGGGCGTAGGTGAGGTGGTGGAGCTCGGCGGCGTCGCGAAGGCGATCGAGAACGATGCCGGGTTCAACGCGGGCAGTTTTTGCGTCGGGATCAATCGAAGAGAGCGCGTTCATGTGACGCGAGTAGTCAAAGACGACGGCTACGTTGACACACTGGCCGGCGAGGCTGGTACCCGCGCCGCGCGGAAGAACGGCAGCGCCCGTGGCGTGGCAGACGGCCAGGGCGGCCTCAACGTCGGCCGCGTCGCGCGGAAAAATGACGCCGATCGGAAGCTGGCGGTAGTTCGATGCATCGGAAGCATAAAGCGCGCGCGAGCCAAGATCGAAGCGCACCTCGCCGCGAAGCGATTTCTTCAGCAGGGCCTCAAGCTCACGGTGAGCCGAGAATTGCTCATGGGCGAGCGGTGTGGGATTGGAGAGGATGGCAAACGTGGAAGAGCTCACGCTGAAATGGTAGCGCACGCAAGGATCTACTCAGGTTTGGCCGGGGCGTACTGCAAGGAACAATGGCCAGAGCGGGCGCTTAACATGCGAGATCGGCGCGGTTATCTCGACGGCCATTCTTCGACAACGACGCCGAGGTCGTTGAGCTGACGGATGACGGCTTCGACGTTGCGGCGGACCCTGGGGCGATCTTTGGGTGCGGCGGAGGGAGATTCGGCGACAGCAATCACGCGGCCATAGGGCCACGCGCCTTCAGGAATGGCGGCCACAGCGGAGTCGAGGTCGGAGAGGCGCAAGTCGAGCTCCTGGCGGCGCGCGGCAACGGGGCGAAGCATAGTTCCCTGCCCCACCGGGCTGGGGTTCGCGTCGGACATGATGATGCGCAGGCCGATTGTGTCGGCACCAACCGAGAGAAACGGATTGACCCATTGCGCCGGGTCGTGGACATCGATGTAGAGGCTCTTGGTGGGCAGCGCAATCTGGTCGAGCTCGGCGCGCTCCTGATCGCGCTCGGTAGCCGCTTGCTGCGCCTTGTGCTCGGCTTTCTCAGCGTCCTTTGCCACTCCCGCCACCGCCTGCACTTCCCTGTGGCAAGCAGCGATTGCCAAAGCGGGAAGCAGGACCAGGGCCAACATTCTTATGTGGCGGTTGTGCGGAATCACGAGATCAAGGATAGCAGGGCGGTGGAGAGACAGCGATCAGTGGTCAGGAACCGGGGATCAGGGGTCAGCCATTCATGGTGCATAGGACGGATTGCAGGAAACACAACCGCAGTCGATCATGCCGCGGTGTGTCACCCGCGAACATGAAAATCCAGCCAAAGCGCATCCATGTTCTGGCGAGGACGCCCGCACGACAGCCGGCGAGGACGCCGGCGCTACTCCTGGATCGGAATTATCAGGGCAAACCCTTCGCTCGGCTTGATGATAGTGCGAATGGATTCCAGTTATTGGCCGATGACGCTGCGCGCGATGGAGTCGAGGATACCGTTGAGGAAGTTGATCGACTCAGTGGCGCAGTAGCAGCGGCCGATTTCAAGCGCCTCGTTGATGACCACAGGGAATGGCGTGGATTTGACGCCGACGAGTTCGGCCACGGCCATGCGCAGCAGATTGCGATCGACGGCGGCCATCCGCTCAAGCCGCCAGTGCGCCGAGTGCTCGGCGATGAGGCCGTCGATTTTGGCCTGCTGTGCCTGCGCAACCTGGAAAAGTTCCTCGGCAAAATCGCGCACTTCGGGTTCGACGGGATCGCCAGCCTTCCAGAACGTGGCCTGGACTTCGTCGGGAGTCTGGTGACCGATGTCCGCCTGATACAGCATCTGCATGGCGAGCTCGCGGGACTTGCGGCGATGGCGCGAGGTCAAGCGGGGCCGCCTTGTTCAATCTTCCTGCGCAGGCTCACCATCTCGATGGCTGCGGTGGCGGCCTCAAATCCTTTGTTGCCGCCCTTGATGCCGGCGCGGTCGAGCGCCTGCTCGAGGGTTTCGCAGGTGAGCACACCAAAAGTGTGCGGCACGCCGGTCTCCTGCTGGGATTGGCCGATGCCGCGGGCGACCTCGTTGTAGATGGCTTCATAGTGGGCGGTTTCACCACGCAACAGGCAGCCGAGGGTGACGACAGCATCAACGTGACCGCCTGCGGCGCAAGTGCGAGCCGCGCCGGCAATCTCCCATGCGCCGGGGACGCGTACGACCTGAATATCGGAACGGCCGGCGCCGCTGCGCAGGAGCGCGTCCAGAGCGCCGTCGAGGAGACGGTCGGTCACGACGGCGTTCCAGCGGGCGACTACGACGGCGAATTTCATTCCGACGGCAGACAGATCGCCTTCGAGGGCGACAGGCTTTCCCTTCACGGGATCGGTCCAGGCCCAGAAGCTGAAACGGAAACCAGGCTCCGGCTCGACGGTGAAGAGGCGCGAGCACCAATGCGTCTCAGCGATGGGTGAAAGTTGAGAGACCGCCGCGTCGCCGGACTGGCCCGGAAATGGATGGGCGCGGAGCCAAGCTTCGGCGGCCTGGTGGACGGAGTCGAGCGAGGTGACTTCGACGAGGATATCGGCGGTGGATGGAAACTTTCCATCGACGAACTCAAGATTGCCAAGCGGAGCGAGAAACGAAGCGCCGCGTGATCCTTCCTCCTGCCAGCCCTTGCCAGGCGCGAAGCCCAGCGCGGCAAAGAAGCCCGCCAGCCGGTCGTAGGCCGCCGCGCTGCCTGCAGGTCGCAGAAAGGAGATTCCCTTGATCATGAGTCGATTCTAAATCGCAGGGACGCTGGGTTACGTGACCGAGCGCGGCTTGACCGTAATGACCGTCGCGGGAACGACGGTGGATGGGCCAGGGGCCGTCGGATAGAGACAGCCGGCATCGTTGCCGCCCGCAGAGACTGGGGTGCACGCCGGCAAACCGGGGCTCAACTGCTGCGAATCGGTGGGTGGCGAAGTGAGGCTGAGGCTGGCCGGAATGCCGATCAAGTGAATTTCGTTGTCGCCCGCAGTGGAGACGAACAAGATTGAATGGTCGGGCGAGAATGTGCCCGTGAGCGGCGCGGTGGGCGGTGTAGCAGACGTGCTGCCGGCAAAGGTCACATAGCCGACGGGTCCGAGGCCGCTCAGCTGGGGCAGATAGAAAGGAAGCTCGGCAGCGGTTGTGGAAGTGCCAGGCGTCGAGTAGGTGACGAAGGCTATGGGCGCGGCCGTGGTGGTGGAAGCCGTGGTGGGCGCCGTGCCGGTGACGACCTGATTGACCGCGGTCGCGCCGGTGACGCCGGTCAGGTTGACCGCGCCGTTGAGCACGGAATTGGTGGAGAGCGGCGAGAGTGTCTGCGTCGTGCCGGATGCGGTTTCAGGACATTCAGCAGCGGGATAGGCCAGTGTTGGCGGAATGCTCACGCCGATGTCATCGAGCGTGATGCTCGAGCCCGCAAGCGACGCTCCGATCATGTGAGCCCCGTCGCTGGTGGCACCGAGCACGCTGGTGGAAATGCCGTTGAGGATGGTATTGGTGCCGTTCGGGTCGCTCTGGGGATAGAACTGAATGGTGCCGTTGCTGCCGACTGTGCCGGAAGGGCACCACGTGTGCGCAACGGTTGGATTGCCGGCGAGATAAGCGCCCAAACCGGGAACGGTGATGGCCAGATTCTGCGAGCCGCCGGAGCCGCTCAGGTCATAGGTGCTCCAGCCGGAGTTGAGGTCGTGTACATAGAGGGTATTCGTGTGATTAGCGCCGAGGGCCGCGCTATCGACGATATAGAGAGTATTCGAATCCTGCGTCCATGCGGCAGCGGCTCCCAGACCGCCGAAGGTGGAGACGATGCTGCCAGAGGTAGAGGTGTTGTACAGGTAAAAGAGACCGCGCACCTGATCATTGATGAGCAAGTAGTTGCCATTCGGAGAAACTGCGAGGACCACGCCGGGAACCGACGGGTCCTGCCTGCTGAGGGCGTTGTTGGAGGTGGAGTAAACCATCAGTTCGTGGAGCGAGCCGAAATAGAGTGCGGTTCCCGCCTGGTCCATGACCATGGAGTTGGGCACGTAGGGCATGCGCGCCGTTGAGCCAGGCGTGCCGGTAAGCAGCTCGACTGAAGCAAAGTATTGCGACTGGTTTGGCGCCGCGAACCAAACAAAGTCGCTGGTAGTGCCGGGAACAATGACGTCGACAGGGTTGGACGCGATGGACAATCCGGTCCCGCTCAAACCAAGCTCGTTAATGGGAGCAGGATTGCATCCCGGCGGTTTGCAGAGGGCGGTTATCGTAGCGACGCCGGGGAAACTTGGAGAGATGGAGCTGGACCCTGCGATATCGATCGGGTTGGTGGACTCGTATTCCAGCGAAAGGCCGGAGATGGATTGGCCCCGGGAATCGGTCACCGTGGTTGTGAGGTTTTGCGAAACGCCCTGTGTGAATATACCCTTCGTGCTTCCGTTGGCCAAAGCAAGAGTGATCGATTTCGGCGGACAGGTGGAAAAGTATCCGGCCGAGGAGGCGGTTTGCGCGATTGTCGCGGTGATCACGGTGGTGCCCGGTTGCTGCGCGGTGATGACATTGGTGGCGGCATTAATGGTAGCCACAGCAGAATTTCCGGTGGCAAAGTTGAGCGTTCCGATGGAGGCGGAGCACTCGGGGAGCGTGTTGGACCCCGGAGCGCAGAGGAGAGTCTGCGTTCCATTGGAGCTGTAGAACGCCTGCGCGTCGAGGAGGGCCTGCTGGTTCTGCGAGTAGCAACCCTGGGGCGCAGAGCCAGAGGCCGGAGTGGTGACGAGGTTAATGCTGGAGATGGGGGCGTGGATGTAGACGGTGACAGGATTGGATGTGACCGAGTCGGCCGTAGCCGTGATGTAGGCGATGGCGTACGGCAAGCCCTTCGTCGAAGGCAGAGGATTGGGGTAGTTGCAGTAGGTGTAGTCGGCGATGCCGCCGCCGCTGTTGCGGTTCCAGGTGCCGGCGCAGATGCCGCCATTTGGCGCGATGTCGACCAGTTGATTGTTGGAGGTGCCGTAGCTGATTGAGGATCCGGCGATTGATGCCTGGTCGCCCTTGCAAGTGGTGGCCTGCGGCGCCTGAATCGCGGTGGTCTGTCCATAGGCCAGCGAAATGCCGGCGATCTCCGGCTGCAGGGTGAGGGTGGTCACCTGGGTAAGGGTTGGCCCGTACCCGAGGCCGTTGCAATAATTGCCCGCTGGATTGCGCACGCAGCCGGAGATGGATATTCCGGCCGGTAAGGCCAGTCCAAGCAAACAAACAAGCGTTAAGAACCGCCGCATGAATCCTCCCCGTCCCGCCTTAAAGCCGCGGAACGGATTTCAAAAAAAGACACGAAAAGAAGAATGAGCGATCACCGCACCTGCCGAAGCCCATGGCCGGAGCGCCAGTTGACGAGGGCCGGGTGAGTCGCACCGCGGCAGCGGGTTCCCAGCAGCACACTGCCGGATGCGGCCGGAAGGACGAAACGCATACTGAAGACTCCAAGAAAAAAGTGTAACAGGATGGGCCTGCTTCTGGCGTGGATTGGGCCGCGAGTCAGGTCTCTTCCCAATAGACTTGCGCGGAGGCGGATGGGGAGCGCAGAGGCAGGGAAAGAGCGAACAAGGGAAAGAGGGACCAGGGAGTTAAGGGACTACGGGACTGAGGGGCTAAGGGAGCGAGGGAGCGAGGGAGTAGGTGAACGGTCCCCTCTTTCAGGGCATGTAGCGGGCGAACCAATCGACGGCGCGCCGCAGCACGTCGCGGCGGTCGGCGGGATTGGAGAAGCCGTGGCCTTCGTTGGGGTAGACGACTAACTGAGCAGGAATGTGTAGATCGCGCAGCGCATGCCAGAACTCGAAAGACTGCGGCGCGGGACATTCGCCGTCGCGGTCTCCGACGACAGTGAGGGTTGGAGTTCTCGCCTGTTTGATGAAGGTGATGGCGGAGCTCTTCGCGTAAATCGCGGGGTCGTCATAAACGGAAGCGCCGAAGTAGGGAATCATCCACTGATCGATGGAGTTTTCGCCGTAGTAGGAAAGCCAATCGGAGATGCCCGCTCCGGCGACTGCGGCGCGGAAGCGATGAGTCTGGGTGACGGCGAACATGGACATGAAACCGCCGTAGCTCCAGCCGGCAATGCCGACGCGATTGGGATCGACGGGGTATTTGGAGAGGACTGTATCGACGCCGGCAAGAATGTCGCGGAGGTCGCCGTATCCGAATTCCTTGCGATTGGCTTGGGTGAAGGCCTCGCCTTGACCGTAGCTGCCACGGGGATTGGGCATAAGAACAAAGTAGCCGAGCGTGGAAAAAGCGGTGGCACTGAAGCCGCCGGCGCCTCCGTTCCAGCGCGATGTGACCGAAGAGGCTGGGCCGCCGTGGACTTCGACGAGAAGCGGATATTTCTTTGCCGGATCGTAGTGCGCGGGCAACAAGAGCCAGCCTTGAATCTGGAAACCATCGTTTTTCCATGAGAGCGAAACGGAATCGCCCCAGGACGGCTTGACGCCGTCGTTGGAGTGAGAGAGCTGGAAGAGGCGCGCAGAGTCGGCCGAGTGGACAGACGGATCCTGTTTGGCGCGGGCGGCGAAGATTTCGGGCGGGGTGTTGAATGAGCTGGCCAGGAATACGAAGAGGGAGCGATTGGCGGAAACGGAGAGGCTGGGATCGAATTGGCCCGAACCGACGTCGCCGGGAATGGTGAAGACGGGGCCATTGGCGAAGGTGGATGCCGCGCCGGTTTCCGGAATCTGCAGACGAACGAGCTGAGAGTCTCCGCCAGCGAGCTCGCTGACGTAGATGCCATCGTTGCCGTCCCACGTGAGCCATTGGGCAGAGGCGGGGCGGTTGGGCGTGAGATCGATTGGCAGGGCTCCGGTGGGGGGTTGGCCGTTGGTGGAGGACTGACCACTAACAGCGGAGACAAGCCAGATGTCACCGCCGACGACGCCCTGATCGCTCATGAGGCCGGCGATGAAGGCGATCGTTTTGCCGTCGGGCGACCAGCGGGGAACGGCGATCTGAAGGCCGTGGAGCGGGCCGGAGACGTCGGCGGGAGAAAGGATGGCGCTGGGTTTTGAGGTCATGCTATCCCAGGTCCCCAAGTGCGAGGGACCTGGGGCACCCAGATCCGTAGGCGATTCGGATGGCGCACCCGGAGGTTTGGCAATCTCGGCTGCGGCGACGGGTTGCGTGTAGAGCTTGGCGACCCACCAGTTGTTTTCGCCGGGAGGGTCGGCGGCGACGTAGGCGAGGGATTTGGAATCGGGCGACCAATCGAACTCGAAAACGTGGAGGCTCGGAGGCGTGACAGTGGTGGGGACGGCGGGCTGGGAAGCGTCGGCCGGGACGAGAGCCACGCGCTGAATCTCGACGTGATCTTCTCCGATGACGCCGGCGGGCGGTGTTTCGGCGGCGAGCGCGCCAGAGGGGCGTGTTGCGCCTTCGACGTAGAGAAACGCGATGCTCATTCCGTCGGGCGAGAAAGCCGGCGCGTCGACGTAGCCGTGGAGTTCGGTGAGGCGGACGGCGGATTTGCCATCGAGATGGGAGACGAATAGATCGGGCTGGGTGGGTTGGTCGGGGGGATCGTCACAATCGGAGAGGAAGGCGATGGCGGCGGAGTCGGGCGACCAGATGAGATTGGAGGCGTTGCAGGACTGGCCGGGCGCTGCGGCGGTGACGGGCTGGCTCTGGACGAGATTGTCGAGATCGCCAAAACCGTTCAGCGGGGCGACACGAATCTGGCCAGCTTCAATCCAGGCAAGGCGCTTGGCATCGGGCGAAATGGCGACCTGAGTGAGGGTGCGGGCGCGATTCTGGCTGGAGAGAATTTCGTCGAGCTGTGCCGGCGGTGGAACGACTGTGGTTTGGGCGGGGGAGGCGGATTGAGCGTGATTGAGGGAAGCCGCGCAGAGAGCGATAAGAACGGCAGCGCAATGGAAGCTGCGTGACGATCGGAACATAGAGGAATGCTAACAGCAACGCTGCGGAGCTATCGGGGTTGGCGGAGTTCGCGAATTGGCAAGTTGGCAAGTTGGCCGAGTGGCCGCATATAAGACAAGAGTAGCGATGTTGAGGAATTATGGACTGCACCCCCAAAGTGAGACAGATAATATTTTGTCAAATGCCCGGAGGGCGAGAATTTGGCTAAGTGATTGAAAACATGCAGAAGATTCAGGCACCAATATAGTTGACTAACCAAGGAAATGTTGATATTCTAGTTCTGTCATGAGCGAACAGAACCGAACACTCACAGAAGCGATCCGATTCTTTGCTGACCGTCAACACTGCATTGATACCGTCGCCGCAATGCGCTGGATAGGCGGAAAACCAGTCTGCCCGAACTGCGGCAAGATGGATCACTATTGGCTTGCGACACAGGCGCGGTGGAAGTGCAAAGCCTGCGCGAAGCAATTCAGCGTCAAAGTCGGCACCGTCTTTGAGGATAGTCCCTTGTCCCTCGACAAATGGCTTATCGCGCTTTGGATGCTAGTGAATTGCAAGAATGGCATCAGTTCGTATGAGGTCGCGTCCACCGTCGGCGTTACACAGAAATCAGCGTGGTTCATGCTCCAGAGGCTCCGCAAAGTTTTGCAGGATTCCAGCAATACAAAACTGGACGGAACAATTGAAGTGGACGAGTCATTCATCGGCGGAAAATCCCGCAACATGCACAGGAAGAGAAGCAACAAAGTCATGGCTCGCGCGAACAAGGGAAAGACTGTGGTTATCGGTTTGTTGGAGCGCGGCGGTCAGGTTCGTACTGCGGTCATTCCAGATCGGCAAAAGCCGCTTGTACAGGGCATTGTCAGAGAGAACGTTGAAACAGGCGCGGAGGTCATCACCGATGAATTCGGCGGCTACTTGGGGCTCGATACCGACTATGCCCACAACGTCATCAATCACGCGGTCCAGTATGTTCAAGGCCATGTCCATACGAACGGATTGGAGAATTTCTGGAGCCTTGTGAAACGGTCACTTGGCGGTACCTATGTCAGCGTTGCTCCATTCCACTTGTTCCGGTATCTGGACGAACAAGCGTTTCGTTGGACGTGGCGTTCTACCAAAAAGCGCAAACTTTCCAACATGGAGCGTTTCGCTATTGCCTTATCGCAGATCGCGGGAAAGCGGCTCACCTTCGCTGAGGTCACCGGACAGGTGTCAGGGGCCGGAGTCTAGTGCAAAAAGAAGGCAGTTGCGGGGGCCAACTCGCAAAGGCTATCGTAGAGTTACGTTTAGGCTTATTTCGGCTTGCGAGCTAATCGCGCCTGAAGGTCGGAATGGGGAATCGAAAGAACCTTCTTGAGAGCGTTGGCGAACGCTCGATTCTCGCTAGGCGAGGAAGAAGGTTCTACAGCTAATCTTGGCCCACAACGTACCGTTCGCTTCTTCGTGGGGGTGACGGTATCGCTTACCGGGTGCCTCTTGGCTCGGATCTCTTTCGATGCCTTTAAAATCTCGCGTTTCGCGTTCGGCTTGGCGCTGGTAGAGTTCCCGCTCATCCGCATCAAACCTCTGCTTAGGTGACGTTCGCCTAGGCGGATTTTAACACGTCCGCCGGAAAGGTGGATGTGCATACCCTAGCGACACCTGCTATTATCCCCGGCAACCGGACTTCCATTGAACGGTGCCCCGCGAAAATGCTCAAATCTATCAAAATTACTGGCTATCGTGGCTTCTCTGAGTTCGAGATGAGCAATCTCGGGCGTGTGAATCTCCTGGTTGGAAAGAACAACAGCGGCAAGACCTCAGCCCTCGAAGGGCTATATCTCCTCGCATCGCGTGGAACCCCATACTCTCTTTGGAGTGTATTGTGGCGGCGTGGCGAGAGGCTGGCAGAGCGAAACCCTGAAAACTATCCACAGACTGCGGTCTGTCATCTCTTCCATGGACATGAAGCTCCAATGGGGTCAAAGTTTTCGTTCTCTGCGCAGAATGACACGCCCACTCGACAACTGACGTTTTCTATCGGGGGAATATCAGACGACAAGCAGAGGAAGGAAATCACTCGCGGTGGAATCCCTGTGCCGGTACGTTTAGGACTGCATATCAAGGGAACTCCGCCCTCCGTCATCGATGTGATTCCGCTGAGCCGCGCTGGAGGTATGTCATCTGACACCCTCGATGCAGGACGGAGGCGTCCACCAAGTACCTCTGTAGACGATGATGAAATGCCAACTAAATTTATTACAACCGAATCTGTGAGTAGCGATGATCTTGTAGCCGTGTGGGATCGTATTACGTTGACTCCGTATGAGGAGCGGGTTCACACAGCAATCAGGCTATTAGAGCCGGATATTGAAAGAATTGCTCCGCAGGCATCGCGTTCGCCGTACTACGCAAGCTCCGATCGCGGCGGATTTCTAATTAAGATGAAGGACGTGGAAGTTCCTATTCCCATCGGATCAATGGGTGATGGGATGTGGCGAATTATGGCGATGGCTATATCGCTAGCCCAGTGTAAGGATGGGGTTTTGCTGGTTGACGAGATTGACACGGGCCTTCATTATTCAGTGATGACTGATATGTGGAAGATGATCTATGGCGCGGCTGCCGAACTTAACGTTCAGGTTTTTGCGTCTACTCATAGCAATGATTGCGTAAGAAGTCTGGCTGAGTTTTGTTTTGCGGACAGTTCCGCAGCTCAAGAAGTGACTTTACAGAGGATCGAACAGGGAGCCAAGAAGTCCGTTCCCTATTCTTCAAAGGAAATCGAAATATCGGCAGCAAAGGATATAGAGGTCCGATAATCGTGAGGAATACGCGCAATCCAAACCAAATGATCGTTGAGGGATGGGATGATGCGCACTCGGTTGTCGGTCTAATGAAGCATCATGTGGACTGGCCACGGGAGGAGCACTTGTGGCCGGTCCACATTCATATGGGAAATGGCGCTGAAGAAATCTTGAAAGACGGAGTTCTAACCACATATCTACGTGGAAGCACAGTCAAGATATTTGGAGTCATGCTCGATGCTGACGCAAAACCTGGCGGCAGGTATGATTCGATACGCAATCTCTGCGCAGCGATTTTCCCTAACCTTCCAAAGAATCTAGCTAAAGACGGAATTGTCGTTGAGAATTCCGCTGGGCAGCGATTCGGCGTCTGGATAATGCCCGACAATGCTACAGAAGGATGCTTAGAGAACTTCCTCAAACTCTTGGTTCCAGTCGAGTGCAAGCCGGTCTGGGATCATGCGGAAGACTCGTTAAAGAACGCCAAGAGGCTCGGTTGTAATCTCGCTGGAAACGACTTCGTAAAAGCTGTTCTTTATACTTGGCTCGCTTGGCAAGAGACTCCGGGCCAGTCGCCAGGAATCGCGTTGACTAAGAAAGTTCTGGACCCTACCAATCCGGCAGCAACTTCGTTTGTGGATTGGTTTAGGAAGCTCTATCAACTTCAGCAGAAGACCCTTCTGTTTCCTTAGCGGGAGGTGGCGTGACCGCCGTCACACCGCACCGCATTTACGTGGGATAAGGTGCCCGAAGTATCACCTTTCCTCTGATCTGACACGAAGCCTCTCGGCACCGAGGGGCTTTCGTGCGTTCGGCCTATCCAGTGGTACCATTGTGGACCAATGAGAAAGATGGCAATCGCGGTGCTCTTGTCATGTGCCGTGGGCACCGCGTGGGGCCAAGCACAGCCAACTCAACCCATTCCCGCGCCACAAGCTCCGCGCCCTGATCCCGGCCAGTTTTGGAGAGATGCTACGGTCGCTCTGGGACAGGTGGTTCAGGTTGGAGGGCAGAGTAAATTCGTAGTGAACGGAACTGGGGTTTTCGTTGCCTTAGATAATAAGCACGGCTGTATTCTCACCGCGCGCCACATGCTGGTTGATCCTCCCACTGGAATGGTGACACGATTTTTGTGGATGCGCATTTCTACGGAGCATGGCGAAGAACAAGAACCCATTCCTCTCACATTGTTCGATTCGCTAGGCAGAAACCTATGGGTCGCATTGCCGGATAATGATCTTGCTGTGATACCTATGCCAACTGCTGGATTGGTCGGAAAGAGTATTGCTGCGGTCTTCATCAAGGATTTTGTGAGCGATCCGGAGGACGTTTTTCAAGGGGCGCAGATTCTTGTTTTGGGATTCCCGCAGGTATTTAGAAATCCAGACCAAACCAACCCTTACTCGACCTTGCCAATCGCACGAACTGGAATTGTTGCATGGACTGACCCAGCGGACCCTCTAGGAAAGCCATTCCTCGTAGATGCGAATCTCTATGGCGGCAATAGCGGGGGGCCAGTGTTCCGCGTGAGAAACGGCTTCGATAAGTATGGAAACTTCAACTTGGGTACAGGGGGTCTTGAGTTCATTGGCATTGTTTCCCAAGGCCCAACCACTCCTGCACCCGTCATCGCGGGAAACGGATTTGTTACTCAACCCAACCCTCAAACTGGAGTTCCAGACAATGAATACGCGATTGTTCCCTACGTAGGAGGCATCGGAGTTGTCGAGCCAGCCTCTAAGGCTCGCCAGCTTTTGGAACAAGTGTTCGCGCAAATTCTGGCTCATCCGGTCGATGGAACTCCACAGGCTCCTAAATAGGCTTGGTTAGCCTTGTATATTATTGCCAAGATTCATGGGGGCGAAGTTTGCAGGTAATTAATGCGGTTTGGAGTAAGCTGAAAGCATTCGTACAGAAATGATTCTGACTGACGGAGAAGCTGAGAGGCTTTTCCGATCTTCTTCGGGCCATCACCGCGGAACGCGCGGGTACGAGGAAAGAAGAAGAGAGCAAAGGGGCGACTCGGCGGGCGAGTTGCCCCTTTTCCTTTTCCGCGGCACAGGAAGGACCGTGGATGGGTGGCCGGAATGGTGGAGCAATGAGAAAGAGCAAATTGGGGCAGAAGAGGCATGAAACGAAGGACAAGGTGGTGACGATGCCGCGGACGGACGGCGGCGAAGACGCGGAGGCGGGTGCAGACAGCGACGAGAAGGCCACGGCGGAAAAGCCGGGCGAAGGGAAGGCGACGGTGAAAGAAAACAAGGAGCAGATAGCCGGTTCACTGGTGACGCGCACCGTAGGCGGCGACATGCACTGCGCAGCGATGATGGTGTCGCTGATGGAGAAGAAGAAAGACGGCGAAGACGACGATGATTGGGACGGGCCTGGTCTGGCGGACATTCTGGTACCGAGCCAGTTGTGGAGAGGGAAGGCCGCGGCAAAGCAGACGGAGAATGGCGAAGAGGAGGAGACGGAGGCGGCGTGAGAAAGCAGCTTTTAGCTTTTAGCTTTTAGCTTTTGGCCTTTGGCTCTTGGCTTGGAACAAACTGTTGATGGTGGCTAGGCTTTTTGATTTGCTGTTTGTTGAAAGGTTAGAGCGGTTCCGCAGTTGTTGAAGCCGTTTCCGGCTTCGGTGCAGGGTGGATTTTACTTCGACCCTACAGGCGAAGACCAGTCCGTGGGGACCCCGGTTAAGGGAAGATCCACACAGCGGCGTTGGATTCAGGACACAGTAACCGCGGAACCACTGTGGGGCAGACCGATCCGCTGCGGTCGGCCCCAGCGAATTGAGTTTGCGAATTGCAGTGAGAAGAAGGATGCGATGGGAATGAAGCTCATGAAGGACGAATGGTTGCGGATGGTGCGCGGAATTGCGGTGTGCGCGCTGGCGATTGTGCTGGCGGCGACGGCGATGGCGCAGGCAGTGAGCACGACGACGGTGCAGGGGACGGTGTATCTGGCGAACGGTCAGCCGGGCGCAGGGACACTGGCGATCAACTGGCCGTCGTTCACGACCGCAGCGGGCCAGGCGGTGGCTGCGGACACGACGACGGTGACCATTGGGCCGGACGGATTTGTGAGCGTAAACCTCGCGCCGAATGTGGGCGCGACGCCTGCGGGAGAGTACTACACGGCCGTGTACTACATGAGCGACGGGACAACGAGCACGCAGTACTGGGTGGTTCCGGCCGCGGCGCAGGCCAGCCTGGCGCAAGTGCAGGCGAAGGTGATGCCGGCGGCGCAGGCGGTGCAGGCGGTGAGCAAAGCGTATGTGGACCAGGCGATTGCGCAGGCGAGCCAGAGCAGCGGGCTGACAGCAACAGGCGGAACGCTGACCGGACCACTGTATTTGAGCAGCGATCCGACGCAACCACTGCAAGCCGCGGACAAGCATTACGTGGATACGCAGGTGGCCACAGCGGTGCCACTGGCGGGCGGAAACATGACGGGCGCGCTGACCACGCCCGCGATGAACGGAGTGCAGGCTCCGGCGGCAGCGAGTGCACAGACAACGCTGCAAGCAGCGATGAATGCCGCGGGAGCAAATGGGGCGATGGAGATTCCGCCGACGTACGCGGGGAAAGATACATTCACGAACGCGAGCGGCGTGAAAGTGACGGATCTGCGCACGACGGGCGCGCAACAGGCGGAGCGCAGCGTGAAGGAGTTTGGCGCGGTATGCGACGGCGTGACCGACGATACGAACGCCCTGCAGGCGGCGCTGAGCTACGCGAGCGGGCACGGCGTGGCGCTGACGATTCCGCAAGGGACGTGCAAGACGCGGACACTTAGCTGGCGCGGGGAATCTGTTGGAGGATTAGGCAAGCAGGTGTCGGCGCTGATGGGATTTCCGGGGCAGGACGTGCTGGAGAGCGGGCCGGACGCAACGAACATATTGAGCTACACGCGGGTGCACGATCTGACGATTTATGTGGACCAGAGCGCGGATGTGTCGTGCTCGCCGGCTGAGGGGCGCGCGGCGGCGGGAAGCTGCCAGCAGAACCGGCCGATGGAAGCGAACTCAATTTTTTCGCCGGGCGGAAACGGATTGACAGGAGCGGTGGGAACGGGCGGGGCATGGAACATCGGCAACTGCGCGATCGCGATGCAGGCTGGGACAGGCGCGGGGGGCAATGGGCTGCGCGAGGCGGAGATTGAGAACGTGGAGATTGCGGCGACGGGCGTGGATCCGATGGCGGCCCAGTACCCGGGCGCGCACTCGACGCACACGTGCGGCATTTATCTGGCGCAGTGGCCGCAGTGGAGCGAGTTCCGGAACATCGACATTCGGGGGATGAACACGGGCGTGGCAATTCCGGCGCTGCCGATGACGGCGCCGGCAGGGTTGAATGCGGATTCGAACCGTTGGCAAAACCTGACGATCCAGGCAACGCATGGGTTTACGGCGGCCGCGGGATCGAACAATGTGCTGGATAACGTGGTGGCGCTGGCGGGGAATTCTTCAGCGACCGGCGAGCCGCCGACGGGCCTGGTGCTGGACCTGGACGGAAGCGGGCAAAATCCGCCGCAAACTCCGCAACCGGGATGGACGGTACGGAACGCGGTTGTGGTTCCAGCATGGAACGCGGTGCAGCCGGCGTTGGCGGTGACGACGGCGGGAGGCGCAGTGACGGCGGTGACGGTGGGCAGCGAGCAAGGCCTGGGATGGGACCCGTACGGAGCGAGCGTGCCGATTGCGTTCAGCGGGTTGTGTTCGGCGCAGGCAACCGCGGGTGTGAATGCAAACGGGGCGATTTCAGGCGTGAATGTCACGCAGGGCGGAGTGGGCTGCTCGTCGACAACAACCGCGAGCCTGAACGCGGCGGGGACGTGGGATACGGCGGCGCCGGTGAACCTGATCGGCGGGCAGAATATGACGTTCTTTGCCGGAAATCTGCTGAAGGGCAACGGCGGATACACGGTGTGGAACGCGGGGAACTCGGCGAGCTACGGAACACAACTGGACGGCGGAGGCGGGACGCTGCCGGGCGGCGGCAGTTATGCAGCGCTGGCAGGAAGCGGACGAGTTGGGTCAGCATTTCAAGTGGACCAATTCCCGGGCGCGGACATTGGAGCGAAGATCCAGGCTTGCGTAAACGCCGTGAATGCGAGCTACGGCGGAACATGCGACGCGCGGAACTTCACGGGCAATCTTACGATGGGATCGAATTTGACGATCTCGGCGGGGAATGTGGCGATTCTGCTGCCGTGCGCGACGATCACGACGGCAAACCAGATTGTTGTGACGGCGGGAGCGCGGAACGTGTCGTTTCGCGGGTGCGCTCTGCGCGGCGGAACGCAGGCCAGCGGGAGCACGGGCGGAACGGCGTTGGCCTACACGGGATCGAGCGCAATGGTGCAGGTAGGCGACGCGACTTATGCGATGGACACACCGGGCTTCCACATGGACGACGTAGTCATCAACACGACGGGAGCCACCAGCGCGACAGCACAGGGATTGGTTGCGTTCCGGACGCAGGAGATGGACTTAGACAGCTTGTATTTCCTCGGTAACTCAAACCAGACGGGCATGACTCTGGACGGAACAGGGAATTATACGGGTGGAACGTTTCTTGACAACCAACTTAGTGGCTTTAAGACGGCTGTGAACGCGATCGGACACCAGGCTACAAATCCAGCGACAACGGATTGGGCAAATGCGAGCACATTTGTGCGGTTGCACATCGATTGCCCGACGAGCGGCGGGAACCCGATCAGCGGCACTTATGGGATCAACTTACAACAGGGCGATGGAAACACATTTACCGGAAGGGATGTAGAGGGATGCTCAACAGCGCTGCACTTAGGACCGAACGCGCAGAACAACACGATTGTAGGACTGCGGAACGAGAACTCGACGAACCAGGTGGTGGCGGATGCGGGGAGCGCGTACAACAACTGGATCACGGGCGGCACAATGTTCACCGGAAAGCTGACCGACAGCGGCACGCGCAACAGCTTCCTCGATACGTTTCACAGGAGTTTCAACGCATTGAATGGTGACTGGTACATGAGCCAGCAGGATGCGACCGTGACCAATCACTTCCGGCTCGGGATTGGAACGGGGAACGAGCGCGGGCTGTTGAACGAGATCCAGACGGACTACGGCTACCGGTGGCTCTATGGATTCAGCGACGCCGCGGGCGGGCAGCAGCTCTACCAGATGCAGGACCTGCTGAACAACGTGTACCGGCTGCAGATCCAGCAGTGGAATTCCGGACAGAGCAGCACCAACAACCAGACGGCGCTGAATGCGGCGGGAACGGGCAACGTGTGCTTCAACTGCTCGACGAATTCCGGCACAGGCGGAGTGACGTTTGCCAGCGGCGGCGCATCACCGTCGGCAGTGGCCACAGTCGACAAGGCGGGAAATGGCCAGTTTGTGGGAAATCTTCTGGTGGGCGGGACGACGCAATCGGCGGGAACAATGTCGCTACGCAACAGTGCCGATGCCGAAGTGGATTACTACCTATGGCCGGGACTTACAACGAGCCAGAAAGGATCGTTTACTTATAAGGACTGGAACGGGGCCAGCCAGTGGTTCCTGGTGAAGGATGCGAGCAATAACTGGGCGCTCAACTCGGCAACCGGAGGGCTAGATAGCTTCAAGGCGTATCAAAACACGAACAGCGGCGATACTTACATCGATGCGAGTAACTCGACGGGGCATATCCGACTCAATTATGAAACCGGCTCAGGAGCGGAGACCGATATTTACTCAGGGTCGAATTCGAACCTCGACGCTGCATTTGTGGCGCCGAATGCGATCAAGCTGCCGGGATTGGCATCGGCTCAAGGGGATTCATGCCTGCAGATCGATAACTCGGGATACATCACGAATACGGGGTCGCCATGCGGGAGCGGATCAGGATCCGGCGGCGTGACCGGGACAATCAATTCAGCAAGCTCGGGACAGATTGCCTACTACATGGGGAACGGCACGTCGATCGGCGGCATGAACGCAGTTCCACTGGCGTCGGGAGGGACGGGTGCAACGAGCGCGAGCGGCGCGCTGGCGAACCTGGGCGCACTTTCGGCTGCAGCCACGACTCCGCAGACTTTTGCAAGCCAACTGACCGGCCCCTCTATCAATGCCAGCGTCAATACGAAAGTGAATGTAATGGCGCCGCCTTACAACGCCAAGGGCGACTGTTCGACTGACGACCAGGCAGCGCTTACCGCCGCATTGAACGCTGCCAATGCGACGGGTCCGCCGGCGACAGTTTATTTCCCATTGCCGCCGGGAGGCTGCTACCTTACGAGCACCTTGCCGTGGTATGGCGTGTCGTTGGAGGGTCAGCCACCAGTCGGAGTCAACCCTCCACAGGGAAATACCGGCGTCATCATCAAAGGGATGCCCGGAGAGGACGTTTTCCGCGCTCCCGATCCGACGACAGTTACAACCGCTGCGCCGCGCCCGTCGTGGTCAATTCGCGACATCGTTTTTGAAGTAGACGATTCAGTCAACGCATCTTCCAGCTTTCCGCACCGCTGGCCGGGTAGATGGGTACAAGATGCATCGATGACAGGTGGCAGCGCCGCGATCACGTCGCCCCATGCTCTTTTTAGTTGTGGTGACGTAGGGCAGGCGATTCAGGTCAACGGGGCTGGCTCTGGTGGCTCCAATTTGGTCACTTCCATTTCTTCTGTGTCCCCTTGTTCCAGTTCGACAGGCGCGGTCGGAACGGTGACGCTTGCCGCTGCTGCATCGACCACCGTCACGAACGCTTCAGCCTACATTTCCGTTGCTGGATTGCCCGTGACACAGACGGCTGGAAACGCGGCTCTGGCCTTCGATTGCAAGGACGGAAATAGCGCGCATTATACGGTGGGCGGAAATATCGGCAACGACCTGGACGAACTGACTAACGTCAGATTTTACGGCTTGTCAAACGCCTCCCAGAATGCATCCACCGGCATCTTCATGCAGGGATGCTATGCGCCATATGGATTTACGGCGACTAACGTCTCGCTGGAAGGCCTAAATTATGGCGCAATGTTCGTTCCGTCCGAACTCGATTCTTACCAGTCGCAAGGTCTACAGGATTACCTGAGTTGGCGTGGTGGATATTGGACAGATGGGTACCCGTGGATCAGTTACGACGGCGGCGAAGGAAGTCTGAGTGGGATTCAGGTCTATGACGGAAGTGGATACGGCCCGCAGATTTTGCAGTCAGGAGTCTCCGACGGAGACACTCCTAGCAGTTGGACCGTCAACGTAGCTGAGACCGAGGGCACTTCAGTAAACAACTTTGGCTGGCGCGTTGAGGGGAATGGGTACTACCTCTTCAACACCTTCCTTGGCGGCGCGGTGGGAGGAACAGTTGGCCCAATCTGGGATGCCAATGATTCCTCCTGCGTACATTGTGGGTGGGGGGGCACTCCACAGTTTAATGGTTCGCGCAACTATATCGAGTCCACAGGCTCACTCCAAAGCGTTCAGCCGATAGACAATGGCATCGGAAACCAAATCATCCTGCGGGGATTCAACCCATCCGGCGGCGGAAGCGCTAGTCGCAGTTCGACGATCTCGAAAACCATTTTCGATCAGCCTGTTGGTGCGAGGACAGCGGACTTCATCCGGGACGGAAATGCCGCGAGTCCCTATCCGAGCGACACCGATCTTATATTTGGCCCGGTTGACTTCTTAGCCCTTGGCCCAAATGATTCGGCGCAAACTTCCGTTGATTCGACGGCCTATTTTGGGCAAGCCTATGCGGTTGGACTCTCCAACAAATTCATCCTGAAGTTCTACAGCATGATTACACAGGACTACAGCAATGGAGGTCACGCAATTATCGGGGCCGAAGTTCCGGCGACAAAGGCAATCATCTATTTTGGCTTCAAGTGTGCGGCTTCAACTTCGATTACGCTCACCGTCTATGCGACCAACACTACTGTCGGGACGGACTCGCCCAGCTGCTCATCGACCTGGGCGAGCGATGGAATAGCGGTTGACTTTACGTCCTACTCCACTTCTTCGTTTGGGGTGAGCGTATCGAGTCCTAGCAATGACGCGCAGATTGAGTTCGTTGCGATCAGGCCGCTTCAACATGACTACAACGGAAAGCAGCCGGTGCTGAGCTCGGCGGCTATCAACACCACGGGCGCAGGCGCAGCGGTGCCTACCGGACCAGCAACTTCGGCCTCGGGCGACCTGGTTACTTATACCGGCACCTCAGGCCAAGAGCAAGATAGCGGCGTGCCGCTTTCGAGCCTGACTGCGAAGGCCGGGACAAGCACCTGCACCACGGGCCAATACGAGACGGGAGACACGACCGGCGGTCCAACGTGCGCGCAGGTGGCGTACTCGCAAATCTCGGGCACGCCTTCGGGGCTGGCTCCAAGCGGGGCTGCCGGCGGCGATCTTGGGGGGAGCTATCCGAACCCCACTGTAAGCAAGATCAATGGGGGAGCGGTGCCGACTTCGGCGAGCCTGCTGGGAACGAATGCGACCGGGCAGCCGGTGGCAGCGAGCACGACAGGAAGCGGCAGCGTGGTGCTGGCGACGAGCCCGACGCTGTCTGCGCCGACGGTGAGCGGAACATTGGCGGGGGCATCAGAGACGCTGAGCGGAACACTGAGCGTGGGCGGAGCGACGACCATGCAGGGCAACGCGACGCTGCAGAATGGGGCGAATTCGAATCAGACGCTGGCAATTCAGCCGGGATCGAGTGCAGAGCAGATTGGAGCATTGCAGTTCAACAACTATTCGGGCACCGCGGAATGGCAACTGCGCAAGGACGGAACGAACTACCTGCGGGTGACAGATGCGGTGAATTCGCTGGACCGGGTCATTCTGCCGGCAAATGCGAACACGACGATCAATGCCGGGGCCGGCGCGAACGCGGTGGTGATTAATAACACGAGCGGATCGGGGACGGGCGGGTTGATTGTGTATGAGGGCGGGTCGAGTTCTTCGACCGCGGCGTTCCAAGTGTCGGGCAGCGGAAACACTACGGCGACGGGCTATCTGCAAGGGAAGTTCATCATGGGGACAGGGTCAATGGGCGTGGCAGCGGGCGCGGCGGCGGGATCGAGCCCGACCATTGCGTGCGCGACGAGCCACGTGTGCGACGGCGTGAGCGGGACGGTGACACTGACGACAGGGACGAGTCCGACGACGGGAACGCTGGCAACGCTGAGTTTTCCGAACACACACACGAACCAAGCTAACTGCATGGTGAGCACGCTGAGCGCGACAGGATTGATCACAAGCAATACGTGGACGGAAAGCACGACGGCGATCACGATAACCGCGAACACTGCGCTGACGGCTTCGACGGCGTACACGATCAAGTACTGGTGCGGCGGGTATTGAGACGACAGGGACCAAGGGACCAAGGGAACGAGGGACCAAGGGACTTCGGGACTTCGGGGGCGAGGGGGCGATGGCGCCCTGCGCGCAAAACCGCGGTGGCGAGGGTGCGCCACGCGTAACAGAGACAAAACAGGGCACCCGCGACAAAGACAAGACAGATTGATGGATCGAGATCGGAGGTGCGGCTCGGGGGCGGAGTTGCGCCTTCGCTTGACGCGCGACTTGGGCGGTCGCGCGCCAAGCCTGCATGTGCGGGCACGAACGCGGCGAGAGATCCAGCAGGAGGGACAGGTGGCGGCAGTGGATGAGGAAAGCGCGGTCGCGGCACTGGCAATCAAGTCGATCCAGAAGAAGCTGGGCAGACGGGAGTTGGAGAAGCTCGGAAAGATACTGGATACGCCGTCGCACGTCGTGGGTGGGAGCGATGTGGCGATCGCGCTGGCGGAAGCCTTGCTGGTGGTGAGAACGCGCGAGGGAAAGCCGACGAAGTTGGCGGCCAATGCCGTGCAGCAGGCGTTTGAGGAGAAGCGCGGCCAGCGGAATATTGTGCTGAAGGCGCGGCAGATGGGGCTGACGACGTGGGTGGCTGCGCGATTCTTTTTGAAAACGATCACGCAGCCGGGAACACTAACGCTGGAGGTGGCGCACACGCAGGAGGCGGCGGAGGAGATTTTCCGCATCGTGCACCGGTTTGCGGATTGGCTGCCGGACAGGGTACGCAAGGGGCCGCTGAGGACGGCGCGGTCGAATGTACGGCAGATTGTGTTCCCGCGGATCGATGCGCAGTATCGCGTGGTGAGCGCGGCCGACCGGAACGCGGGGCGGGGATTGACGGTGCAGAACCTGCACTGTAGCGAGCTGGCGCGCTGGCCTGGGGATGCGGCGGAGATCCTGGCGGGACTGCGCGCGACGCTGGCGCCGGGAGCGGAGATGGTGCTGGAGTCGACACCGCAGGGAGTAGGAGGGTGCTTTCACGAGGAGTGGCTGAAGGCCGACGAGACGGGGATGGTGCGGCACTTCTTTCCGTGGTGGATGGAGCCGGGGTACCGGGCAAAAGCAGTGGGCAAGGCGAGCCTGACGGAGGAAGAGCGGGCGCTGATGGCGGAGCGTGGGCTGGATCTGCGGCAGATCGGGTACCGGCGGCAGATTCGGGCGGATTTTCGCGGGCTGGCGCGGCAGGAGTTTGCCGAAGATGAGGACAGCTGCTTTTTGGCGAGCGGCGAGAGCGTGTTTGAGCTGGCGGCGGTGGAGGAGCGGATGAAGACGGTTCCCGAGCCGGTGATGCGGAGACAGAATGGGGAGCTGGAGATATGGCTGCCGCCGGTGAAGGGCAGAGAGTATGTAGTGGCGGTGGATCCGGCGGGAGGTGGAAGCGAGGGCGACTACTCCGCGGCCGAGGTGCTGGAGATGGAGACGGGGTTGCAGTGCGCGGAGTTTGCCGGGCACATGGGCGGGCTGGAGCTGGCGCGGTTTGTGACCGATCTGGCGGCGGAGTACAACGGGGCGTGGCTGGTGGTGGAACGGAACAACCACGGCTCGTGCGTGTTGGCGCTGGCAGAGACAGCGTGCAAGTACGGGCGAATTTACCGGCAGGGCGGGCAGGCGGGTTGGCTGACGACGAGCGTGAGTCGGCCGGCAATGCTGGGGTGTCTGAATGCGGCACTGGTCGAGGAGCCGGAGCGGTTCCAGAGCCGGCGGCTGCTGGGGGAGTGCCGGAGCTTTGTGCGGCAGGCGAATGGGAGCAGCGGGGCGCAGGCGGGAACGCACGACGACCGGGTGATGGCCATGGCGATGGGGCTGGCGGCAAGGGCGGAGCTGGTGGGGCGAGCAGGGAGCAAGGGAGCGAGGTAGCAAGTTGGCGAGTTAGCGTGTGCTGAAGCGCACGTTGGCGAGTTGGCGGGGTTCTTTGGCCGAGGGAAGGCTTGCCTGTTTTTCGAGTGCATGCTATAGATAATAAATATGGTTATGAACCGTCTAGCTATTGTGCGTTGATCTGGATAGCCAAAACAGAAAACCGGCCGAGATTCTGAAAATCTGTGAATTTGGGCTTTGACAGGCGAGGTATTTTGGCGGTACATTAGGCGAACAAAAGGCGAAATACTAGAGGCGCCTCGGATCGTATGCCAACTGCCGCCGCACTTCGTTTGGAGATCGAGCACGCGCTGGAACGTAGGTTTCCAGCGGCGCTGACGCCTGCGCCGCGCGCGATCGACGAGGTTGCGACGACGGGAATTGCGGCGGTCGACGAGCTGCTGCATGGCGGGCTGCCGGTGGGGGCGATCAGCGAGCTGACAGGAGCGGCGTCGTCGGGACGGACGAGTCTGGCGCTCCAGTTTGTTGCGCAGAGGACGGCGGAGGAGCGGGCGTGCGCGTGGGTCGACGTGTCGGACGCGTTCGATCCCGAGTCGGCCGCGGCGAATGGCGTGCGGCTGAAGCAACTGCTGTGGATGCGCTGCCGTGAGGAGGCGGGAAAGACGGCGGGCCGGTGGCGAGCGAAGCCACAATGGACGAGGCTCGACCAGGGGCTGAGGGCGACGGACCTGCTGCTGCAGGCCGGGGGATTTGCAGCGATTGTGCTCGATCTGGGCGATACGGCGCCGGAGCAAGCGAGCCGCATTCCGCTGGCGACGTGGTTCCGATACAGGCAGGCTGCGGAGAGGACGCAGTGCTCGCTCGTCGTTGTGGGAACGCGGGGGTATGCGCAGTCGGCTGCGGCGGTGGTGCTGGAGTGCGTGGCGCGGAACGCGGAGCCAGCGGACGGGACGGTGCTGCGCGGCTTCGAGTTTGCGGTGCGGCGCGAGAGAGAGCGGCAGGCACCCATTGAAATTACGACGCGCAAGCCGCCAGCCGCGACATGGCAGACACATGCGGCGTGGGACACCGACGCGGGGAGGCTTGCATGAACGGCAAGCTTTTTGTGTGCGCATGGGCGGCGGAGTTTCCCTCGCAAGCATTGCTGCGGCTGCGGACGGATTGGCAGACGGAGCCGGTGGTGGTGCTGGATGGACGCGCACCCGAGGAGTGGGTCTGCTCGCTGAACCGGCTGGCCGAGAGGAAGGGCGCGGCAGTGGGAATGACGCGGCTCGAAGCGGAGAGCATGCAAGGGCTACGGCTGCTGAAGCGCTCGGCGGAGAATGAGGCGGCGGCGCGGGCGGTGATGCTCGAGTGCACGGCGAAGTTTTCTCCGCGGATCGAAGAGGTGGGCGGCGGCGCGGGCTCGGAGACGGCATGCGCTTTTGTGCTGGACATTGCTGGCACGGAGCGGCTGTTTGGGCCGCCCGCACAGTTGGCGGAGCGGTTGAGGGAGGAACTGGCTACGGCGGGATTCCGCGCGGCTGTTGCGGTGAGCGCAAATTTCGATACGGTGCGGATGAAAGCGGCGAGCATACGCGGGATCGCGGTGATCGCCGAAGGCACGGAGGCTGAGGCGCTGGTCAAGCTGCCGATTACGGCGTTGAACCTGGATGAAGAGTACGCGGCGACCTTCGCGCTGTGGGGCATTGGCACGCTTGGCGAGTTGGCGGCGCTGCCCGAGGCGGAGCTGGTGGCGCGGATGGGGCCGAAGGCGCGCGTGTGGCGGGCGCTGGCGCGCGGCGAAGCGGAGCATACGTTCGAGCCGATCGAAACCGCGTTTGCTCTGGAGGAATTTTGCGAGTTCGAGACGCCGGTGGAGCAGATCGATTCCCTGCTCTTTGTGGGCGCGCGGATGATCGATTGCCTGGCGACGCGGGCCGCGGGACGGGCGCTGGCGCTGCGCTCGCTGACGGCCGAGATGGGCCTCGAGGGCGCTGTGACGCATGGTTGCGCGATCCGGCCGGCGGTGCCGACGATTGACCGGAAATTTCTGCTCAAGCTGCTGCAACTGGAGATCGGAACGCATCCTCCGCAGGCGGCTGTGGTTCGGCTCGCGCTGCGGGCGGAAGCGGGAGCGCAGAGCAAGGTGCAGTTGGGATTGTTTGCGCCGCAGACGCCGGAGCCCTCGCGGCTGGATGTGACGCTGGTGCGGTTGCGGGCGATGGTGGGCGAGGCGCGCGTGGGGTCGCCTGTGCTCGAGGATACGCATCGCGCGGACGGATTCCGCATGGAGGGGTTTGCTGCGGACGGTGGGAGCGAAGCAGAGATGGAGGCGACGCCGCGGATGGCGCTGCGGCGGGTGCGGCCGGCGCGGGCGGTGCGCGTGACGATGCGGGCGACGAAGCCCGCAGTTTTTCGCGACCAGGAAAATTTGTACGAGATTGCGGCGGCGTACGGGCCGTGGAGGACGAGCGGTTGCTGGTGGGCGCTGAAATCGTGTGACGGTGCGTGGGACTGCGAAGAGTGGGATGTGCTGGCGGTGCGTGCAGAAAAGTATTCCTCAGGGGCTAAAGCCCACAATAATTTTGCGAGCGATACGGCACGCGACCCACCCACTGGGTGGGCACCCCGGTCGTGCCCTTTCAAAACGCCGGATTCATTCGCAGGATTCGATTGCAGTGGTGGAGCGTTGGTAGCGTGCCTGTTGACGCGCGATCGGGCGCGGAATGCGTGGCGGCTGGAGGCGTTTTACGACTGATCAGAGCATCGATATTCCGAATACGCACTCGGTGCCGAATGCACGCTCACCGGGGACGCCAGTCTGTCATCCAAACGATGCGTACAGGCCGGCGGCCGCTGCGGAGTCGAGCGCCGAAGCCGGAACGCGAGCAGCGGCGAGCGGCGGGGATGAGCCGCGATCGTGGACACTCGCGCGAGACGGCGAATACATTGAGCTGCACGCGACGAGCGCATTCAGCTTTCTTGCCGGGGCGACGCTGCCGGAGCAGTTGATCCAGCGCGCAGTGGAACTGGAGATGCCGGCGATCGCGCTGGCCGACCGGAACGGCGTGTACGGCGCAGCGCGCTTTCATACGGCCGCTCAACCGTGCAGGGTGAAGGCGCACATTGGCGCGGAGATTGCGGTGTCTTCGCTGGGCAGCCGCCTCACGCCGCCGGAATGGCTGCCGAATCAGTTTCCCGAGGAGCCGGCGCGCGTGGTGCTGCTGTGCGCGTCGCAGGCCGGCTACCAGAATCTGTGCCAACTGATTACGCGCTTCAAGATGCGCGAGACGACGAAGGCCGAAGGCGCGGCGACGGTTGAGGACCTGGAAGAATTTTCCGATGGACTGATTTGCCTGACGGGCGGCGAGGAGGGACCGCTGGCCGCGGCGCTCGCGCGCGGCGGAGAATGCGAGGCGCGGAAGACGGCCGAGCGGCTGGCGGCGATTTATGGGCGCGGCAATTTGTATTTAGAACTACAGCGGCACCAGGAGCGCGAAGAGGAGTGCCGCAACCAGGCTCTTCTCAGAACTGCGGAGAGCCTCGGCCTGCCGGTGATTGCGACCAACGGCGTGCGCTATGCGGAAGAGAAGGACCGCGAGATGCTCGACGTGTTCACAGCGATCCGGCATCACACGACGTTGGACCGGGCGGGACGGCTGCTCGCGCGCAACGATGCGCGACATTTGCGCACGGCGCGCGAGATGGCGGCGCTGTTCAGTGATATTCCCGAGGCGGTTGCCAACACCCGCATTGTGAGTGATCGGCTGGAGTTCACGCTGGCAAATTTGGGCTACGAATTTCCGCATTATCCGATGCCGGAAGGCGAGACGATGGACAGCTTCCTGGCCAAGCGCGTGGAGGAGGGCGTGCGTAAGCGGTACGGATCGCCGGCGAAGCGGCATTTGCTCGCGAAGGCGCGGGCGCAGGTGAAGCACGAACTGACGCTGATTTCAAAATTGGGATTTGCCGGATACTTTCTGATCGTGTGGGACATCATTCGCTACTGCCAGTGGCGGGGATTTCTAGTACAGGGGCGCGGGTCGGCGGCGAATTCGGCGGTGTGTTATGCGCTGGAGCTGACTGCCGTAGACCCGGTGGGGATGGAGCTGCTGTTCGAGCGGTTCCTGAGCGAGAACCGCGGCGAGTGGCCGGACATCGATCTCGATCTGGCATCGGGCGACGAGCGCGAGCAGGTGATCCAGTATGTGTACGAACGCTACGGCGGGCTGGGCGCGGCGATGACGGCGAACGTGATCACGTATCGCGGGCGGTCGGCGGCGCGCGAGGTGGGCAAGGCGCTGGGATTCGAGGAGGAGCAGTCGGCGCGGCTGTCCGGGTTGATGGGCCACTGGGAGTGGCGCGGCCCGAACGACACGATGGAGAAACATTTTTGGCAGGCGGGCTTCGACGTGCGGCATCCGCGGATTGCGCGGTATCTGGATTTGTGCCTGCGCATGAAGAATCTGCCGCGGCATCTGGGGCAGCACTCGGGCGGCATGGTGATTTGCGCGGGGCTTTTGAATCGTGTGGTACCGATTGAGCGCGCGTCGATGCCGGGGCGGACCGTGGTGCAGTGGGACAAGGAAGATTGCGCGGACCTTGGACTAATCAAGGTGGATCTGCTGGGTCTGGGAATGATGGCGGCGCTGAAGGAGTCAATCGAGCTGATTCCGCGGCACTACGGCAAGCAGGTGGATTTGGCGCTGCTACCCGAAGATCCGCTGGTGTACGAGACGTTGTGCAAGGCGGACACGGTGGGCATGTTTCAGGTGGAGAGCCGTGCGCAGATGGCATCGATTCCACACAACGCGCCGGTGCGTTTTTACGACCTGGTGGTTCAGGTGGCGATCATCCGGCCGGGGCCGATTGTGGGCAAGATGATGCATCCATATATGCGGCGGCGGCAGGGCAAGGAGGAAGTGACGTATCCGCATCCGCTGCTGGAGCCGGTGCTGAAGCGGACGCTGGGCGTGCCGTTGTTTCAGGAGCAACTGCTGCGCATGGCGATGACGGTGGCGAGCTTCACGGGCGCGGAGGCCGAAGAGCTGCGACGAGCAGTGGGCATGCGGCGGTCAATGCAGCGGATGAAGGACCTGGAGGGACGGCTGCGCGCGGGGATGACGCGCAACGGCGTGGATGCGGCGGCGCAGGACAACATTGTGCAGGGGATTTCGTCGTTTGCCATGTACGGATTTCCCGAAAGCCATGCGGCGAGCTTTGCGCTAATCGCGTATGCGTCGGCGTATCTGAAGGTGCATTATCTGGCGGCGTTCACGTGCGGACTGCTGAACAACCAGCCGATGGGATTTTATTCGCCGGCGGTGCTGGTGAAGGATGCGCAGCGGCATGGGCTGCGGGTGCGGCCGATCGACGTGCAACGATCGGAGTGGTTGTGCACGCTGGAGGCGGAGACGGATCGGTCCGTTTCGCTGCGGATGGGGATGAATTACGCGAAGGGATTGCGGCAGAGCTCGGCGGAAGCGGTGATTGCGGCACGCGGCACGGCGGATTTCAAGAGCGTGGACGATTTGGCGCGGCGCGTGCCGGAGCTGAACCGAAAAGAATTGGTGGCGCTGGCGCAGATCGGCGCGCTGAATTCGCTGGGCGAGGTGGAACACCGGCGCGATGCGCTGTGGCAAGTGGAGTGGGCGGGAAGGCCGGTGGGACCGTTGCTGCGTGGGGCGGAGGTTGGGCGCGGAGAACCGCAAGTTGGCCAGTCAGCGAGTCAGCGAGTCAGCAAGTCAGCGGTTCCCACCCTTCGCTGCGCGAAGGATGGGGCACCCGCAGAACAGCGGGGCGCGACAGCAGAGCCGAGCGAGAAGAATTCCGGCGGCGGGGCGACTGCTGTAGATCGTGTGGCCGCGATGCCGCTGAGGCAGATGACGACGGAGGAGCGGCTGGCGGCGGATTATGCGGGGACGGGGCTGACGACAGGGCCGCATCCGATGGCGTACACCCGAGCGGAGTTGCGGGCGGAGGGAGTTTTTTCGGCGAGGGAGTTGGAGGTGTTAAAGAGCGGCAGGCGCGTGACGATTGCCGGATGCGTGATTGCGCGGCAGCGGCCGGGCACGGCGAAGGGATTTGTGTTTTTGTCGCTCGAGGACGAGACGGGGATTGCCAACGTGATTCTGACGCCGGATGTGTTTGAGCGCGACCGGCTGGTGGTGACGCGGAACCGGTTCCTGCGCATCGAGGGGCCGGTGCAGAATCAGGAGGGCGTGATTCACGTGAAGGCACAGCGGATAGTGCCGCTGGAGGTCACGCGAGTGGAGGTGCGGTCGAGGGATTTTCGGTGATGCAGCTTCTAGCTCCTAGCTTCTAACCTGCTCGTGCTGGGTGGACCTTAGTGGATGAAGGGAGGCCACAGGTCGTTGCAGGGGAAGCTAAAAGCCAGAAACTAATGCCTAGAAACTGTCTTTTGCGGTTCCCTGCCCCGGAATTGCGCAAGCGGGCAAATCCCCCTACAATAAGCAGAGAAGAATTGCAGGAAAGGTCTGTCTGTCGATGCCCAAGGAAAAGATTCATCCCAATTACGCCGCAGTGCGGGTAATGTGCGCCTGCGGAAGCAGTTTTGAAACGAGGTCGACCCACAAGGGCGACATTCACGTGGAAATTTGCTCGGTTTGCCACCCGTTCTTTACGGGCAAGCAAAGGTTGGTCGACACGGCGGGACGCGTAGAGCGGTTCCGGCGGAAGTACGCAAAGAGCGACAAGGCGATTGCGGCGGCGAAGTAAGCCGAGGCAGGAGTTGGACCAATGGGCCTCCGCCACGGCGGGGGCTCACGTTTGTTTGGAGGAAGATGTCACCGGAACAAATTCAGGAAGCTCAGAAAACAACGTGCCAAAAGCATGAAGTCGAGTTTGTGCCTGTCACCGACACCACCATCTCCGGTTTTGCGCAGTCGACCCTTGGTCTGAGCCCGGTGAATGGCCTTCGCCATCCAGCGCAGAATAGCACTAGCGGATGGTACATCTGGTGCGGTGAGGAATTCTCGACCTCCGCTGATTTCTTCGCACCGGTTCATACCAAGCACCTCTACGACGACCTTCCTCAAATCGCACCTTTTCTGGCGTTGCCGCCTGGATATCGGTTTCTGGTGTCCGAGAACCACGTAGATGTTTGGTTTGACCAGAACTTGCTTAGCGTCTAAGGATTGATTTCGAATCATGCCACGCCGCGGATTCACGGAGAAGAAAAACTGGGACAATCCGGTGGTGAATGCAGCGGCTGCTGAGGGTCTGAACAAATGAAACGCGAGATTGAGTCTGTTGACGAATACATTGCCACGCAGCCCGAGACGGCGAAGCGAGCGCTCGAACTTGTGCGCAAGACGATTCGTAAGGCAGTGCCCGAGGCCGAGGAGAGCATCACATACAAGATGCCCACGTATAAGATGCACGGCGAGCGACTGCTCTACTTCGCGGGCTGGAAACAGCATTACTCGCTGTATCCTGCAACCAAACGCCTGCTCGCAACGCTCAAAAACGATTTGAAGCCGTACGAAGTGGTCAAGAGCACGGTGCGGTTTTCGCTTGCTGAGCCTGTGCCGGCGAAGTTGATCGAGCGCATCGCGAAGTTTCGCGCGAAAGAAGTTTCAGAGAGCAAGAAAAGCTAGCAGCTGGAAACTCGGCGGCGATTACCATGGCGAGACGCGGATTCACGGTAAAGAAGGACTGGGACAATCCGGTGGAGCACGCGATGCCCGCGGAGGCGCGGGTTCCGGCGGAGGTGCGACTGGGCGCGGTGGTGGTGCGGCCGGCGACAGTTCTGGCGCCGATGGCGGGCGTTACGGACACGGTGTTCCGGCGGTTCATCCGGCATGCGAGTCTTTTTTCCAGAGATCAGAAAACAGAGATCAGAGAACAAACGACAGAGCTCAGAAATCAGAGAACAGAGCTCGAAAGCGTTGATGCGGCGATCTCGAATGTGGAGTCGGGGTGCGGGCTCATCATGACCGAGTTCACGTCGGCGGATGGTCTGGCGCGAATGCGCGAGACGAAGCGGCGGCGGTACCTGACTTTCTACGACGATGAGCATCCCATCGGAGCGCAACTGTTCGGATCGAATCCCGAGACACTGGCGGAAGCAGCGCGCATTGTGGAGGAAACGGGGTTCGACACGGTGGATTTGAATCTGGGCTGCCCGGCGAAGCGCGTGGTGGGGTGCAACGGAGGGTCGGGATTGCTTCGCGATCTGCCGAAGATCGGCGAGATCTTCAAGGCGATTCGCAAGTCGGTAACGATTCCCTTCACCGTGAAGTTCCGCATGGGCTGGAACGACGAGCAGATTGTGTGCGTGGAGCTGGCGCGGATGGCCGAGGCCGAGGGGCTGAACGGGCTGGCGCTGCATGCGCGGACGCGCGAACAGGGATACAGCGGACAGGCGCAGTGGCATTGGATTGCGCAAGTGAAGCAGGCAGTGCGGATTCCGGTGATGGGCAACGGCGATATTCGTACGCCCGAAGACGCGGCGGCGATGGCTGCCGAGACCGGGTGCGACGCGGTGATGATCGGGCGGGCGGCGCCGGCGAATCCGTGGATCTTCAGGCAGATTGCGCAGTACACGGCGACGGGCAGCTACGAGCGGCCAACGAATCAGGATCGCTACAGAATGATTCGCGCGTATTTTGAGATGCTGCTATTGGAAGCAGCGGCGACCAAGGATCTGCCGCGCGATGCGAGAATGGGCGATCCGGTGGGAAAGATGAAGCAGTTCGCCACGTGGTTCACGCACGGCGTGCCGGGCGGGGCGAAGCTGCGCGCGGCGATTTACCAAGCGCGCACGGGGCCGGATGTGCTGAGCGAGGTGGAGAAATTTTTCGCAACGCAGGGCGACGGTTCTGTCGAAGTAGATGTAGCGCAGGAGTTTCCCGAAGTTGCGCTGGTTTGCGACTAGGCTCCAAAAACATTTGAGCCCATCTCGGTACGCTGACCATGTTTGGTGAGTTCTCCTTTCCACAACAAACCCAACGAAACGCGCGCGAGCGCATTTTCCACATTCGGGCACAAGGTGTGCACCGGGTGCGCGTGGAGCCGAGTGCGCTAGGCTGGAAAAACGATATGACGGAATGCGCGATTTGCGATGGGGTGGGTTTGGTTCGGGTGATGGATGCGGCCGGACACTGGGTGAGCCGGGCATGCGAGTGCCAGGATGCGGAGCGGGAACAGCGGAGGATCCAGGCGGCGCAGATTCCGGCGCGGTACAAGGATTGCACGCTGGACGCCTTCGATCCCGCATATCCCGGCGCCGACCCCTCGCTGAGCAGGGCGCTCCAGAAGGCGCGGAAATTCGCGGAGACCTATCCTGTCGATACAGCGGGACGCGGGCTGCTCTTTGTCGGCTCAGCTGGTTTGGGTAAGACTCACCTGGCGGCCGGCATTCTCCGGCGCCTGATCCAGGAACGCGGAGTGAAAGGGCTGTTCTGCGACTATCGGGAGCTGCTGAAGAGCATCCAGAACAGCTATAACTCCGAGGTGCGGACGACGGAGCTTGAGCTGCTGAAGCCGGTATTCGCCGCCGAAGTGCTGGTGCTGGACGACCTGGGCGCGCAAAAGCCCAACGAGTGGGTGTGGGACACCGTGGCGCTGATTCTGAACACGCGCTACAACGACCGCCAGACCACGATCATTACAACGAATTATCCGGACCTGCCGGCAGGAGCAGGCGCAAAGTTTGACAGGACCGGGGCCAAAGCCGCCGTCCTTGAAGATACGCTGGGCGACCGCATCGGCGACCGGATGAGATCGCGGCTGGCAGAGATGTGTGTCCGCGTGGAGATGCAGGGCGACGACTTCCGGCAATCGGTAAAGCGGGCGCGGTTCGGGTGAGGAAGGCAGGTTTCAGGATTCAGGGTTCAGGTTTCAAGGTTCAGGTTTCAACTTCTCGCTTCGATCCGAAAGCCCATCTCTAACTGAACGCGCCTGGAATCGCGGTGCGAGGAAAACTACCAAAACGACAAGAGGCTCAAGAGAATCACGAGCATGGCGGCGATGGTTAGGCCCTGGTAGACCCGTTCGGCGAGGAGGTTGGGCTGCGCAGAAGCGCTTGCGGGTGTGGGTGGCGAGGTAAAAGCGTGGCATGGGGAGGGATGCATTGGCTGGCCTGCCTTTCAAATGCATTTCGATAAGGGTTACGTTGCGATCACGTTGCCGGTTCCCTTCTGTTGGGTCGAGGCTGCGTTTCGTGGTTGCGGAGATTCCAGTCTTCCGCCGGCTCCGGTTAGCTGGCGGTGACTTCTCTCTTGCCAGCTTAGATGCGAGAGAAATGCGCAGGTTTCAACGAAGAATGTAGATTGGATGAAAAGTTTGCGCGCGGAAGGGACAGGCGGCGCGACAGCTTGGGGCGCGAGCGCTGCAAGTGGCGGATGTGCAGGGTAGTGGGTCAGTTTGAAGAAGGCTTCCCTCAAGGGCTGAAGCCCGTACCCTTCATACTGACTCGTTGTAGAGAGCCGCAAAGCCAGCAAAGAGGGGTGTACAATCGCGCTCGTGAGCACAGGTTCACAACTCATTCGTCCTGCCGAGGCCAAGGAGCGCAATTGGCTGCCAGTAGCGATCGCTGCGACGATTGTGCTGGCGGTGGCGGTGGGACTGGTGCTGATCTTTGGGCACGGGAAGAGCGCGCCCGCAGCGACGCCGATCTCCGCGGCCCTGGACTCGTACGCGGGGAATCTGCCGATCAGCAACCTACAGATGAGCGAGTCAGCGAACCTTGCCGGCGGCAAAGTGACTTACGTCGATGGGTCGATCAGCAATACAGGAAGCCGGACGGTGACTGGAATCATCGTGCAGGTGCTTTTTCGCGATCCGGCGCACGAAGTGGCGCAGAACGAAACCGAGCCGCTGAAGATCATCCGCACGCGCCAGCCGTATGTGGATGTGGAGCCGGTGTCGGCCTCGCCCCTGAAGCCGGGCGACAGCGCAGACTTCCGATTGGTGTTCGACACGGTTGCGCAGGACTGGGATGGCGCTTTCCCTGAGATCCGGATCATTCACGTGGACGCGAAGTAGGGCGCATGGACTCGAACTCGAAGTAAGTCACGTGGACTCAAAGAAGGGCGAGGATTTCGGAGGCAGAGTAGAAACTACGCAAACGTGCAAAATTTACCCGCAAACGGGGGTTTACAGGGCGCGAAACGCTACATTTCCGTACCGAGACCGGCCGATCTAATGACTTTATTTTCAATTAGATAGATGTTTTCCTAATCCCTCTCCACTTTTGGCACCGGTATTGCTCTTACCAAGGCGAGCGGACAGCAGGCTCGAACCGTGGACGCAACTCTAAAAGCCACGAAACCGACAAGAGGGATTAAACCCATGATGAAATCTGCGAATGTAGTGAGATTGTTTCCCCGCCATCTGGCAGTGATCGTGTTGGCATCTGCGATCGCGATTCCCGTTTGGGCCCAGGACCAGGTGTCAACTGGCACATCGTCCGGGGTTTCAACACAGAGCACGGCGACTTCTTCAACCAACCAGGCTCAGCCCATGCCCATGACTGAACAGCCGTTGGCAGCCCAGAAGGAAGGGTTCTGGGGCCGGATCTATCCGTTTGCCCGCAAGAACTGGGTGAAAAGACAGACCGATCCGATCAACGACCGACTCAGCGAACTGGATGATGTGAACGCCAAGAACGCGCAGTACATCAGGGATGTGGATGCGCGGGCGCAGGCAGGAATCCAGAAGGCGCAGACCGCGGCCGATGCGGCGAACCAGTTGGCGATGGCGGCCAGCACGCAGGCGGAGAACGCCAACAGCGCCGCCCAATCAGCGTCAACTCACGTGAACCAGATCAACAGCACAGTGAACGGCCTGGATCAGTATCAACAGGCGACGGACATTGTGGTCAAGTTCCACGGGTCGAGCCCGACACTGAGCTCCGATTCGAAAGCACAGTTGGATCAGCTGGCCTCGAGCCTGACCGGGCGCGAAGGCTACATCCTGGAAATGGAAGCGCACTCGCCGCTGGCGGGCAGCGCAGGCATACAGAGTTCCGAGCGCCTGTCAGAAGCGGTCAAGCGCTATCTTGTATCGGAACATCAGATTCCCGTCTACCGCATGCACTCCGTAGCCCTCGGCAATGTAGCTGAGGTGGCTTCGACCGGAACCGGCGATCAAGAGCAAAAGCCGGAACGGATTCGGGTCAGCAGCGTGCATCTGCGGTTGATGGAAAACAGTTTGGCGGCCCGGGCAGGAGCGTCACCCCAAAGCGCTCCCGCCGCAGCTGGCACAGAGCAGCCGTAATAATATAGCGGCCAACTCCTCCCCCGAGGCTCTGCTCCTGCGCCAACGGCCACCCCGCCGTTAGGCCGCCAACCAAGCTCTCGCAACGCGAGAGAACCAAGGCAACTTGGCCCCCGTGAACACGGGGGCCGTTTTTTTTGAGGCAGGGTCCAAGGAAACAAAAGGGGACCGAGGGAACTGGGCGCCGAGGGAACGAGTCCTAGGTGTCCGGCAGCGGACTCCCTTGCCGAAATGCGAACCATTGCAATAGTCTAACATTTGTTATAATGATAAGAATGGAGGACTGGCGGCGATGATCAGACTCAAGGTCACAACCATTGGCAGTTCGGCAGGGATCGTGCTGCCCAAGGAAGCACTGGCACTGCTCAAGGTCGCGAAAGGCGACACGGTTTTTCTCACTGAGTCGCCCGGCGGACTCCGCATTACGCCCTACGATCCCGAGTTTGAGGAGGACATGACCCTGGCGCGTCAGGTGATGCGCAAACGCCGAGACCTGCTTCGTGAGCTCGCCAAATGACGAACGACGCGTGGAGATGGATCAAGGAAACCTCCGTCCTCGCGATTCACGACGAACAGATTGCAGAGCATGGCGGCCTCGCAGGAGCGCGGGATCTGCCGCTGCTGCAATCCGCCCTGGCCCGTCCACAGAATCTCGTGGCCTATGGAAATCCCGACCTCGCGGACCTGGCTTCTTCTTACGCCATGGGAATCGCGCGGAATCACGCGTTCCTGGACGGGAACAAACGGACGGCTTGGGTGGTGGCGGAAACCTTTCTGCTGAAGAATGGCTATGAGCTCGTCGCGAGCGACCAGGACGGGGTGACGACGATGCTCGCCGTCGCGGATGGAACGATGTCAGAGCCGGAGCTCGCAATCTGGTTTCGCGCGTACATCCGGCCGTTGAACACGAAATGAACTCCCGTAATCGGCTACTGACCCTGAGTGTGCGTTGCGTGCATTGATGCGCCTTCCTGCGCACCGGCAGTAGTATTCTGGGACCGCATCTACGTTTTTGCAGGGGGGTACTATGCGCAGGATTCTTGTCGCTTTGGTGGGATTTGCGTTTGCCGCGGGATTTGCGGGACGGGTTTGGGCGCAGGGCGCGCCGCCGCAGTCGAGCGCCGGTCAGCCGTACACGATCGAGTACTACTACAAGTGCCAGTGGGGCCATCAGCAGGAGTTTCTCGATCTATTCCTGAAGAACCACTACCCGCTGCTCAGGAAGATTCAGTCGACAGGTCGGATTGTATCGCTGAAGATTGAGTCGCCGGCCTACCACACCACTGAAGAGGGCCGCTGGGACTATCGCGTGACGATTGTTTACAAGGACTCGACGGTTGCGACGAGCTCGAACCCGGATGAAGCGGCGTTTATCAAGGAGCTCTGGCCGGACCAGGACAGCTACAAGAAGGAAGAGCAGCGGAGGTTCGAGATTCTGCTCGGACACTGGGATTTGCCAGTGACGGAGATTACGCCGGGAAAACCGTGAGTCGTGAGTTGTGGGTCGTGAGTCGTGAGCGTTGAACCGCGCTCAAAGATCGTCGCGGGCTCGCCATTGGCGGACGAGGTCTGCAGCGGCTTCGGGCCAATCGGGGAATTCAAACTCGAATCCGGATTGACGAAGGCGGCCGGGCACGACGCGGCGACTCTTGAGGACGAGCTCGGGCTCGGTGCGCAGGAAGAACATGCCGATAGCCAGGAGCACCGTGGGCGCAGGCAGGCCGTTCGGCACGTTCCAGGCATCGCGCAGCGCGGCCATAAACTCACGGTTGGGGAGCGGACTGGGCGCGGCGAGATTGACGGGGCCTTCGATCTCTCCATTCGCAATGAGGAATTCGAGAGCGCGGGCGAAATCGGCCTCGTGAATCCAGGAAACATATTGGCGGCCGTTGCCCTGGGTTCCGCCCAGGCCGGCGCGAACCAGGCGAGACAGCACGGCAAAGACACTGCCCGGCTCAGGGCCGAAGACGAGCGAGGTGCGCAGCGCGATCCTGCGCGTGCGCGGCGTTTCGCCGGAGAAGAAGGCGGCCTCCCAGTCCTTGACGAGCTGGATGGTCCAATTCCATTTCGCAGGAGCGCGGCGGCGGGATGAGATCCACTCGTTGCCGCCCAGCTCGCCGGTGGCCTCGTCCATCGGGCGATCGAATTCCGTTCCCTCAGGAGCGTGCCGGTAAATCGTGGCCGATGAGGCGTTCATCCAGAGGCGCGGCGGATTGGCGAGCGTAGCGAAGGCCCGGTGAAGCAGGAGCGTCGGCCCGATGCGCGAATCGTACAGCTCGCGGCGGTTGCGGGCGGTGTAGCGGCAGTTGATGTTGCGGCCGGAGGGATGAATGCAGACGTCGGCGCCTTCAAGCGTCTCGACCCAGGGACCGAGCTGAATTCCGTCCCAATACACCGTCTGCCACGGCGCGGTATACGGCCCACGGGTGAGCACCGTGACGTGATGGCCGCGCTCCTGAAAGAACCGCGCAAGCATGCGGCCTACCTGTCCGCTGCCACCGGGGAGGACGATGCGCAAGGGGCGAGGAGTCAAGAGGCCTGGATTGTCCATGCCAACAGCGTAACGCGCTGACGGGCATTCGAGGGGTTTACTGGCGCGGCGGGAGCGGGTATGCCTGGGCGAAACGCCGCTGGCGATGGACGCGAATCTCGTGGACGATGACAAACACCACGAGGAAGATGACCAGCAGCGGGCCGAAGAGAATCCAGGGCGAGAACACGACGTGGTCCTTGCCGATGGAGACGCTGGCCGGGGTGTGCACCACGCCAAACATCGCGACCAGGTCTTTGGCTACGGTGACGTTTTCACCAAGGTGCACAGAGCCGAAGAAGGAAACAAGATCGCCGCCAATGGAGGAGTTATCGGCGGCCGTGACGTTGCCAAAGAAGTTGACCACGTCGTGGCGGGCCTGGCCGTTGAGGCGCACGTTGCCGAAGAAGACAACGATGTCGCCGTTCACCACTCCGTCTGCATGGACATTGCAGAAGAAGCAGACAGCGTCGTGAACAGGAGCGTCGGGGGTGACTTCGATGTTGTTAAAAAACTGGACCGCGTCCTCGCTGGCGCGCGCCGGCGCGGCGGCAACCGCCAGGGCGGCACCGAATAAACAAACGGCGAGAAATCTCCTATGCATAGGCGTTTGATCCTCGCTACAAGCCAATATACGCGAATGGGCGGCTGGAAGTTCCTTTGAAGTTTGATCTGGCTAAGATACTCATTTTGAGCGACTTATGCTGGATTCAGCGCCTGAGTCCATTCGGCGGCGGTGTCAACAAGGACGTCGGGAGGGGAATCGGAGAGGTTTTGGGGGCCGAAGCCGAAGGCGCAGCCGATGGACCAGGCTCCGGCGTTGCGGGCTGTCTCGACGTCGACTTTGCTGTCGCCGATCATCACAGTCTCGCCGGGGGTGGCGCCGGTCTCGTCCATGAGCGAGCGGAGGCCCAGCGGATCGGGTTTCTTGAGGGGGAAGCTGTCACCGCCATAGATATGGAGGAAGTAATCGGCGAGGCCCAGCCCCTCGCAGATTCCGCGCGCCGGACGCACCGGCTTATTGGTGAGAACGGCCATGGTTCTTTGCGGCCCCCCGGGCGCATCGTGCAGCTCGTGCAACGCCTTGAGCGCGTCGAGAACGCCTTCATAGGCGTAGGTGAAGTCGAGCTTGTGCTCGCGATAGTGGTCCAGAAAAAATGCGTAGGCTTTAGCGAAAAGATCGTCGTTGATCTGGTCAGGAGCAATGCTCCCGGCGAGGGCCAGAGAGCGGCGCATCAGCATGGGCGCGCCGTTGCCGACAAAGCCGGCGATGGTTTTATCGGGCAGCGGGCCACAGTTGAACTCCCGGAGCGTGGCGTTCACGCTGTTGCACAGGTCCTGCGCCGAGTCGATCAGCGTGCCGTCGAGGTCGAATACGAGCAGCTTGAGCCGCTCGACGGGAATGGGGCGAAAGACGCGAATCATCTTCCTTTCAGTCTAAAGGGCGGGCAAGGCGCATTGTATAAACTGAGCAATCAAAGGAATGGAGAGGAGTTCCGCGTAATGAACAAATGTTCGACCATGCTGGCGGCGCCGATCATTCTCGCGACGCGGCTCGCGACAGTGCTGGCGATTGGACTGAGTTCCCTTTCCGCGCAGCAGCCGCAGCGCCCGGCCTTCAGCGCCGACGCGGCGGCGGAGCGCATCCCCAACCTCGGCACACTCAAGACGGAACTGAGGGAGTACCACGATTGCACATGCAAGTGCGGCTGTTATGCGCACGACCTGGACTTACAGGCGGATCGCGCAATCGCGTTCTTGCGTCAGCGGGCTGCAAATCGAAAGCCGCTCGAGAAGCTGGCGCTGATTCTGGATATTGACGATACCACGCTGTCGACCTACGCGGAGATGTCGGCCGCAGATTTCGCGTATAACCCAACCGTCTTCGATCAGTGGCTTGATGCCGCGCAGGCGCCTGCAATTCCCGGCACGATGCGGCTCTACAAGGAGGCGCAGCGGCTGGGGGTGAACATCATCTTTATTACCGGGCGCAAGGAAGCGCAACGCGCCGCAACGGAGCGCAATCTGCTCGCGCAGGGTTTCAACAACTGGAAACTGCTTGTGATGCTCCCGGCGGAGCACGGCTCGCAAACGATTGGCGCTTTCAAGGCTGTAGCGCGGGGGCAGATTGCCGCGGCGGGCTACACGCTGGCCCTCAACGTTGGCGACCAGTGGAGCGACCTGAAGGGCAAGCCGGAAGCTGAGCTTTCGGTGAAATATCCCGACCCGTATTACTTCATCCCTTAAGGCCTGCAAACAGACCTTAGCATGCTGCTAGTGGATGCGAATGTTGCCAGAACCGGTTCCGATGTGCACAGCCGGCCCTCCGCCGCCAATCTCGCCCTTCAGGTGGTGGTGGTCCACGGTCCCTTGCGACACGATCGCGCGATCGCAGTGAATGTCGCCTGAGCCGGCCCCTGCATCCAGTGTCAGCGCAGCATTGCCTGTCCAAAGTTCCACATTTCCCGAACCAGTGCTGATGCGCCAAAACGCTACCGGCGTGCCGTCCACCTTGATATTGCCCGAGCCGGTTCCGGCGCGCAGTCCGCCGTGCAGGTTCTTGAGCTCGATCGAGCCTGAGCCCGTACTAGCTTTCACGTCGCCCGGGCCGATTTGCTCGGCGTAGATGTTGCCCGATCCGGTTTGCACTGTGAATCCGCCTTGCAAGCCCGTGGCGTGAATCGATCCCGAACCGGTGCCCAGCCTGGCATTTGCGCCCACGCTCTCGTCGGTGACGTTGCCTGAGCCTGACGCGGCATCCAGATCGGCATCGGGCGGAGCCTGAATCTCGTAATCGATGCTGATGTTGCCGAGATTCTGATGGCCCGCGCCGATACGGACGATGTTGCCGGTCTGCTGGATGGGAGGATGCGCCGCGATCTCCTGCACCATTGCGTCATTCGAACCCCAGCCCGACTTTACGCGCGCGAAAATATGAATGCGTCCCTCGGGACCGCTGGTTAGATGGATGGAACCCGAACCCGTGTGGACCGTCAGATCGACTCTGCCGGTGACAGAAAGATCGCGCTCAAATGTCGCCTCAGTGGCCCGTGCCGGAACCGCTGCCATGACCGCGAATGCCACCAATACCGTGATTGCTGCACAAAAATGCCTCATCGCGCTCCTCATTTTGCCACCCGAATGATTCTACGCACCCGACAGCCCGCCGGTTCCGTGGAAATGTCACGCTCGAGGCCTTTCCTGACGCCGCGCACACCGTCCGATGCTATCCTCACTGCGAGATGCACGAGCTTTTGCTCATCAAGCCGGCCGCCGTGGCCATGCTGATCCTGGCCAACGCCTACTTTGTCGCGGTCGAATTCGCGCTGATCTCGATCCGCGAAACGCGCGTGGAGCAGTTGCTGGCCGCGCGGGTGCCGGGAGCGCGGGCGGTGCGGAGCCTGCAGCACAACCTCGACGACCTGCTCCCTGCGGTGCAGCTCGGCGTGACCCTCTGCTCCCTGGCGCTTGGCTGGCTGGGCGAGCCGCTGGTGGCGCAGATGCTGGCAGGATGGATGGGCGCACTGCCCCACGCGAATATCTACGGTCACGTGGCGGCCGTGGCCCTCGGATTCGCCATCATCACCTACTTTCACGTTGTGGCCGGCGAGCTGGTGCCCAAAGCGCTGGCGCTACGCCGGGCCGAGGCGCTGGCTGTGGCAGTGGCGCCGCCCATGCTGGTGTTCATGGCCGTCACTCGCCCCGCGGTGCGCCTGCTTAGCCGCTCTGCCGCGGCCGTTCTGCATGCGTTCGATATTCCGTCCGGCGAGCGTGCCGCTTCCATTCATTCCGCCGAGGAGCTGAAGCTTATCGCAACGGCAGCCAGGCGGCTGGGCCTTCTGCCCGAATTTCAAGAGATGCTGGTGCACCGCGCCCTGGAACTCGGCGATGTGCAGGTGCGCGAGATTATGACGCCGCGGCAGAAGATCTTTTCTTTGCCATCGAACATGCTTCTGGAAGATGCATGCACGCGTGTCTTTGGGCGCAGCCATTCACGGATTCCTATTTACGATGAGGCTCGCGGCGCCGAATACATTATTGGGGCGGTATATGCGCGGGATCTCGCGCGGCTGTTCTTTTTCCGTCATTCATCGGCAATTCCCGCAGCGCCCCAGGGCGAAGTTCGACTTGGCCAGATCATGCACGAAGTGCTGGTGGTGCCGGAGACCAAATCGGCACTGGACCTGCTGCACGACTTCAAGCAGAACCGGCGGCACCTGGCCATCGCGGTGGACGAGTACGGATCGACCGTAGGCCTGGTGACGGCGGAGGATGCGATCGAACAGCTTGCGGGCGAGCTCGAGGACGAGTTCGACGCTCCCTCGCAACCGCTGCTGACGAGCGCTGGAGGCGCGGTGGTGATGGATGGCGGCGTGAATCTGCGCGACCTGGAAACGCAGATGCACTGGAGCTTGCCGCGCGACGGCGGCGTGGAAACCCTGGCGGGATTCGTGCTGGCGCGTCTCGGGCACATTCCGAACGTGGGCGAGACCGTGGTGTTTGAGGACCGGCGATTGACTGTGGTGGAGATGGATGCGAGGCGTATCGCGAAGATTCGCGTCGAGCCGGTGCAGCAGAGCACACCTGCATCGGAATAGCTGCGAACAGGCTGAATGCGGAGAATCTCCCAGAGGAAGCAGCGAGCGCAGGCTGCTGCGCATGGGCCTCGGCGATCGCGGCAGGGGCAAACGACACCCTTCAGGGCTGAAGCGGGCGCGAAACCGCCGCGGCGCGTACATCATCCATTAACCTCGTGTAGATGCAAGAACCGGTCTGCATGGATGAAAATAGAATTGGATGAATCCTGCAGACAGGACGAAGAAACGATTGCCGCCCACAGAGACCGATGCTCACCAATGGACCGCAGAAGCGTTTGAGCGACTGGTCTTCGAAGGCAAGCCGAAGGTCGCGGTGTTCGACTGCGACGGAACCCTTTGGAGCGGCGACGCGGGGTACGGGTTCATGGCATGGTCGCTGGAGCAGGGGCTGGTGTCGCGGTCGACGAACGACTGGGTCGACTCACGCTATCGCGACTATCTGGCAGGAAACGTGAGTGAAGCGGCCATGTGCGGCGAAATGGTGCAGATGTACGCCGGACTGCGTGACAGCGAATTGCAGGCTGCCGCCGCACGCTATGTGAGCGAATTTGTGCGCGAGCGCGTCTTTGCCGAGATGGCAGCGCTGGTGGAGAAGATGCGGCAGGCCGGGATTGAGATTTGGGCCGTCAGCTCGACGAACCGGTGGGTGGTGGCAGAAGGCCTGCGCGATTTCGGCATCACTGAGGAGCACATTTTGGCGGCTGAGGTGCGTGTCAAGGACGGCATCATCACCAGTGAGATCGTTGACGTGCCGACGGACGAGGCGAAGGCGGCTGCGCTCAAGCGAGTGGGCCTGCCCGCGCCCGATGCCGTGTTTGGCAACTCAATTCACGACCTGGCAATGCTGAAGATGGCGCGCTGTCCCTTTCCTGTGAATCCATCTCCGGCGCTGCTTGTAGCGACGGCGAAGAGAGGTTGGGGCTACTTCAGGCCGCGGGTGGCCGAGGGCGTTGAAGCGGCGGTGGGTGGGGAGTAGAGCCGGTGGTTGACGGTTCGCCGCCATCCAGAATATGACTCCGGAGGGCCGAGCCTGGAGGCTGCGAATGGATACAATCCTTAGACAATTCTCTCTTTTCTGTCATTTACACTGGATTGCGTGAATGACAGCCAACCCAAGCCGAAGACACATACTCCCGGGCCCGCACTTCGTTTTGTGGCGGCTGCGCTGATCGTTCGTGACCGCGAAGTGCTGATTGGGCAGCGGCGGGTGGATCAGCCCATGGGTTCATTGTGGGAGTTTCCGGGCGGGAAGATTGAGCCTGGCGAGAGCCCGCAGGAGGCGCTGGCGCGCGAATTGGTCGAAGAGCTAGGCATTCGCGCAGAGGTTGGCCCCGCGGTGACGCGCATTCGCCACAACTATCGCGGCGGTGGCGCTGTGGATTTGCAGTTCTTCGCAGTTCGCAGTTTTGTGGGCGACATCGACAATCAGATCTACCAGCAGGTGCGCTGGGTGAAGTTGGAAGAATTGACCGACTACAAATTCCTGGCTGCGGATCGCGGGCTGATCAAGGATTTGGCGGCGGGGAAACTGCTATGAAGCAGCTTTCAGCTCCCGGCTCCTGAACTTGCTGTCATCAGTGGCCCGGCATCATCCCCCAGAGCATCACCAGCGTCATCCCGATCACGATAATGCTGGTGGCCCATGCGATCACGTTCCAGAGGCGCGAGTTTTTGTGCTCGCCCATCAGGTCAGCGCGATTGATGAGCATCAGCATGAGAATGATGACAACCGGGAGCAGGACACCGTTGAGCACTTGCGACAAGATGGCGACGTTGATGAGCTGAGCATCCGGCAGCAGCAGGACGGTGATGGCGCCGCCGGCAATGAGCAGCGTATAGAGCCAGTAGAAGAATGGCGCTTCGCGGAAGCTTTTGTCGACGCCCGATTCGACGCCCAGCCCCTCGCAGACGGTGTAAGCCGTAGACAGCGGCAGAATGGACGCGGCGAATAGCGAGGCATTGAAAAGCCCGAAGGCAAAGAGGATGAAAGCGTAGTCGCCGGCCAGCGGGCGCATGGCCTCGGCCGCGTCGGCGGCCACCTGAATGGCCCCCATGCCGTGCACAAAGAGCGTGGCCGCGCAGGCCACCACGATGAACCAGGCGATGAGATCGGTGAAGATACTGCCAACGATCACATCGAGGCGCGAGGCGGCGTAGTCCTTGACGCGGATTCCCTTCTCCACGATCGACGACTGAAGGTAGAACTGCATCCAGGGCGCGATGGTGGTGCCGACAACGCCGATGGCCATGTACATGTAGGCTTTGTCTCCCCACACCGATTTGGCGGGGAGCTTGACAGTAGCCCACAGCGCATCGTGCCAACTGGGCTGCGACAATACGCCGGCAAAGATATACGTGATGTAGACAGCCGACGCGACGAGGAAAATCTTTTCCGTGCTCTTATAGTCGCCGCGGATGACCAGCGCCCACACGAGTGCGGCGCAGATGGGCACGGAGATCAGCTTGGACACGTGAAACAAATGCAGCGAGCCGGCGATACCGATGAACTCGGTGACCACGTTGGTGTAATTGACTACGACCAGCAGCACCATAAGGACAAAGGTGAGGCGCAGGCCGAACTCCTCGCGGATAAGATCGCTGAGACCCTTGCCGGTGACCACGCCCATGCGGGCACACATCTCCTGCACCACGATGAGCGCGATGGTGATGGGAATCATGGTCCACAGAAGGGTGTAGCCGTATTGCGCGCCGGCCTGAGAGTAGGTGAGGATGCCGCCGGAGTCGTTATCGACATTAGCAGTAATGAATCCGGGACCGAGAACGGCCAGAAAGAGAAGGATCCGGATTCGCCAGCGCTTCCACATGGTGACGCGAGTTCCTAGGGTGGATTCATTGCGGTTTTAGGTTGGCGGAAAAAGATTCCTCACTGACCATAACAGGCGGGACCCGAACGCGCGAAGCCGGAGGCGGAAGTTTCTCGCCGGCTGTCCCATGCAAAAAGGGTGGACTCTTCACAAAGAAGAATCCACCCCTCACTCGCTCAGAAATTCTGCGCTTTTTTTGGCCCGCTTTAAGCCGAGGCCGCGAGCACGCGCTCTGTTTGCTGCATCGGCGACACGCCGTTGCCGAGCAGGGACTCCACTACGTTCGCCGCGGAGTAGCTCGCGCGTCCCGGCGCAACGAACTGCGCAATCGTATTCAGGTCGTCGCCTACGGTTATCAGAGCCGGCTCAACCGAGCCATTCTTGCGCGTCTGCTGGTGCCCTATATTCGCCATCAGAGTATTGCAGAGGCACTTGCGCCCAACGGTGTCCTCGATCTTGCCGCCTTTGGCGACGTAGTTTTCAACTGGCTCCGCCGAGCAACGATAGCCAATCTGGTCATCGCCCGCCGCGTATGGCTCGCGGAGATAACCAAGATCGCAAATCCGGTTTCGCCCATAGTAGACATTGGGCTCCGAAGAGGTGCCCTCTAGCCGCGCAACCTTGAACGGAAATCCCGTGGGCGAGGCCAGCGGATCGGTAAACACTTCGCCGGCGCCGGCAATCGCCTGCTCGATCAGCCGCGTCTTCAGGTCTGCCCTCATGCCCGATTCCCGGCTGAACGCAAATGCGGTTCCCACCTGCACTCCCGCCGCGCCCTGCTCCAGCGCCTCGCGCAGCTTGGTTGCGCTGCCATACCCGCCGGCCAGCCAGAAGGGAACGCCCAGCGCCCGCAACTCCTCGATGTTCACCCGGTCGCGCTCGCCATAGAGCGGCTCTCCTGCGGCGTTGAGCTGCAGCTTACCCCGTGGCGGCGCGTTGTGTCCGCCTGCCGTCGGGCTTTCAATCACAAGGCCGTCTACGCGGCCGCTTGAGCGACGCAGCATAGTGGCCGCCAGGGTGTTCGACGAAACAATGGCCAGAAACCTTGGCCGGTCGAGTGCCGGCAGCGGTCCTTCCGCGTAGTCGGCCGGATCGAGCCGCATCGGCTCGTCAAAATCCGCAGACTGACCATGCGCCGCGCCGGCTATAGCCAAGCGATACTCCGCGGCATGGTTCGCCGCAAACGCATCCAGCACTCCGGGAATGTGGAGCGGGATTCCCGCACCCATCAGCACATAGCCTACGCCCGCCAACATAGCGCCGTAGATTGAAGGCAAATGGGGGATCTGCACTTTTTCAAGATAGTTGATCCCGACAGGATTGCTGTGGCCTTCCTTAGCCAGAAAAACCTCAACGAAGTTGCTCACGATGCAGAGCTCGATGAGCTTGCGCGAATCGTGTTTCTGGTGCATGCAAAGCGCCTTATAAGGCGCACCTGCAGCCGTACCGCCAGGCACGAAATACTCCTGCCAGATGCGCTTCGCCATCTCCTGAAACGGAAACGCGTCCAGTCCACGGCGCATGTTTCCGCCCTGATCGCCGTCCGCGAGGCGGCGCACAAAGACCGAATCCAGCGCCGTGCCCGACACGACGCCTAACTGGCCAAGTTTTGAGACGGCCTGGGCCAGGCGCCAATTCGACACACCTACGCCCATTCCGCCCTGAATGATTTTGGGAAATGGGATCATGTATGAATTGTTTCATAGATTCAGAAAAATCCGCGAGTTTGAATCGAGATTCGGCAATTTACGCGTCCAAAGTGAGCAGAATTGCTCAATCTGGGACAAACGCATCTCGATATTCGAGCCCGGCGGGGATTGCCAAACACGATTGGCGTCCCCAGGTATTGCGGCTTGTGTTCTGAGCGACTGGGAACGATGAAACCCAGGCGAGCCTTAGGCAAGAAAAATACTGAAGTATCCACTTGACAATTTTCCAGACTTGGACAATACTGAAGTTGTTGCTTCAGTATCTTCTCCAGGAGGAAAAAACAACATGACCGCAACTGAGTCGAACACGATCCACAATACCTTCGTCATCGAACGCAACTTTCCCCAGCTTCCGGCGCGCGTGTTCTCCGCCTTTGCCCAGCCCGCTCTGAAGCGCCGCTGGTACGCCGAGGGCGACCACGAGATCCAGGAATTCCATATGGATTTTCGTTTGGGCGGAAGCGAACAGTTCCAGTATCGCTTCAAGGAGGGCCATCCGATTGCGGGGGCGGTGATTGCGAATGAAAGCGTTTATCAGGACATCGAAGCCGACAAGCGAATTGTGATGACCACGAAAATGTCTCTGAATGGGAAGACCATCGTAGTGATGCTGGCGACATTCGAGTTTGTGCCGGCTGAGAAAGGGACGGATGTGATCCTCACGCATCAGGGGGCCTACATCGACTGGCCGGACGGGGTGAGGATGATCGAAGTGGGCTGGAATGGGCTCATCGATCGGCTGCATAAGGAACTGGCGCAGTAAAGGGGACCGATGCGCGATCGTCCAATCGACATCAACCGACTGTTTCACGCGCTGGGCGATCCCACGCGGCGAGCTATTCTCGACAGGCTCGTCGAGAGGCCCGCGTCGGTTTCAAGGCTGGCAGAACCCCTCGGAATCACTCTCACCGCGGTGGTGCAGCACCTGCAGATTCTTGAGGACGCGAGGTTGGTGCATACGGAAAAGCTCGGGCGGGTGCGCGTCTGCCGGCTTGAGACCGCGGGGTTTCGTGCTCTCGAGCAATGGACGCGCAATCACCGAACGGCGTGGGAGCGAAAGCTCGACCGGTTCGCCGAATTGCTCAGCGAAGAGGACAAGAATCCTTAGCAAACGCGTGACGATTTCATACGGAATCGCTATAGCTTTTCGCGCAGAAAGCTGATGACGCGCTCGGCTTGCACCACGCCAACCATGCGGCCATGCAAGTCAACGACGGGAAGCGCGTGCAGGTTGTATTTGTCGAACATTTCGGCCAATTCGTTTTGTTTCATGTCTGGCGGGCAAGAGATGACGCGAGGCTCGGCCAGGACGTTCAGGTGCGAATCGGGCTGAGCCATGACCAGGCGAGCCAGCGGAATGGCGCCGCGAAGCATACGCTGCTCATCGAGCAGAAAAACTTCGGTCACGCTTTCCGGATCGCCGTCGAAGCTGCGCAGCGCCTGCACGCCCTGCGCAACGGTGGCGTCCACGCCCAGGTAGACGAATTCCGTGGTCATGCAGCCGGCGGCGGAGTCCTCGTCGAACTCAAGCAGTTCCTCGACCTCCTGCCGCTCCTCCGGCTCCATCTCCTCGAGGATGGCGTCGGACTGCTCCTCGGAGAGCTCGGAGAGCAGATCGGCGGCGGCGCCGGGGTCCATCTCTTCCACGATGTCCGCGATGCGCTCCTCGTCGAGCTTTTCGAGCAGCGCCTTTTGCAGCTTGGGCTCGACCTCTTCCAGAGTCTCGGCGGCCACCTCCTGGTTGAGTGAGGTGAAGACGGCCTCCCGCTCGGCGGGCGCCAGATCTTCCAGAATGTCGGCCAGCTCGGAGGGATGGATGCCGGCGAGCCGCTCGTGTTCGATGCGCAGCTTGACGCGCCGCGCGGGATCGGGCTCAATGACGTCGACGAATTGCCAGGGAATGGCGCGCGCGATGAACCTGCGTGAGATGGATTCGAGCCGCGTACGCGGCAAGACGCCTTTGAAAACCCTGCGAAACGCTCCCCGCAGTCCGACTTCGACTTCAGCCACGCGCAGATGGTGGACAGCCCCCTGATCGGTCCATTCCAGATCGACATCGTTGACGCGGACCACTTTTCGGCCGTTGATGTCGATAATCTGGCGGTCGATGAGGTCCCGCTGCAAAAAGAGATAGCTGCCTTCGTCCTTGAGGGGAGCGAGCGCCTCAGCCGAGCGCAATTCGAGCGTGCCGGCAGGAGTTTCCATAATTTCCTGCGAAGGCACAATCGAAAGGCCAGAGCGGGTCTTGAGAGCAATCCCTGCCACCCTGCCGCCGTCCGGTCCCGTGGTAACGACAATATCCTTGAGCTTGCCCCTCAACTGACCGTGCGCGTCTGTCACCGGCGTGCCGAGAAGCGCCGTCAGGCTGACGCGGATTGGGGTGCGCTGGTTCATGCGCGGCTCCGTGGGTTGAAGGTCGACCTATGGACCGAAGTTTACTCCCATGGGCGAGGCGCATGCCGTCGTGAATCCGCGCCGGGACCAACGAAAGTAATCCCTTGTCCGCTTGACACAATCGCATCCAGACTTGAAACTGCCAGCTAGGTTGATGAAGCGCGGGATGGCGTTTGCAGCGCCTTCAGTGGAGGCAGAAAGCAGCCTGGTGACTGGACCGAGCAGAGAACGGCGGAGTTTCCGGCTAAGCTCCACCATGGATAGTGTCAGCGAGGTGGAAGAGGCCGCGGATCAGTTGGCCACGGAGGCAGGTCTGGACGAGGATCAGCGCTTCCACATCGGCATGGCTGTCCGCGAGGCAGCCATTAATGCCGTGCTGCACGGCAACGAATACGATCCCGCACGGCAGATCGACGTCTCGCTGGAGAATACGGGCAAGGACCTGGTGATTGTGATTGCCGACCAGGGCCACGGATTTAACCCCGACAAAGTGCCCGATCCGCTGGCAACCGAGAACCTTCTCCGCGGCACCGGCCGCGGCATCTTCCTCATCCGGTCTCTTATGGATGAGGTACACTTTCGACAATTGCATCCAGGGACCGAGTTGACGCTCATCAAGCATCTGGCGCCAACGGCCAAAAACACTTAGCATGGTGGCGAGCGCGGGAAGCAAGGAATCATCGTTTATCCCGCGAAGGGGCCGGGCGTGGAGTTTTCCGCAAGCCGGCGGCGGCAAAGATGCTATAACCGAATTAGCGAGAAGGAGGAAATTTCCGTGGCACTTGCGATAGCTTCCAGGGAAGTGGATGGCGTCACAGTTTTGGAACTCAGCGGGCGGATCACATTAGGCGAGGGCAGCGTGCAACTGCGCGACGCCATTCGGGATCTGATCGGCAAAGGGCAGCGAAACATCCTGCTGGATGTGGGTGAAGTGAGCTACATTGACAGCTCGGGTCTGGGTGAACTGGTGAGCGCCTACACCACAGCGAGGAATCAGGGCGCGAAACTGAAACTGCTCAAACTGACCAAGAAGGTCCACGACCTGCTGCAACTGACCAAGTTGTATACCGTCTTCGACATCTACGATGACGAGGCCAGCGCGATCGCTTCCTTCAAGTAGCCCCATTCGGGCGAAGCTCTGAGACAAGAAGGCCATCCCGCCCACGCGGAATGGCCTTTTGCTTGTTCCTCGGCTGGGCCGCCCGAGCAGCGGTGCGAATCTAAAAGCTCACGTTGGGCACGGCCTGCGACGCCGGGCTGGCGGTGAAGTAGGCATTGTTTTGGTGGAAGCCGGCAATTCCCGCCCAAACGCTGTTGGGGAATTGCAAAATAAAGGTGTTGTAGTCCTGTATTGCGTCGTTGTAGCGCTTGCGCGCGACGCTGATCCGGTTCTCGGTGCCCGAAAGCTCATCCTGCAAGCGCATGAATTGATCGCTGGAACGCAGCTGCGGGTAGTTCTCGGTCAGGACGAGTACCTTGGCAAGAGAACCATCGAGCTGATTGTTCGCGGCGATCTTGTCTGCCGGGGTTTGGGCGTTCATCAGTCCTTCCCGCGCCTGCGCGATGTCGGCAAACACGCTGCTTTCTTCTTTGGTGAAGCCCTTTACGGTTGACACCAGGTTGGGGATCAGGTCAGCGCGACGCTCCAGTTCTACATCAACCTCAGACCATCGCGATTTTACTGTCTGATCCTTGGTCACCATCTGATTTTTTGCGCTGACGAAGCTGCCAGCGATCATCAGCACCACGAGAAGCAGGACGCCCAAAACAGCCAAGGTAATTCCAAGTCCACGGCTCATACAGTTCGATTCTCCTCCGGCTTCTATATGCGAGAAGCCACGCAAACTTTCTTGCTCCTACCAACTTCCTCCGGCGCCGCCGCCACCAAATCCGCCGCCGCCACCGCCAAATCCACCAAAACCTCCACCGCCGCCACCGCCGCCGAAACCTCCGCCGCCAAATCCGCCGCCCATCCCAGAGCCTCCACGCCAACCGCCCCGCCCCCAGCCGCCAAAGAAAAGGCTGGTGCCGAAAAGAATGCGAAACAACGAACCTCCGCCAAAGAGGATTAACACAAGGATAAGCAGAACCAGCTTGCCGGCGGACGAGCCCTGGTCCGCTGGCTGGCTCGGAGGGGCCGCCGGCTGGTCTTGATTGAGCGTGATTTTGGCGTCGTCTGCGATCACCTTGGCGACCTCGCCCACGGCGAGCGTTACCGCGCCGTCGTAATCCGAGGCCTTCAGGTCGGGAACCATGTCGCGGCCAATGTCGCCGGTCTTGCCATCGGGCAGGATCCCTTCGAGACCGTAGCCAACTTCGATGCGGTACTTGTGGTCGGCGACAGCCAGCAGCACCATGGCGTACTTGTTGTCGCCCTTGTTGCCCATCTTCCAGTGGTCTTCAAGCTGGTTTGCGTAGTCAGCTGCGTCGTCGCCGTTGAGGTCGTGCACGGTGACGACGGCGATCTGCGCGTTGGCTTGAGAGTGGTCGAGCTGCGCGCAGATCGAGTCCAGCCGCGTGATCGCGTCAGGCGACAGCACGTGCGCAAAATCGCTGACATAGTCGGTGGGTTGGGGCAGGCTTGCGACCGATTCGGCGCGGGAGGCAGCGGGGAGGAATGCGAAAAGAACCGCCAGCAACGGCGGAAACATGGCGAAACGCGCGCGGCGAAGGCCTCTCATTCCTCCATTATTGTACGTTGACGGGGCGCGGCGAGTTCCCGGAGGTGCGTTACGGCCGCACCTTATTGCGGCAGGAGATGAGGAGCTGCGATTTCGATGAATTCGCGAGAGCTAATGACCTTGGTGCTCCGCCAGAATCGTGGAAAATGTCTCAGATTATCCGTAATCAGGTAGTCCGCACGAGCCGCTTCTGCGCATTCAAGGAATAAATTGTCGTCGGGATCGTAGGTTACTTCGAGATTGCGCTGCGGCGAAACAAGGAAGCTGCGATTGCGGATCATCTGAAGAATCTGCGCGCGAGTTCCTTTCCGAATGTGCAGCATGCTGCGTGCCAGCACCTCCGAATACTCGTCAAGGATTGGATCCGAAACATAAAGTCGCGCCGGTTTTGTAACCGCTAAGATCAGCGCCACGCGCTGTAGCCCTAGCGGCCTAAGCGCGGCAGAAACCACGACATTTGTGTCGACGACGAGCCGAAGATTGAGCATCACCGCCGCTTCTTGCGTGCGCGCGTGGATTTGATCAACTGGTCGATTTGGCGCGAAGTGAGTCTATCGGTTCCGTTTCGCCGCGACTCTTCTCCAACGATTTTCAGGATTTCCGGCTCCGGAGCAGCGAGTTTCACGTAGTCACGAATGCTGAGCAGCACGGCTCGCGGCATACCCCGCTTTTCGATTACCAGGGATTTCCCCTCGCTGTCGACTCGATCCAGAATCTTGCCAAAATTGGCTCGTGCTCTCAAAGCGGAAACGACAGTTGCGTTACCAATTGCTCCGGAAGTCCCCATGACAACTCTCCAGTCTGATGAATTGAACTGTACAATTTTGCCGGATGGGAGTCAACCGATACACTGGGATAGAAATGAGCCAGAATCCGCTGCCCACGCCGCCAGTTGTGCGCAAAATTCACACCGAAACGCGAATGCACGGAGTGCTGCTTGCGGACGACTACGCCTGGCTGCGGGACAAGGACAATCCAGATGTGACCGCATATCTGGAGGCCGAGAATGCCTATGCTGAGGCGGTGATGGCGCCGCTTGCTGGCCTGCGCGAAGAGCTTTACCAGGAGATGCTGAGCCATGTGAAGCAGACCGATGTCTCCGTTCCCTACCGCGACGGCGGTTGGTGGTATTACACGCGCACCGAGGAGGGGCTGCAGTATGGGATCCACTGCCGCAAGCGGGGCGGGCCGGCCGGAGCGGGCGGCGATGCGGCAGAAGGGGACGCGGCGGAAGAGGTGCTGCTTGATGGAAATCAGCTCGCGCAGGGACAGGCGTTTTTTGCGATTGGCGACACCGATATTACGGATAATGGCCGCTGGCTGGCTTATACAACCGACACCAAGGGCTTTCGCCAATACACCCTGCACATCAAGGACCTAGAGACCGGCGAGACTTTGGCGGGCGAGGTCGAGCGTGTGGGGTCCGTCGTTTGGGCGGCGGACAATCGGACACTGTTTTACACCGTTGAGGACGAGCAGCAAAAGCGGCAGTTCCAATTGTGGCGGCATGTGCTGGGCTCCGCGCACGCGGAAGATGTGCTGGTCTACCAGGACGACGACGGGCGCTTCAACCTGGCCGCCGGGCGGACGCGCGATGGAAAGTACATCGTTGTGGAAGCGGCCAGCCATACGACAAGCGAGGCGCGGGTGCTACGAGCGGACGAGCCGGCCGGCGCCTTTTCGCTGATCGCGCCGCGCGAGGATGAGCACGAGTACTCGGTCGACCACCGCAACGGGCTGTGGTTTATTCGGACGAACGATCAGGGGCGCAATTTCCGGCTGGTAACGGCGCCCGTGGCTACGCCGGGCCGCAAGCACTGGACCGAGCGGATTGCCCACCGCGACAAGGTAATGATCGAGGACGTCGATCTCTTCGCGGGGTTCTTTATCGCGTGTGAGCGCGAGGATGGGCTGCCGCGATTGAGGCTGTGGAAATTCGCAGACGACAGTGCTGAAGCTGCCCCCACGGGTGAAATCGCCTTCCCCGAGCCGGCCTACAGCGCGCACCCGCATATCAATCGCATCTTCGAGACGGCGACGTTTCGCTACGCGTATCAATCGCTGGTAACGCCAAGCTCGGTGTACGAATACGACATAGCGACAGGCGCGTCGACGCTGCTCAAGCAGCTCGAGGTTCCGGGCGGATTCGACCGCACGCTCTACGCGAGCGAAAGGATTCACGCAAAGGCGCAGGATGGGGTCGAGGTTCCGGTCTCGATTGTTTACCGCAAGGATAAGTTCGCAGGGAACAGCTCGGGCACGAAAAGTTCAGCAGTTTCCCAGGTCCCAGAATCGGGAACCGAGGCACCCAAGAATCCGCTTTATGTGTACGGCTATGGATCGTATGGCTACTCTCTGCCCATCGGGTTCAGCTCGAACCGGCTGAGCTTGCTTGATCGCGGTGTAGTGCTGGCGTATGCGCACATTCGCGGTGGCGGCGACCTGGGCGAGCCATGGCACGACGCGGGAAAGATGCTGGTGAAACGCAATACTTTTAGCGACTTCATCGCCTGCGTAGAACACCTGACCGCGCGGGGATACGGCGATCCGAGGCGCGTGGCGGCTGAGGGCGGGTCGGCAGGAGGGTTGCTGATGGGCGCGATCGCCAACATGCGGCCCGACCTATTTCGCGCGATTGTCTCGCACGTTCCATTTGTGGACGTGATGAACACGATGCTCGACGCTTCCCTGCCCCTGACGGTTCCCGAATACGAAGAGTGGGGCGACCCGAATCAGGAAGAGTATTTCCGTTACATGTTGAGTTATTCGCCGTACGACAATCTGCGCGCGGCGAACTATCCCGCGATGCTCGTGAAGACCAGCCTGCACGACAGCCAGGTGATGTACTGGGAACCGGCTAAGTATGTGGCCAAGCTGCGAACGCTGAAGACGGATTCGAATCCGCTGCTGCTGGTGACCAATATGCAGGCCGGGCACGGCGGAGCGAGCGGGCGATACGACTATCTGAAGGAGATCGCGCTGGACTACGCGTTCTTGCTTCGTGAATTCGGACTTGCGTGACGGTCTACGCCGATCAGCCGCTCAGTCGCCGCGCTTCAGCTCTGCCAGCGTCTTTTCCAGGCTCGCGGCGTCCTCCACGTTCAGCGCCTTCAAAGCGGGGTCGATCTGCTTGAGCAGGCCGCAGAGCACCTTGCCGGGGCCGACTTCGATGAAAAGATTAGCGCCCGCAGCTCTCAGCGATTGCACGCAATCGACCCAGCGGACTGTGCCGGTGACCTGGCGGATGAGCGCGTCGCGCGTTGCATCGGCCGTGGTAACAAGGCCGCCGGTGACGTTGGCAGCCACGGGAATGTGCGGGTCGTGCATCGCGACGCCGGAGAGCACGCGAGCCACTTCCTCCTGGGCCGGCTGCATGAGCGCACAGTGAAAGGGAGCACTGACGGGAAGCATGACGGTACGGCGCGCGCCCCTGGCCTTGCAGAGCGCGGAAGCTTTTTCAACCGCCCCAGCAGCGCCAGAGATGACCGTCTGACTTGGCGAGTTGAGATTCGCCGCCTGCACCGTCAATCCGGTTTCGCGCGCGGCCTCTTCGCAAGCCTCGGCGACCTGTGCGGCTTCGAGCGCAAGAACAGCGGCCATGGCTCCCTGCCCTGCCGGAACCGCCTGCTGCATGGCATGGCCGCGGGCCTTGACGGCGCGCACCGCATCGGCGAAGGAAAGCGTACCGGCGATGACGTGAGCCGACCACTCGCCCAGCGAATGCCCGGCTGCGAGCGCCGGCGCAACGCCATGCTCGCCGATAACGCGCGCGGCTGCAACGCTGACCGTCATGATGGCCGGCTGCGTGTTCCCGGTCAGGCGCAGATCTTCTTCAGGCCCCTCGAAGCACAGCTTCGACAACGGGAAGCCGAGCGCTGCGTCGGCTTCGGCGAAGGTTTCGGCTGCCAAGGGAAATCGTTCGGCGAGCTCGCGGCCCATGCCAACGGCCTGCGAACCCTGCCCCGGAAAGAGAAAGGCGATTTTGTTGGTCATTTCTGTAAGACTCTATCGTGCCAGTGAGATTCTATCGCGCCGCGCGCGGGGGTTATCCCAGCCAGCGAATCCCGAAGGACGGCTTCGCGTTCAGTTCCAGCGCTTCTTGTCGTCGGAATCGTCATCGATCCGGCGGCCCTGTCCGTCGAACTTTACGGTGCGGCCCTGCGAGCGCATGTAAACCTCGAACTTGCGGGCCGCGCGGCGGCGCTTCCAACGGTAGTAGCGGTTGCGCAGGCCGAACCAGCCTTCGCTGAGCATGAAGGACATTCCACGCCGGGGCGCAATGCGCACGAAGGCAAGACCGGCGAGTGCTCCGCCTAGTTGTGCGAACGCATACATTCGTTCCTGGCCAAACAGCATGGCCACGGCAATAAGCGCATAAATCATGACCATGTAGCGCGCCTTGATGCCGATGACGAAGAATAGAAGGAACTGCGTGTCGCCATAGAGGAGCCCAATGGCTACCAGCAATCCGAAGATTCCGCCAAAGCAGCCGAAGAGCGGGCTGACGTTGAGGAGCAGCGAAGGGGCCAGCGTTTTCGCGACCAAATAGAGCACCAGCGCAGCCGCGGCGGTGCCCAGCACGGAAACCGCATAGAGGCTTGTAACCCAGTTGGCATCGTGAAAGGCCTCGAGAAATCCTGCGAGAAACCACAGCGACAGCAGCTCGAAAAGGGTCCCAAGGATTCCGACATGCACAAAGCTGTAGGTGAAGGGCTGCCAGAGGGCTCCATGCATGAAGGAATAGGGGTCGAAGACGAGCGAGCCGGCAATCGTTCCGGCGGAGGAAGACGCCAAGGTCGCCAGCACCAGGACAAAGTATGCGGCCAGGTTGATGAGAATCAACCGGCGCGTGGCACCTTTGAAGTCAGGGAAGGCGAGCGGGCTGGAGCCAAATCTTGGCATCGTAATCAACAGGGTAAACGCTCAAGCGCGCCGGTGTCATGGCGAGTGGGGCAAAGCGTGGGAGAGCAGCCCCCGGGGCGGATGAGCACACTAATTGGTCTGCACCGGCGATGGGGCACAGCCAACGACCCTCCCGAAATGCGCATCGTCTAAGGAGTAGGGAGGGCCTCTTTTCCGGCAACGAGAATGCCGGCTTCAAGTGTGCCTTTTGGCTCTTGACCTGAGGCCGGGTTCTCCCTAAAACTAGCGATGGTTGCCGAACGAAGACGGTCTCATCCTGCGATACGATTCGGCTTGGAAAGTGAGGAGGCTGCCATGCCCAGCTGCCCTGAATGCGACACCGCCCTGAACATTGAAATCGACGAAGTGGAAGAGGGCGACGTGATAGCCTGCGAAGAGTGTGGGACGGAGTACGAAGTGGTTGGCGTCGAACCGCTGGAGTTGGCGCGCATCGAAGAGGGTCTCGAAGAGGAAGAAGATCTCCTGACAGAGGATGAGGAGGAGTAGGAATGAGCCGAGCCGGCTTGGTGGCGGCGACTGTATTGAGTCTTCTTGCATTCGGAGCTCTTCCTGCAGGGCCGCGGAATACGCTCCTTTCTTCCGCAACGTGGGCCCAAAACATTGGCATGCGCACCGTTTCGGGCACTGTGCTGAACGCGAGCTCCGAGCCCGTTCCAGGGGCCACGGTTTTCTTGAAGGACGAGAAGAGCAAAACCATTCGCAGCTTTGATTCCACGGCGGAAGGCCACTTCCACTTCGCGCAGGTCGACATGAGCATCGACTTCGACTTGTGGGCGGAGAAAGACGGCAAAAAGAGCGCGATCAAGACCGTAAGCTCGTGGGACGCGCGCAAGGATTTCATTTCGGATCTGAAGTTGAAATAGCCTGTCGCGGTGTGCGTTTCGCGCGGGATCGCGAATTTGCGCGGCGGCACCGGAGGCCAGCCCGCGGGTTGAGTTTCAGCCGTCCAGCTTTTTTGTCACCAGCTCATTGAGCAATGCCGGATTAGCCTGGCCCCTCGACGCGCGCATCACCTGGCCTACAAAGAATCCCGCCATCGTCTTCTTGCCGCCGCGATACTGTTCAACCTGTTTGGGATTGGCGGCGATCACCTCGTCAATCAGCTTTTCGAGCGCGGCAGCGTCGGTGATCTGCTGAGGCTTCTCGCGCTCATAGACAGGGCCGAAGTCTTCACCGGTTTCAAAACTCACATCGAGAATCTGTTTCATTTGCTTTGAGCTGATCTTGCCCTCATCGAGCAGATCGGCGGCCAGCACAATGCCGGCCATGGTTACGGGAGATCGATCCAGCTCGAGGCCCCGCGCCTTCAGGCGTCCGCCTACCTCGCTCAGGAGAACGTTGACCACGCGCCGTGGATTGCGCGCCGTCTTTGCCGCGGCTTCGAAGCGATCGGCAAACTCGCGCGAGGCAGTGAGCGTGTGTGCGTCCTGAACGCTCAGTTCGTATTCGGCGATCATGCGCTTGCGCCGCGCCTCCGGCAGCTCCGGCAGCTCCGCTGTTCTACGTTCCAGGAATTCGGGCGATACGATCACCGGCGGCAGGTCCGGCTCGGGAAAGTAGCGGTAGTCGTGCGCCTGCTCTTTGGAACGCATGGAGTACGTGCGGCCTTCGTTGGCGTTCCATAGCCGAGTTTCCTGCATCACGCGCCCGCCCGATTCGATCACCTCGACCTGGCGCTCGATTTCGTACTCCAGCGCCGCGCGAATGAACTTGAAGCTGTTGACGTTTTTCACCTCGGCCTTGGTGCCAAATTTTTCCTGGCCCCTGGGACGAACGCTGACGTTGGCATCGCAACGCAGCGAACCCGCCTCCATGTTGCAATCGGAGACGCCGGTATAGAGCAGGATCTCCTTGAGCCGCGTGAGGTATTCGAAGGCCTCGTCGGGCGTGCGAATGTCGGGCTCGCTGACGATTTCGATGAGGGGCGTGCCGCAACGGTTCAGGTCGAGATAGGTGCGCGTGGCGGAGTCAGAGAATCCCTCGTGGAGGCTCTTGCCCGCATCTTCTTCCATGTGCAGGCGCGTAATGCCGATGCGCTTCCACCCCGGCGACCCCGGCTCTTCGGGCCACCTGTCGCCGCGGGCGCCGGTCATCGTCGAACCGTCTGTCGTTGGAACATCGATCCATCCGTGCTCGGCCAGAGGCTTGTCAAACTGCGAAATCTGGTAGCCCTTGGGCAGGTCGGGATAGAAATAGTTCTTGCGGGCGAAGATGGACTGTTCGCGCACCTGACAGTTGAGCGCCACCGCGGCCAGCGTGGCGAATTCGACCGCCTTCGCGTTTAAAACTGGCAGCGCGCCCGGTAGCCCAAGGCAAACAGGGCAGACGTTCGTATTCGGGTCGGATCCGAAATGATTCGCGCATCCGCAGAAAGCCTTTGTGGCTGTGAGCAGTTGCACGTGCACTTCGAGGCCAATGACAGGCTCGTACTTGATCAGAACATCGGGAGATACGGCCGTCGCGGGCATGTTTGGATTCTAGCGCGAGATGCGAGCGCGCCGTGTTTCGGAGCGCGAGTGGCCTGCACTGGGTGCGATTGCCTACAATCGGAAGCGCGTCGCAGAACGGTTGGTTGGCAGCCGTCCGCGGCGATCTGGAACCGATTGGAGCACTCTCGTGGATCGCTCGAACCTTTGCAAAACGACTCTTTTCGTCGCGGCTCTGGCCGGGTTCTTTGCTGTTGCCCCGCTAAAAGCCCAGGCGCCCGCAACCCCGCCCCAGACCCAAGTGCCTGCAGCGCAACCGGCACCACGGCCGCAGACCTCGCCGGCGGCACAGACCTCCCCGTCTGGGCATCCGAATAATCCGTATTGGATGGATCACGACAAGCAGTTGCTGGTGGACTTTGGCGGGCTTGAGCGCTTCAAGGAGGCTAACGCAATGCTGACTGCGCCGAAGCCGGGCGAGAATCGAGTGGTCTTCATGGGCGACTCGATCACGCAGGGATGGAAGCTGGATGAGTCGTTTCCCGGCAAGCCGTACATTAATCGCGGCATCGGCGGGCAAACTTCTCCGCAAATGGTGGTGCGGTTCCGGCAGGACGTGATCGATTTGAAGCCCAAGGCTGTGGTGATTCTCGCCGGAATAAACGACGTTGCCGGGAACACGGGGCCCATGACGCTGGAGCAGACCGAGGGAAACATCGCGTCGATGGCGGAGCTTGCGAGTGCGAACGGGAGTCGAGTCGTGTTGTGCTCGGTGCTTCCTGCGTTCGACTTTCCGTGGGCACCGGGATTGACGCCCGCGCCTAAGGTCGTTTCGGTGAATACCTGGATGAAGCAATACGCCGCCGAAAAAGGCTATGTGTACGTGGACTATTACTCGGCGATGAGCGATGAACGCGGGGGGCTACCACCGACACTGAGCGCGGATGGCGTGCACCCGCTGCCCGCCGGCTACGCAATCATGACGCCGCTGGCGGAGGCTGGGATTGAAATGGCGCTGCGGTGAAGTCCTGCGTGAATTATCGGCAGAATTAAGTCAAGGACCGCCCAGGTGCTCGCGGAGCCTTAGACGGAAAACGACGTTCCGCAGCCGCAGGAGCGCGCGGAGTTGGGATTGATGAAGTTGAATCCCTGGCGGATGAGCGTCTCCTCGTAGTCGAGCGTCATGCCTTGCAGATAGACGAAGCTCTTGGGATCGATGAAGACGCGGACATCTTCGAATGTGAAGATGTTGTCGCGCTCGCGTGGGTCCGCATCGAAGCCGATAGAGTAGGAGAGCCCGGAGCAGCCTCCGCCTTTGACGCCCAGGCGCAACCCGCCTTCTTCCGGCGAGATGCCCTCCTTGGCGAGGATGACGCGGATGCGCGCCACCGCACTGGCTGTTACGTTAAGGTCCACTGCGGGCGCCTGAGGAGCTTCAGACTGCGCTGCCACAGCGTCCGGCGAGGGGATCGATCCGATTGTGACGATATTTGCCATAGTTTTGGTTTCGTTCAACAAACGTATCTTGCTGGCTATTTGATTCGGTTGAAGCGGCTGCCGATTCTACCCTTGTTCGGCCAAGGCCGATCCTTCATGCAGATGTATGCGCTTCGACCGCACATCGCTTTAACTGCTCATAGCGTCAATGAAACCAGCCCTTGCGCATCGTGGGCTTTTCCGGCGGCATGCTCTTGTTCCGCGAGGTCCTGGATGCTGATGCTCTTCAGAACTCCGGCGATGGTCTCGTTCACGCGCGCCAGGGGTTCTTTGATGGTGCAACTTGGGGTTAAATCGCAGGACTTTTCGCCCTTGAAGCAGGAGGTGATGAACAAAGGCCCGTCGATGGCGTGGATCACTTCGAAGGCCGAGATTTGTCGCGCGTCGCGGGACAGCGCGTACCCGCCGTTCATGCCGGCATGAGAGCGCAAAAGCCCCACCTTGGTGAGCCGCTGCAGAATCTTGGCCAAAAGCTGGGCAGGGATGCCGTAGGCGTCCGCGACGTCCTTGGCGCTGAGTGCAGGCGTCTCCGGGTGCTCGGCGAGGTACTTGAGCGCCATGAGCCCATAATCCGCTTTTTTGGTGAGCTTTAGCATGAAATATGCGACTGGTTAGGTCCGTATTTAGTATACGTCCGGTTGAATTCACCTTCAAGTCGGTGCTCGCTAGCTCAAATCACGGTTAGTTCCGAGCGCCAGGCCCACGGATTCATCAAAAAAACGGTTTGCAATCGGGCAAAAGACGGCTACAATCTGGCGGAAAGAGCACCTATAGCCATTCCCGAGCAACCATACCCGAAAGCCAATACTCCCGAAAGGAAGAAGCCACAAGGGAGCGGCGGCCCTCCCCTCAACCGGGGGCGGGAATTCCAGCTCTGGGATCGGCGAAGGAGAACCAAGCTCGTAGAACGATGGCAACCGCCTGCAAACACCCCAGAGTCCGGATCGTTTCCCGGCACGACGACACCGAGTACGTCGAGTGCCTGGAGTGTGGCGAGATCTTCGATTCTGAAGAATTTCGCGATATGGAGATTGAAGAGACGGCTGGAGCCGAGGAACAACCGGACGATTCCTAGAGGCTGCGAACTGCTCTCGCGCAGGGAGCGGTGTTTCTCGTGCGTCCGCGGTTCTGGAGCAATCAATCTATTTGGCGCCGGCGCCGCTTGCGGCCGGGGTTCCTGGGCGCCGCGATACCAGCCATGCATAATGCAGGCCCGACGCCACAGTCAGCCCGATGGTGGCGGAGAGCGCTAGTCTCCGGGTGACCGTGACCCAATACCACGGCGGTGTGACCTGGTGTAGCAGAACGGCCGCGACGGCGCTTATCTGGGCAAGCGTGTTGGCCTTGCCGAAGATGCTGGGATGGAATTCGCGCCGCCCGACGGCCGCATAAAGAATGGCGGCAACCAGCAGAATTCCCACGTCTCTTCCGAAGACCAAGACCGTCACGGTGCCCGGCATTAATCCCTTGTAAAAGAGCACCAGAAAGAGCGTGCTGAGCAGCAGCTTGTCTGCCACAGGGTCAAGATACTGCCCGAGCATCGAACGCTGCTTGAGCAATCGCGCCAGCAGGCCATCGAGCGCATCGGTCAGTCCCGCTGCCACAAAGAGAATGAAGCTCAGCAGGAAGTGGCCCTCGAGGATTGCGGCCACCAGGAACGGCGCCAAACAGATGCGCATCAGCGTGAGCAGATTGGGCGCGCTGCGCAATGGGTTCAATCGAAGTTGCAGATCCTCTTGCATGGCAAACGGTCGAGCAATGGGCGCCCGGCCGACTCGCAGCGGAAACCCTTCGCACGTCAACGATGGTAAAGCATGGAAGCCAAACGACGCAGCAGGAATGCAGCCAGCCCAAAGGCAGGCCGTGAGCAGCCGGGCGGGCTTCCGATGCGCCTTCCTATGCCTCGACTGGAAGCTCGGCCGAGAGAATGTTCATGGGAGTAAGCCCGCGCTGGCGCATAGAGCGGAGGCTCAGAGCATCGTGGCGCTTGGCCAGGCGCCGGCCGTTGTGGTCAACAACGAGGCGGCAATGGAACCAGGCAGGCGGGTTGAAACCGAGAGCGCGGTAGAGCAGGATTTGCCGCGCGGTTGACTTGAGCAGGTCCGCGCCGCGCACTACTTCAGAGATGCCCATTGCCGCGTCGTCTGCCACGCAGGCGAGTTGATAGCTGGGAACGCCGTCACGCCGCCAGACGACGAAGTCGCCGAAGTCCACGCCGGCGACGAAGCGCTGCGGACCCAGGTTGAGGTCGACGAACTCGATCACCTCGCCGTCGGGAACTCGGAAGCGCCAGTTCGTGCCGCCTGGATCTTCAAACTCGCTAGCGGTTGGACCGGGGAGCTGCGGTGTGCCGCCCATGAAGAGCCGACAGGTGCCGGGATAAAGCGGCTCATCGTCCGGCTCGTCGTCGACGCTGTCGAATTCGCTGCCTTCACGCACAGTCTGCGCGCCCTCATGCGGCGCGCCAAGTGCGTTGGCCAGATCTTTGCGCGAGCAGCGGCAGGGAAACAGGCGGCCGGTTCGCAGCAGCCTGCGCCAGACTTCAAGGTAGGCAGTACGGCGCTTGCTCTGCACATACGGAGCGAACGGGCCCCCTTTGTCCGGGCCCTCCTGCCAGCGGATTCCCAGCCAGCGCAGATCGTCGAGGGCGTCCTCGGCGTAGGCGGGGCGGCAACGATCAGGATCGAGATCCTCCATGCGCATGATGAGCGTGCCGTCTGCCTCCCGAGCTCGCTGAAACGCCGTCCAGAAGGTGCGCGCGTGACCCACATGCAAATAGCCCGTTGGCGAGGGCGCGACGCGTCCGCGATACGCCGATGACGGCGCGTGATCTGCTGATGTTGCGCTGGGAGGAGAGCTCGCCATTCCTGTGCCAAGTGTAGCCAGCAGGCGCAGTGGATCATATACCGGCCTTGGTACCTTAAGCAGGGATCAAGCGACCGAAGGATCAAGGCAACGAAACGCGAACTGCGCTACGGCTGCGGTCTCCAGCGCAGGATCGGCTTTCGCGCGGCTTGCACTTCGTCGAGACGCGAAACGCGCGTGGAATGCGGAGCGGTTTTGACGAGCTCCGGATTCTCTTCGACTTCGCGCGCAATCGACCGCATCGCCGCGATGAATAGGTCCAGCTCCTCGCGCGACTCGCTCTCGGTCGGCTCGATCATCAGCGCGCCGTGGACGATGAGCGGGAAGCTGACCGTGTAGGGATGGAAGCCGTAGTCGATAAGCCGCTTGGCGATGTCGCCGGTCTTGATGCCGCGCGCCGCCTGCCGCTTGTCGCTGAAGACCACCTCGTGCATCGAGGCCGTTTTGTAGGGCAGCTCGTAGACGTCTTCAAGCTTCTTGCGGATGTAGTTGGCGTTCAGCACCGCGTCTTCTGTCGTCTGGCGCAGGCCGTCGGGGCCGTTGGCGAGAATGTAGGCCAGCGCGCGAATGAACATTCCGGTATTGCCATAGAAGGCGCGAACGCGGCCAACCGATTGCGGGCGGTCATAGTCCCAGCGCAGCGGGCCGCCGAACGGGTGAAGCGGCAAGGGATCCGTGTCGCCGACGCGCTCGCCGTCGGGCTTGAGCACGGGCGCGCGAAACAGCGGCGGGCAGCCGTCGGCCGTCGGCTCCGCATTGGTGTCCTCCCAATCTCCCGCATCCGAACAGGGCTCCTCGCCCTTTCCGCCTCGGACCAGAACCGGGATAGGGAGGAACGGCTCAAGAAATGCCTTGCAGGCGACCGGGCCGGAGCCGGGGCCACCACCGCCGTGCGGAGTGGAGAAGGTCTTGTGCAGGTTCAGGTGCATTACGTCCACGCCGAAATCGCCCGGCCGCACCTTGCCCACCAGCGCGTTCATGTTGGCGCCGTCCATGTAGAGCAACGCACCCTTGGCGTGCAGGATGTCGGCGATCTTGTGGATCTGGCTTTCGAAGACGCCGAGTGTTGACGGATTGGTGAGCATCAGCGCAGCGGTCTCTCCGTCGACTTGCCGCGTGAGTGCTTCGAGGTCGATGCCGCCGTCGGCGTTCGACTTGAGATTCTCGACCACGTAGCCCACGATCGCCGCCGTCGCCGGATTGGTGCCGTGCGCGGAGTCGGGGATGAGAATCTTCTTGCGCGGATTGCCCTGCGACTCGTGCCACGCACGCGTGAGCAGAATTCCGGTGAACTCGCCGTGGGCGCCGGCAGCCGGCTGCAGCGTGATAGCGTCCATTCCGGTGATGTCGAGCAGGCAGCGCTGGAGGAGGTCGAAGATTTCGAGGATTCCCTGCGCCAGCGATTCTGGCCGGTAGGGATGCGCTTCGGCCAATCCCTCGATTCGCGCCACAAGCTCGTTCACACGCGGGTTGTACTTCATGGTGCAAGACCCGAGCGGATACATTCCGAGGTCGATGGCGTAGTTCCAGGTGGAGAGTCGCGTGAAGTGGCGAATAATTTCGATTTCGCTGAGTTCGGGGAGCGCTGGCGGGTTCTGCCGATACGCTTCTCCAAGACCAGAAGAAAAGTCTACGGCGGCCACGTCGAGCGGCGGCAGCTTGTAGGCCCGCTTGCCCGGCGAGGACTTCTCGAAAAGCAGAGCCTCGTTCTGCGTCTGGTGCGGACGGACTTTGCCGAGAGTGCGGGGGCCAGCGGAACGGGCTTCTGGACTATTTGCATTCGAAGTCATCGTTTCCCTCTATGCCTCCACCGCTTCAGCTGCCAGCACTCTTGCCGCCGCGTCGATTTGTTCGCGCTTGACTACTTCTGTCGCGCACCAAAGCGTGCAGTTGCCGAGTTCGGGGTACCACCGGCTCAGCTCGATGCCGCCGACGATCTTGTTTTCAAGCAGCCGCCGGCTCCACGCTTCAGGCGCTTCGTCGGTTTGCAAAACGAATTCGTGGAAGCGCGGTGCGCCCTTGAATCGCTGCTTTGCGCCCGGCTGGTTGCCAAGCGTCCTGGCCGCGTAATCGGCTTTGGCCAAGTTGTGCTCGGCCAGCTCGCGAATGCCCTCCTTGCCGTAGACAGCGAGAAAGATCGTGGCCATCAACGCGACGAGGGCCTGGTTGGTGCAGATGTTCGAGGTGGCTTTTTCGCGGCGGATGTGCTGCTCGCGCGTGGCGAGAGTGAGTACAAATCCGCGATTCCCTGCCCCGTCGACGGTTTGGCCTGCGAGCCGGCCTGGCATTTGCCGCACAAATTGCTCCTTGGCCGCGATGACTCCGCAAAATGGTCCGCCATAGCTGAGCGCCACTCCGAACGACTGCGTCTCCATGGCGACGATATCGGCCTCAACGGGCGGACGAACGATGCCCAGCGAGATAGATTCGGAAATTGAAACAATCAGCAGCGCGCCTCGTGCGTGCGCGATCTGCGCTATGGCTGGAATGTCTTCAATGACGCCGAAGAAGTTCGGGCTTTGCACGAGAACGGCTGCGGTTTCTGCGGAAACCGCAGCGTCCAGTGTATCGAGATCGATGCGGCCAGTCTCCGGATCGTAGCCAACCAGCGCCGTCGGTAGGCCCTGATGCTTCGCGTAGGTAGCGAGGACCTCGCGATATTCAGGGTGAACGGTCCCGGCGACGACGGCGTTACTGCGGCCAGTCACCCGCACGGCCATCATCACCGCTTCCGCAGCTCCTGTAGACCCGTCGTACATGCTGGCGTTGGCCACGTCCATGCCGGTGAGCTCGGCGATCATGGTCTGAAACTCAAAGATGGCCTGGAGCGTGCCTTGAGTGATCTCGGCCTGGTAGGGCGTATAACTCGTCAGAAATTCGCCGCGCTGAACGAGCGCATCGATGATGACGGGGCGGTAATGGCGATAAGCGCCTGCGCCGAGAAAGCTGGCGTAATCAGTTGCGTTCTTTTGCCCGGCGGCGCGGAAGTATTCGACGATCTCGCTCTCTGCCTGCTGCCGCGGCACGGTGAGGTCGCGTTCAAGGCGGTACTCGGCGGGAATGCTCGAGAAGAGATCGTCGATCGACTTCGCGCCGATCTCGGCCAGCATTTGCCGGCGTTCTTCGTCGGATTTGGGAAGGTAGCGCATTTTCTTAGCTTCTAGCTCCTGGCTTCTAGCTTCTAGCCAAAAGCCAATGCAACAGGCCGTCTTGGCCTGTTCGGAATTCCAATTCGGTCGCCGCCGCTTCTAAGCCACCGGAACAACTAGAGGCCAGGAGCTAGAAGCTAGCAGCTAGTTACCTGTCTCCTCGGCGATAAACGCCTCGTACGCCGCAGCGTCGAGCAGTGTGGTCACCTCTTCGGGATTGGAGAGCTCGACTTTGATGATCCATGTGCCGTGCGCGTCCTCGTTGATTTTGTCGGGCGCGGTCTTCAGCTCCTCGTTCACCGCGGTCACTTTGCCGCTGACGGGCGAAAAGAGGTCGCTGACGGCCTTGACGCTCTCTACCGAGCCGAATGTGGCATTGGCCGAAACCGTATCGCCCACCTTGGGCGCATCGACGTACACAATATCGCCGAGCGAGTTCTGCGCGTAGTCTGTGATTCCGATCGATCCGATGGCGCCATCCACCGAAATCCATTCGTGCTCGCGGGTGTAGCGATAATTCGTGGGATAAGGCATGGCGAGACTGCTCCTTCTTGTAAGACAGCGAAACTCCAGTTTAAGGCGAGAGGGCTGGCGGGAGTGAGGAAAAGGGGGAAGAGACATGGTTCAGAGATCAGAGATCAGGTTTCAGAGTTCAGGGTTCAGTAATTCATCCGCCACTTGCAAAACGGTGCCGCCCCTCAAAAATCTGCTGTCCCGTATTGTTGTCGATGGCCGACTCCTGACACCTGACCCCAGACACCTGACACTACCCCAACACCAAGACGGGCTGAAAAAGCGTGCCTGCCACTCTGCGGGCAATTCCGACCAATTCACGCGGCCCGGCGAAGACCTTCACCAGCGGAGCGGCTGTGAACTCCGGCAGATTAGCCTGCGCCCCGTTGCGGAAACGACCCAGAGCCTGGCCGTCGCCGGTCACGGCGGGCATTTCCGGCAGCAAAGCGCGCGGATGAATGCACAAACCCTCCAGCGCTTCGGCATTTCCGGCCAGCGCCTCAAGCTCCTCCAGCGTGTACGCGTCAGCCAGAGTGAAGGCGGCCGCCCGCGTGCGCCGCAAGCGGCTCAGGTGCGCGCCACAGCCCAGGTCGCGCCCCAACTCGTGCGCCACGGAGCGCACATAACCGCCGGAGCTGATGTCAATGGTGAAGCTGGCCTCGGGGCCTTCCAAGGCCTCAATCACAAAAGCGTCGATCCGAATCCGGGCAGGCCTCAACTGAACCGGTTTGCCCTCGCGGGCAAGCTTGTATGCGGGCTGTCCGTCGACTTTTTTGGCGGAAAACTGCGGCGGCATCTGCTCCATCTCGCCGTGGAATCGCGCGGCGGCCGAGCGCACCCGTTCGAGCGTTATCGTTGCCGCTTCATCCCGCCAGCGGTCAGGTCCTGCAGGCTCGCCCTCAGCGTCATAGGTGTCCGTCGCGAAGCCGAAGCGAATGGTTCCCGTATAGCTTTTTTCGGCGGCGGAAAAGTACTGCGCCAGGCGCGTGAACCTGCCCATCAGTAGCGGCAGAACCCCGGTGGCCATGGGGTCCAGCGTGCCGAGGTGGCCAATTGATTGCTCCCCAGCGATGCGGCGCAGCCGGTTCACCACATCGTGGCTGGTTATCCCGCCCGGCTTGTCGATCACAAGAAGTCCGTTCACATCAACACTCTAGTAGCCTGAAGTACCCTTGCCAACCCACCATCCGACGCCCCAAGCTAGAAAGCAGAGATGGCAGACGAACTGGAACGCGCGCGCAAGGCGGTGCGGGAGCTGAGCAAGACGCTCAAGAGCTTGCCCATCGATCCCCCACCCGAGGAGGTTCACAAGCTGCGCACGACAACGCGACGCGTTGAGGCGATCGTCTCCGTGCTGGCGCAGATGGAGGGCAAGGAATCGCGGCGCGTCCTCAAATCGATTGAACCAATACGCAAGGCTGCAGGCGGCGTGCGCGAAATGGACGTGATGATCGTCAATGCGCGCAAGCTGGCGCGTTACGTGGCCGGCGATTCCCTGACCCGCCTGCTCGAGCACCTGCAAATTGCGCGGAAGCAGAACGCCGAGGTGCTGCGGCGCGTGCTCGGTCGCCGGCGCGACCTGGCGCGGGAAAACCTGAAACAGTACTCCAGGTTCATTCGAGCCGAACTGGCGCCTGGAAAAAAAGCTGTATCCCTCAATGGATTGCCTGCCCAATCGCATGAAGGGGTCCACACCGCGGCGATTAGAGTTGTCCGCGAACTTGGCGAATGGCCGCCGTTCAACGCTGAGAACATCCACGCCTTCCGGCTCAAGGTGAAGGAACTCCGTTACATCCTGCAGCTTTCAGCCGACGCCGATTCCGGCCTGGTGGAGACGCTGGGAAACGCGCATCGCCGCATCGGCGACTGGCACGACTGGCAGCAATTGGAAGAAATTGCGCGGGAACTGCTGAACATGGAACGGGACGGCAAGCTGTTGACGCGAATTTGCGAGACGGGCAGGCGAAGATTCAACCAGGCGCTCACAGCCGCGAACTCGTTGCGAGGAAAGTATCTGACGGTGCCGTTCGCCCAGGGAGTTTGAGGCGGCAATCGAAGAATTGGCGGCAGAACGTCGCTTGCGCGTCAGACGATCCCCGTGCCCGGCTGCCGCACCAGCGATAGAAACTCCGCGCGCGTCTCCTTTTGCCGGAAGCAGCCCACCATGGCGCTGGTCACCGTGGACGAATTCTGCTTCTCGATGCCGCGCATCATCATGCACAGATGCCGCGCCTCGATGACCACGCCTACGCCCTGCGGTGCAATAGCTTCCTGAATGGAGTCGGCAATCTGCCGCGTCAGCCGCTCCTGCACCTGCAGGCGCCGCGCGAATACCTCCACTAGCCGCGGAATCTTGCTGAGACCAATGACCTTCTTTTTGGGAATATAGGCCACATGCACCTTGCCGAAGAAGGGCAGCATGTGATGCTCGCAAAGCGAGAACATCTCGATGTCCTTGACGATGACCATCTCATCGTATTCCACGTCGAACATTGCCCCGTGCAGAACACTCGCCGGGTCCTGATCGTAGCCCTTGGTGAGGAAGGTCATTGCCTTTTCAACGCGCTCCGGAGTCGAGCGCAGGCCGTCGCGGTCAGGATCCTCGCCCAGGCGGCTCAAGATTTCGCGGTACATCTCCTGCGTGCTGAAACTGCTCAGTCCTTCGTCGACCTCAATTGCCCCGCGAACCGGCTTGCTTACCGCTATTGGATGCGCCATCGTCTTTTATCCTCTCGCCGAACACTCAAAGAAATTGTTTTCCGTCTCTTCCACGCGGACATGCACCAGCTCGCCCGCCGGCAACGTATCGTGCAACAACTCAAAGATCGCCTTACAGAAATTCTCCGTTGTGGGAACGCGATCGGTAAACAGCGGATCGAGATTCAGGTTGCCATGGTCGAACCTTTCCAGCACTTGCACCCGCACTTTGTCATCGAGCGCCACCAGATCCACAACCATTCCCGTCTCCGCATCCACCGCGCCGCCCACCAAGACCTCAACGAAATAATTGTGACCGTGGCCGTGTTCGTTGTTGCACTTGCCATAGGCCTTGCGGTTTGCCTCCGCACTGAGAGCCGGCGAGTGCAGCCGGTGGCTGGCGCTGAGCATGTAGCGGCGGCCGAAGTATCCTCTCACGCTTCACCTCTGTATTCGGCAAAGATCTCCGGCGTCTCATAGACGCGAATACGGCTCAGGCGCGCTCCACCCGCTACGGTCACAACCGGCTCCAGCCGCTTCCACGTTGCGATCGCGATATTCTCCGTCGTCGGAATTACGTGCTTGAACTCCGGTACATCGAGATTCAGGTGCTTGTGGTCGTATGCTGCCAGAACTTCCTGTTCCATCACGCCCTTGAGCCATTTGAGATCGACGACGAAGCCGGTCACTGGGTCCAGCTCGCCAGCCACCGTCACCTCCAGCGTGTAATTGTGCCCGTGCCCGTTGCGATTGGCGCAACGCCCGAAGACGCGCTCGTTTTCTTCCGCGGGCCAAGCCTCATTCCAGTAGTAATGCGATGCGGAAAATGTCGCCCGCCGCGTCAAAAAGACCATTCCTGCCCTCACTTAAGAGATTCCAGAGCTTGGCAAAGGTTTCACGGAGCCGAGATGAATTTGCGCGGGATCGAAGAATCCGCCTATGGTTCACGATCCGCTCAAAAGTCGCCACTGGCCCGCCTTCTACGACGGGTAACTCCGCCCCTTCCAGCTTACGCGCTTCAGGATGCGGTGCTGGAACCAGCTTCGATAGAGCAGCGCCACAAAGAGCGGCAGACCCAGGGGCGCCAGCGCGCAATCCTGAAAAGGAAAGTTCGACTTCGCCACCCGCGCATAGAACCGGAAGAGTGTGCGCAGCCAAAGCAGCGCCAGGACCCATCCCGCGCCAAGCCACTCGAGCGCATGCGCGCCCAACCGCGCGTTCCACAACTTGTAGGCCAGGATCGGCAGCCCGAAGAGCAGCGCAAAGTCCAGAGCCCTGAAAAGGGCCAGCAGGAGCGCGTTGTTGAAGAGCAGCTTCAGGTTCTTGGTCCAGCTCTCGATCATCGCCGCCGTGCTGCGGTACATGCGGGCGGAGACAGCATCGTCGGCATAACGGAAGCGCAGCCCCACTTTGCGCCGCTTGGCCAGGAACGCCAATTCCACGTCTTCCAGTACCTTGCCGGCCACGCTGGGGTGGCCACCGAGCTTACGATAGGCCTCCCGCTCCACCAGCAGGAACTGGCCGTTGGCCGCGGCGATGCGCTGCGCGGGGTCAGAGACCTTGGAAGGCGGATAGGCCAGCGCCAATTCACAAAAAACCAGCGGCATGAGCGAGCGCTGAGCCAGCCCGCGGACGATTTGCCGCGGCGAGTAGCTCAACATGCCGACCTTGTGCCGCTCGGCCTCGTGCATCGCCCTGCGCAGGTCGCCCGGCTCGTGCACCGTATCGGCATCGGTAAACAGCAGCCAGCGGCCCCGCGCGCGCCGGGCCGCCGTCCAAACCGCGTTGGACTTCCCTGTCCATCCAGCCTCGATCTTGCCCGCATCGAGCAACGTGACGCCGCCAAATCCGCGCGCGATTTCGGCTGTTCTGTCAGTCGAGTGATCGTCAACGACGATCAGCTCCCAGTCGCGACCCAGCGCGAAGATTTCTTCCGATTGGCTGACCAGCGACTTCAGGCACTCTCCCAGGCAGTCCTGCTCGTTCCGTGCCGGAACGATCACCGTCAGCTCGATCAGTTCCTCCGGCTCGGGTTGGTCGAAGACGGTTCCCGGGGCGGTTTTGCCGGCCCACTCGCGCCAGTCCGCAGCCGGAGGCGTGCCCTCGGCAGGATCGGCCAGGCCCAGCACCGGCGTCCAACTGCCGCTCCTATTCCGCTTCGGCTCATCCTTGCTCATCGTGCCGTACCGTTTTCTTCCCGCCCTCTCGCTCCGTATTATAAGGACGTGCGGTTCCCTCGTGGCCTCATCCTGGCGCTCTTGTTTGGTTTAGCCCTTCTGTCCGCGTGCAACCGCGGTTCGCATCCCGCGCAAACCGGCAAGGCCGCGCCCGACTTCACCGTCTCCGACGGCACGTCCACCGTCCATCTTGCCAGCTACCGCGGTCAGGTTGTCCTGCTCAACTTTTGGGCTTCCTGGTGCATGCCGTGCGTCGAGGAAATGCCTTCGCTCCTCGCGCTCCACCATGAACAGCCCAATTTCGCCATTCTCGCGGTCAGCATCGACGACGATCGCGCCGCCTATTCGAACTTCATCGTTCGCGATCACGTCGACCTCATCACCGTCTTTGACCCCACCCAGTCAGCCGCTAAGCTCTATCACACGGATATGTGGCCGGAGACCTACGTCATCGACCGCCAGGGAATTGTCCGCCGCAAGTTCATCGGGCCTCAGGAGTGGACCAGCCCCGAGATTGTTTCCTATCTCAAGAGCCTCTAAGCGCGAAAATCCTGCGCTTCACTTCTTGCTATCCTGTTCTCATGACCACGGTGGAGATTGTCTATCGCTACGCCACGCCGCCCACGGAGCAGGTTGCGCTGGCGCTGGCCCACGCGCGCGATGTTTACGGCATCCGGCAGCTCGGCTTCGACCGGGCCGCCCGCACCCTAAGAATCGAATATGACGCCACTCGCCTCAACGCCGCCGCCGTAACCAAGCTCGTCCGCGAGGCTGGGCTCGACATTGCCCCAGACATCGCCGAGGGTGAGCCGCTCCTTCCCGCGCCGGCTCCGGCCGCAGTGCTCCCACCAACGGTGTAGATCCGTTGCACCGGCGGTCGAACTTTGCGCCGCCGCCCTGGCCTTGCACTGCCTCTCCGGCCTTGATACTCTGACAAAGGTTCGTCCCTCGGGTTTCGCCCTGAAGCCCGCGCGTGTGCGCCCGTAGCTCAGCTGGATAGAGCGACTGACTACGAATCAGTAGGTCGGGAGTTCGAATCTCTCCGGGCGCACCACTTCTCACCCAGGAAAACCACCTTAATGCTCGGAGCCGCTTCTGCGCTTGTTGCGCGGCGTCGGGTTCTCACACGCCGCTGAACGCCGAGAAGCCGCCGTCTACGGGAACGACGACTCCGGTGACGAACTCCGAAGCTGGCGAGAGCAGCCAGAGCACCGCGCCGAACAAATCTCCCGGCTCGCCAAAGCGCGCCATGGGCGTGTGGCTGATGATCGACTTGCCGCGCGCGCTTAACTCGCCCGTCTCTTTATCCAGCAGCAGGAAGCGATTCTGGTCGGTGAGGAAGAATCCCGGCGCCACCGCGTTTACGCGAATCTTCGGCGAGTACTCCTGCGCCATGTGCACGGCCAGCCACTGCGTAAAATTGCTCACCGCGGCCTTGGCAGCCGAATACGCCGGGATGCGTGTGAGCGGCCTGAATGAGTTCATTGAAGAAATGTTGAGGATGGTCCCGTAACCCTGTGCGGCCATGATCTTGCCGAAAGCCTGGCTGGGCAGAATCGTGCCCAGGATGTTCAGCTCGAATACCCAACGCAGCGCGTCGGCAGGCAGATCGAAGAATTTCAGCTCGCTGCCGGTCGTGGCCTGGGGCTTGTTGCCTCCGGCGCCATTCACCAGGCAATCGAGGCCCCCCAGACGGCCGACAACTTCCTGCGCGGTCTGCGCCACACTGTCGCGGTTGAGCACGTCGCACTGGAAGACCGAAACGTGCTCGCCCTGCTCGCCCATCCGTTCGACGGCAGCCTTGCCTGCCTCCGGATTCACGTCGAGAATTGCAACCTGAGCGCCGCATCCGGCCAGCGCGCCGGCGATTTCGCTGCCCAGAATGCCCGCGCCGCCAGTGATGGCGACAGTTCGTCCGGAGAAGTCGTACATCCTGGTCAACTCCGCCAGGTCAAACGCAACCCGATGCTCTACTCCCGCCTCGTGTGTAACTTCCATCACTGCCGGTCCTGCCATATCGCATCCTTTCCTTTGTCCCTCGCAAAACCAGCCTGACGTGCCAGCAGAAGGGACGGCCAACGATAGAGTTTCGCTAAGTGGGCATTGATGACCGTGAGTGTTGTCACACGCGCGTGTATGCCAAATCACGGTGTCGCGTCGCGGCTCGATGTATCAGCTAAAGAGGAAGACTAAGAAGGGGTGTTTGGATGCTTCTCGAGTTGAGTGTGCTGCCCAAGGGCAAGGCCCATCATGCAAGCGACAGTACCGTCGACCTCGCAAAGATTATCGACGCCAGCGGCCTCTACCATCAGACAAAGAACAAAGGTGAAGTACTCGAGGGCACGTGGGAGCAACTGATGGCCGTGGCCAAGAAATGCCACGACGAAGCCATGAAGACCAACCAGAAATTTGTGACCGTGATGCGCGCGCTAGACGGTCCGGACGTTGACGGTCATGACGTGGCGCCCTCTTCGCATGCGCCGGCCGATTGCGCCGCGATGAAAGAGCTACTTGAAGATGATGGCGATTGGTTGATCCCATAAGAAAAGCGGAGCCGCTTGCGCTCTGCTCTTCCGTTCATTAGGTAGTTTGACCCGTCAGTAGAGCCGGAAGTTGACCTCGATGGTAAGCTCAACCGGGACAGGCGTCTTTCCGTCCTTCATGGCCGGTTTGAACTTGTATTGCCGCACCGCTTCCATCGCCTTCTCGTCCAGCCCCATACCGAGAGCACGGACGACATGAACATTCTGCGGATTGCCCTGTGCGTCGACAATCAGCCCGATCAGGCAAAGACCCTGGTATTTCGCGCGCCGCGCCTCGTCGGAGAACTCCGCCTCTGGCTGAACGACTAGAACGGGCAGCGAGATTCTGCCGCCCACCTGGTACACGCCGCCGCCCGCGTTGCCGCCATACCCCGGGCCGTATCCGTTCCCGCCTCCCGGCCCCATGCCGCCGCCGCTGCCGGTTCCCATGCCTGCGCCGTTTCCACCGCCTGCAGAGGCCAAAGTCACATTGGCCGACTGTTTCATGCCGATCATCGGCATATTCATGTTGTCGGGCAGTTGAATGTTCTTTTGCACGTTGATCGTCGGAGGATCGGGCAGCTTGGGCTTTTCAATCGTTTGTGGTTGCGGAGGCGTTATCGTATCCTTCGCCCGCTCCGGCAGCTTGCCCTTGTTAGCTTCAATAATGCTTCGGTCGCCACCGCCGCCACCGCCGCCGGCCAGTGTGTCGGACTTGGGCATTTTGTAATCGCCGACATCGATATTCGTCGCCTGCACGGTTGGATTCACGATGTTGTTGATCGCGCGAATGCCCAGCCAGATTGCCAGCAGCAGGATGGTAATGTTAAAGGTCGTCGAGATTCCGATGGCCCACGGATTTGCCTTCACGGCCATCCGGTCCGGTACCGGAATAGGCTTCGAGGTCAGCTCCAGGGGCGGCAGCTTGACCGGGAAAAACACGTCCTGGATGCGCTCCCAGAGGCTTGCCCAAATGGGCTCCTCCTGGAAAGCCTTCCCAAGGAAAGAGTCCAGCTCATGGCCGGTCACTGGAACCGAAGCTCCCTGGTCGCCCTTTTCTTCCGGTGTCATGTCCGGTGTCATGTATTGATCGCTTGCCTTCTCTCCGGCGCTCTTCCCGGCCGTTCCTGCCTGCCCGGACGCGAGCTCGTCCGTCAACAGGCCCATCAATCCATTATGCTTGAACGCGCCAACGTTTGTCTCGGCTCCCAAACCGCCTTCAGATCCGGCCTCCGATTTCTCATAGTCCACCAGCTTCAGGACTTCCATACGCAATAGACGGTTGCCGGGTTCGGTTTGTTACCGGGAAAAATGGCCCCTCTTTGTTTACACTGATTCTTGAACAAGTTTGCATCCTTGAACGGAGTCCCGATGTCCCCTGCGCCGGAGTTGAAGGCGACCCTTACCCTGCCTCAAACCGCCTTCGCAATGAAAGCCAATCTGCCGCAGAATGAGCCGCTTCGGCTGGCCCGATGGACCGAGCTCCGTCTCTATGAAGAGATGCGCAAAGCCGGCCGCGGACGGCCTGTCTACCTGCTGCACGACGGCCCTCCCTACGCCAACGGGCCCATCCACCTGGGCCATGCCCTCAACAAGGGCCTCAAGGACTTCGTGGTCAAGTCCAAAACCATGGCCGGGTTCGACGCCCCCTTTGTCCCCGGCTACGACTGCCACGGGTTGCCGATCGAGATCAAAGTGGAAGAGCAGCTTGGCCGCAAAAGGCTGGAGTTGCCGGTGGCGGAGATATTCAAGGCCTGCCGTGCCTACGCGCAGAAGTATGTCGACATGCAGACCGCGCAATTTGAGCGCATTGGCTGCTTCGGGCGTTGGGACAAGCCCTATAAAACCATGACACACGATTACGAGGCCCGCACTCTTGAGGCGTTCTATGGCTTCCTCGAAAAAGGCTTCGTCTACCGCGGGCTCAAACCGGTTTACTGGTGCATCCACGACCGCACAACGCTGGCCGAGGCAGAAGTCGAGTACGAGAACCACACCAGCCCGTCGATTTACGTGCGCTACCGGCTGACGTCCGATCCAGCCGCCATTGCGCCCGCGCTTGCCGGGCGGCAGGTTTCGACCATCATCTGGACTACCACCCCTTGGACGCTGCCCGCGTCGCTGGCCGTGGCATTCCACCCTGATTTCGATTACGTGGCGCTGGAAGTCGAATCCGGCGAAGTCTACTTCGTGGCCGCTGCACTGGCCGAGCAAGTGGCCGCAGCCTGCAAGCTCGGCCCCACCAAAGAGCTCGCCCGCTTCAAGGGAGCCGTCCTCGACCGCGTCACTTTCCAGCATCCGTTCCTTGAGCGGTCGATCCTGGGCGTGCTGGCCACCTACGTTACGGCCGACACAGGCACTGGCGCGGTCCACACCGCACCCTCCCACGGCGCCGACGACTTCTTGACCGGCCAGCGCTACGGCCTCGACCCGACTTCCCGCGTCGATGCCGGCGGACACATCCACTTCGATCCGGATTCCTGGCATAGTGCCCAGCCACCGGCTTACGACGGTCTGACCGTGTGGAAGGCGAATCCGGTCATCGTCGCCATGCTCGAAGAACGCGGCGCGCTGCTGGGCGGCTCTCAACTTGAGCACTCCTATCCCCACTGCTGGCGCTGCCACAAGCCGGTAATCTTCCGCGCCACGGAGCAATGGTTCATCGGCATGGAAACCCCGGTGCGCCGCGCCGACGGCTCTGAAACCACTTTTCGCCAACTCGCTATCGAGGAGATCGACAAGGTGGTCTGGGATCCGGCCTGGGGGAAGGTGCGTATCACCAATATGATCGCCACGCGCCCCGACTGGTGCATCAGCCGGCAGAAGATCTGGGACGTGCCCATTGCGGTTTTCCTGTGCGAGCAGTGCAACCAGCCGATCATCTCCCCGGAACTGAACCGCGCGGTCGTCTCCCTCGTCGAGCGCGAGGGCATCGAGGCTTGGCGCACGCCCGCCGCGGATGCATTGCTGCCTGAGGGCTCGGTTTGCGCTCATTGCGGTGGCGCTAAGTTCCGCAAGGAAACCGACATTCTCGACGTTTGGCTCGACGCCGGCGTGAGCTGGCTCGCCGTCTGCGAGTCGGACCCGGACCTGAGTGCGGCATATAAAGCCTTCCAAAGTGGGGGCGGCCCGGAGGCCGCTCGAGAGGTCCTCTATCTCGAGGGCGGCGATCAGCATCGCGGATGGTTCCACTCGTCGCTGCTGACCTCAGTCGCGCTGCGCGGCCGCGCACCCTATTCCCACGTGGCCACGGCCGGCTGGACGCTGGACGAACAGGGCCGCGCCATGTCGAAGTCGCTCGGCAACGGCGTCGATCCTGTAGACATCGCCAACCGGATGGGAGGCGAGATCGTTCGCCTCTGGGTCGCGTCTGTCGATTTCCGCGAAGACATGGCCGCCAGCGAAAACCTGATGCAGCGCTGCGCTGAGCTCTACAAAAAGCTGCGAAATACTTTTCGTTTCCTGCTGGGGAATCTGCATGGCTTTGTTCCGGCGCGCGACCGCGTGCCCGAGGCCGAGCTGCTGCCGCTCGACCGCTACATGCTGGCCCGCACGCGCGAGCTTACTGAGAAGATTGTTGGACCGGATGGCAAAACGGGCTGGTACGGAGCATTCGAGTTTCACCGCGTTTACCAGGCCGTGAATGAGTTTGCCATCGTGGACCTGAGCTCCTTTTATCTCGACGTGCTCAAAGACCGCATGTACACCTTCGCGCCCACAAGCCAAGCGCGCCGATCCGCGCAGACCGTGCTTTGGCAAATCACCGAGGCGCTTGTCCGGCTGGTCGCACCCATCCTCACCTTTACCGCCGACGAAATCTGGGAACACCTGCCCGCGGTTGAAGGCCGCCCGATCAGCGTGCACCTCGCGCTGTTTCCGAAGCCGGAGGAGATCTTCTCTGAGGCCCCTGAAGAATTGCTAAAGGAGTGGAACCGCCTCTTGCATGTGAGAGATCATGCGCTGCAAGCTCTTGAAGCCGCGCGAAATCAAAAGCTGATCGGAAAAGCTCTTGAAGCGGACATACTGATATCCACGGCAGAAGACGACTTGGCCCTTCTTTGCAAATACGAAGGTGCCCTTAAAGAGGTACTCAACGTTTCAGACGTCGTTGTCGTTGAACGAACCAACGACAGCTTCCCCCCGGATGATTTCGCCCCGCAACTCAAAAAAATAATAAGGTATGAGGTCGGTAACTTTCGTTTCGTCGTTCGTCCCGCCTCCGGCCACAAATGCGCGCGCTGCTGGAACTTCATGCCCGAAGTCTCCAGCTACGGCATCTGGAACGACGTTTGCACGCGCTGCCAGGCGGCGTTGCACGAGATGCGCATCGAACCACCCCAAAGTGGCGCGGAGGTCAACCAGTGAGCTGGCTAACAAACTGGCCGCGGCCGCGCCGCTTGTTCTGGTTGCTGCTCATCTCGGCGCTGGTCATCATTGCTGACCGTGGGACCAAGACGTGGGTCTCCCTGCATATCCCGCTCGGCGGAGCGATTCCGGTCATCCCGCGCTTCCTGCGCATCACTCATTGGACAAACGAAGGCGCGGCATTTTCGCTGTTTGCCGATACTGCTTCGCCGCACGTCGTTCGCTGGGCCCTGGTCGCGTTCACGATGGCCGCTGCGTTTGTCATCTTGATTGTTTTAGTCCGCCTCGGCGACCACCTCACACTCACGACGATCGCCCTCGCGCTCATCCTCGGCGGAGCGCTCGGCAATGTGCACGACCGCATCGTTTACGGCTCGGTCATCGACTTTATTGAGGTCCACATCTTCGCCTACCACTGGCCCGATTTCAACGTGGCCGACTCTTCAGTCGTCACCGGCGCCTGCCTCCTGCTGCTCGACTCGATGCGGCCGAATCGAAAAGCCCCGCGCTGACGCCGACCCAAAGTTGCGGCCTGTCTGTTGCTACGTCTCGCCGTTATAATTGGTCGGACCTCTTTGGCCCCCAGACGGTGCCGCACCAAATGACCGTTCAAGGTTCTGAATCCATGGCTTCTCCCGCGAATTTGGCTCCGGCCGGGAAAATGTCGCACCTGCGCTGGGTAATCTGCGCCCTTCTCTTCCTCGCCACGGTTATCGCCTACGTCGACCGCGGAGTCATCGCCTACCTCGAGAAATTCCTCGAAACTGTGATCCCCGGACTCAACAGCATCAAATACGGCTACATCCTCGCTGCGTTCCAGGCGGCTTACGCCATCGGCATGGTGGTGGCCGGCGGCCTTACCGACAAGCTGGGCACGAGAAAAGCTTTCGCGATTGCCATCTGCCTGTGGAGCGTCGCGGCCATGCTGCCGGGCTTGGCATTTTCAGTCATTACATTCGCCGTGGCCATGTTTCTGCTCGGGCTGGGCGAGGCGGCGAACTTCCCTGCCTGCATCAAGACGGTGGCTGAGTGGTTTCCCAAAAGGGAGCGCGCGCTGGCCACCGGGATCTTCAATTCCGGCGCTAATATTGGAAACATCGCGGTCCCGCTGATTGTGCCGTTTCTCGTCGCCATGTTTAGTTGGCGCGGAGCATTTGTGGTCACCGGCGCAATGGGCCTGGTCTGGTTGGCCGCTTGGCTACTGCTCTACCGCCGGCCCGAACAGCACCCCAGCGTTTCCAAAGGCGAGTTGGAGCTGATCCTGAGCGATCCGGTGGAGAAGATTGAATCCGTCCCATGGAGCAATCTCCTGCCCATCAAGGAAACCTGGGTCTTCGCCATCGGCAAGTTCCTCACCGACCCGATTTGGTGGTTCTATCTTTTCTGGTTGCCGCGTTACCTGCAAACCACTTTCGGCCTGAGCCTGTCATCGAACCGGCTTCCGCTTGTGATCGTGTACAGCATCTCGACTGTAGGCAGCATCGGCGGCGGATGGATTTCTTCCGCTCTGTTGAGCCGAGGAAAGAGCGCGAATCTCGCCCGCAAGACCGCTTTGTTGATCTGCGCCCTCTGCGTACTGCCCGTCTTTATTGCCCCCTACCTCCATCACCTTTGGCTCGTGGTGGCCGTAGTGGGCATTGCCACCGCTGCGCACCAGGGATGGTCCGCCAATCTCTTTACGCTGCCCTCCGATCTGTTTCCCAAGGCCGCCGTCGGCAGCGTGATCGGTATCGGCGGAATGGCAGGCGCCATCGGCGGCGTGCTGTTTCAGTTGGCAACCGGCTACATCGTCGGACTGACCCATAGTTACGTGCCGCTGTTTGTCACTGCGTGCCTTGCCTATCCGCTGGCCCTGATCATCATCCATGCAATCTCGCCGAAGCTGGCCCCGGCGCGGATCGACGCACGCGTTATGTAAGAATCAAGAGGCCGGCCACTCGAGGATTCACCGCAGGCAGCTGGATCGAAAATGTCGCCGGCGGTCGAGCGAAGATCGTCCTTCCGCTCCGCACCGCAACTTGCGAGGAATCTCAATGAGGCTTTCCTTTTCTTATTTTTCCGCGCGCGCGATTTTCGGCGCCGCAGCCGCTCTTGCCGTTCTTCTTTTGTTCTCTCCCTGGACCGCTCTAGGCCAGCGCCTACCCACCACGGTCATTCCCACTCATTACACGCTCAAGCTCACGCCCAACCTCAAAGCCGCAACTTTCTCCGGCGAGGAAGCGATCGAAGTAAACATCAGCCAGGCCACGAACTCAGTTACTCTGAACGCCATTGAGATTGCCTTCCAGTCAGTGACCATCGTTTCCAACGGCTCGCAGCAGACGGGCACGGTGAGCCTCGACGCAAAAAAGCAGCAGGCTACGTTCACGTTTACCAACACCGTTCCTGCCGGCAATGCCACTATCAAAATCCGTTACACCGGAACCCTGAATAACGAGCTACGTGGCTTTTATCTGTCAAAAACCGCGCGCCGCAACTACGCCGTTACCCAATTCGAAGCCACCGACGCGCGTCGCGCCTTTCCCTGCTTTGACGAGCCAGCCTTCAAGGCCAGCTACGACGTCTCGCTGGTAATCGACGCTGCCGATACCGCGATCTCAAACACTCCCATCGCGGCCGATACGCCAGGCCCAGGCGCAAACAAGCATACGCTGGTCTTCGGAACCACACCCAAAATGTCCACCTATCTCGTCGCCTTCCTCGTGGGCGGCTTCCAGTGCACCGGCGGGCGCCAGGACAACGTGGACATTCGCGTCTGCGCAACGCCCGACAAGGTCGCGTTCACGCCCTACGCGCTCAATGTTGCCAAGTTCGTCCTGCATTACTACGACGACTACTTCGGCATTCATTACCCGCTCAAGAAGCTCGACCTCATCGCCATTCCTGACTTCGAAGCCGGCGCTATGGAGAATTTCGGCGCTATCACGTACCGCGAAACCGACCTCCTACTCGATCCCAGGACTGCTACCGTCGCCGAAAAACGGGAAGTCGGGCTCGTCGTTGCGCATGAAATGGCGCACCAGTGGTTCGGAGATCTTGTCACCATGCAATGGTGGGACAACATCTGGCTCAACGAAGGCTTTGCCACCTGGATGGAAAACAAACCCGTGGCTGCGATGCATCCCGAGTGGAACATTCCCGAAGTGGTAGCCGGCGATGAACAGGACACCCTCAACATCGACGCGGAGCCTACCACGCGCGCCATTCGCGCCAAGGCCGATACGCCGGACGAGATCGATCAGATGTTCGACGGCATCGCCTATGGCAAGGCCAGCGACGTGCTTCTGATGGTCGAGAACTACCTGGGTGAAGAAACTTTCCGCAAGGGTGTGCATGCCTACTTGGCCGCGCATGAATACGGCAACGCCACTGCGGAAGACTTTTGGAACGCGCAGACGGCAACGAGCCACAAACCGGTGGACAAGATCATGGAGTCGCTCGTAGCGCAGCCGGGCGAGCCGCACCTCACCTTCGGCTTGACGGCAAATGGTGATGTCCCTGTTGAGCAGAGGCGATTCTTCCTCAGCCCCAGCATCACGCCCGATCCCGGGCAAAAGTGGACGCTGCCCGTGTGCTTCACGGCCGCGGATGCCCCGGACTGCGAACTCGTGACGCCCGAGACTTCCAGCGTAAAGGTACCGGCAACAGGCCTCTTCTTTGCCAATGCGGGCGGCAAGGGCTATTACCGCAGCGCATACGCGCCGGCGCAGTATGCGGACCTAGTCGCTCACGCTGAATCGGCTTTGACGCCCTCGGAGCGCATCAGCCTCGCCGGTGACGAGTGGGCGCAGGTGCATGCCAACAAAGCCACCGTGGGCGACTATCTGAATCTAGTGGCTGCTCTCAAGTCCGATCCAAACGCCGAAGTCTTTTCGAACACGACGGGGTTGCTGGGAACTATCGCCGACAAAGTGGCATCGACGAAGGAAGAGCGCGACGAGCTGGCAGTGTGGGTGAGCCGCAACTTTGCTCCCGAGTACGCGAAACTCGGCCCTCCCGCACCAGGTGACCCGCCTAACACGCTTGAGTTGCGCGCGCAGCTTCTCGCCCTGCTCGTCGATCATGCCAACGACCCCGCTATCTCTGCCGAGGCGCGCAAAACTGCCGATCGGTTCCTTGATAATCCTGCTTCCGTCGATCCAACGCTTGGGCAGGCCGCTCTTGAAGCCGCCGCGGAGAACGGCGATGCCGCGCTCTTTGACCGATTGCAGAAGGTATATGAAGCCTCGACCGATCCCGACCTTCAGGAGAGCGCATTACGACTGCTGGTTCAGTTTGACAATCCCGCGTTGCTTGAGCGTGCACTGGAATACTCGGTTTCAAGCAAGGTGCGCAACCAGGACGCCGCGATTCAGTTGGCCATCGGTCTCCAGATCCCCGAGAACCGCGACGCGACGTGGAACTTCATCAAAACGCATTGGGATCAGGTGCAGGCTGACCTGACCACCGATCTTGGCGCGGATTTGGTGAGCCATACCGGAAGCTTCTGCACCGCCGAGGCACGCGACGACGTGAAAAGCTTCTTCGCCGCTCACCCGGTTCCCGCCTCTGACGTGGCTCTGAAGCATGCGCTTGAGAACATTGACAGTTGCGTTGAGCTGCGCCGCCTTCAGGAACCAAATCTGAAGAACTGGCTAGCTGCGCAGGCCGGATCTTAGGGTCTTTACCGAAGCGCGTTTACAGCTTCCGCAGCCGCTCGCAGGCCTCGTCCAGCTCGGAATCTTGTTTGGCAAAGCAGAAGCGAAGCAAATTTTCTCCGCGTCCCTCGCGGAAGAACGCCGATCCGGCCACGGCGGCCACGCCGGTCGAGCGCAGCAGGTTGCGTGCTTTTTCCGCGGCAGTTTTGCCGGGCAGGTGCTCGGTGATGGCCAAGATGTAGTAGGCGCCGGGAGGAGCAGAGGCTTCCATGCCAGCGTCCCTGAGGGCCGCGAGCAGCCGGCCACGCTTCGATTGATGATCGGCGGCCAATTGCGAGTAGAAGCTCTGCGGCAACTCCTCCAGGCCCGCGGCAGCGCCGACCTGCAGCGGCACGGGCGCGCATACGTAGGTCAAGTCGTGGAAGTGGCCCATCGTGGGCATCCATCGCGCGTCCGCCGTGGCATAACCGATGCGCCAGCCGGTGATCGAAAACGTCTTGCTGAAACCAGAAAGCACAATCGTGCGTTCACGCATGCCGGGCAGCGTGGCCGGACAGATGTGCCGCGCGCCATCGTAGACGAAATACTCGTAAATCTCGTCTGTGATCAGGAACTGATCGCGCTCGATGGCAAGTTGGGTTACGGCTTCGAGCTCAGGCAGCGTGAAGATCTTCCCGCTGGGATTACCGGGAGTGTTGAGCAAGATGGCGCGGGTGCGCGCGGTTACCGCGGCTCGCATTGCATCCATGTCCAGCTGCCAGTCCGGCTCGGCAAGCGCGACAAGCACCGGATTCACACGCAACGAGTCGAGCGTATGCACATGGTAGCCGTAAAACGGCTCGAAAACGAGCACTTCGTCGCCCGGATTGAGCAGCGCCATTGCGGCGGCGTGCAGGCCGGCAGTCGCGCCGGAGGCTACCATCACTTCGCAGTCGGCGTCGTAGGTCAGGCCGTAATCGCGCAGCTGCTTGGCTGCAATGGCCTCGCGCAATCGCGCAATGCCGTCGCAGCGCGTGTAGATGTTCTGCCCATCGCGAATGGCCTGGATCGCCGCCGCCTCCACCACTTCCGGTACCGGAGTATCGCAAACGCCCTGCGCCAGGTTGATGCCGCCGATGCGGTCGCATTCCGTGGTCATGGCGCGGATTTCGGATTGAAGCGTCTCCGGCGCAAGCTCGCTGAGCGCAAGGCGCGATTCAGTTCCGGTGGTGTGCGTGGAGGTGCCTGGCAAGGGGACGATCCTTTGCAACTATTTTACATTTTGGCGCTCAGCTTCAGGAGCCCGTTCGCAACGTGTGCGCGCGGTCGCAGCCAAAGCCTACGCAGGCGTAGTATCTTGCAGAAAGAATCGATGCATGAGCTTTCCATCGCGGCCAGCATTGTGGAGGCGGTCACCGAGTCGGCCTCCGCGTACCCTGGCGCGCGCGTCATTGCGGTGCGGCTGCGCGTGGGCGCGTTGGCGTCGGTCGTTGAAGACTCGCTTCAGTTTTGCTGGGAACTGGCCTCTGAAGGTTCACCCGTTGCTGGCGCGAAGTTGGTGATTAACAAGCTGCCCGTGATCGTGCACTGCGACGCTTGCGGCGTTGATTCGGAACTAGAGGGCGTGCAGAGTTTCCGCTGTCCGCGTTGTGGCGAGCTGGCGGCTGACCTTCGGCAGGGACGCGAGCTCGAGATCGAATCGATTGAGCTGGAAGAACCGGAGCCCAATGAATCGAAGCGCATGGAATCGGAAACTGACAAGCCGGACCCGGTGGAGGAGCACATATGACGACCCGGATTGTTGAGCTGCGGCGGGGAATCCTGAAGAAGAACGATGAGCTGGCAGCAGGGCTGCGCCAGCGCTTTACGTCGGCTGGAGTGCTTGTGCTGAACCTCGTCTCGAGCCCTGGCACGGGCAAGACTGCGTTTCTTGAGCTGACTCTGCGTGCACTGCGCGCACGCGGTGCGGACGCGGCAGCCTTGGTGGGCGATCTTGAAACCGATAACGATGCGCGGCGCCTGGCGGCGAGCGGCGCGCCTGTGCGCCAGATCAACACGCACGGCATCTGCCACCTTGACGCAGAGATGGTCACAAAACATCTCGAAGGCTGGGAAGGCGTCTCGCTCGCAGGCCTCAACTACCTCTTTATCGAGAATGTCGGCAACCTGGTGTGCCCGTCGAGCTACGATCTGGGCGAACGCATCCGCGTCGCGCTGCTGAGCGTGACCGAGGGCGAGGACAAGCCGCTCAAGTACCCGGGGCTATTCAACTCGTCCGATGCGGCCGTGATTACGAAGATCGATCTCGCGGTTCCCTGCGCCTTCGACCGCGACCTCGCGCTCAAGAACATCAACGAGATTCGCCCCGGCATCCGCATCTTCGAGACATCGGCCAAAACCGGCGCGGGCATGGACGAGTGGCTCGCCTACCTCGCTGAGCAGGCGAAGCACTCCTGAGCCTCGCGCGTCGCGAGACAGTCACCGAGCGTTCACATCGTTGGCATTGCGTAAAGCCCGTCTAGAGCGTACCTTTCACCTAAGGTCGGTAGAACAACATGTGCCCCTCGGATCCCCCCAGCCAGGGCGCGGCAGCTGAGAATAGCTCCGAGCTGGGCTTCGCCCAAAATACGATCGAGCGGCTGTTTGAGTTTTCGCCGGACGCCATCCTTGTCACCGACAACAGTGGTGTGATGCGTGCCGCGAATCCGCGCGCCGAAGAGCTGTTCGGCTACTCCAGCCACGAGCTTATCGGCCAGCCCGTCGAGATGCTGGTGCCGGCGCGTTTCCGCGGCGGCCACCCGCGCCATCGCGAGAACTACAGTGCCCATCCCCGTACCCGCCGGATGGGCGCCGCACTCAATCTCTTCGGCCTGCGCAAGGACGGCGCCGAATTCCCCGTCGACATCATGCTCAAGCCCATGCAGACCGCATCCGGACCGGCAGTGGTCACGTTTATCCGCGACGCCACCGAGCAACGCGCCGCCCAGGAGGCGCTGCGGCTCAACGATCTGCGGCTGCGCTCCATCGTCGAGAGCATCGGCGAGTACGCCATTTATCTGCTCGACCGGGACGGCCACGTGCTCACATGGAACCCCGGCGCCGAGCGCATCAAGGGCTACAAAGCGGACGAAGTGCTTGGCCTGCACTTCTCGCGATTCTTCACCGGGGAGGATCAGGAGCGCGGCCGCCCAGCCGAGTTGCTGCGCCAAGCCGCGGCCAGGGTGCGCGTCGAGGAAGAAGCCTGGCGTGTGCGCAAGGATGGTTCGCGCTTCTGGGCCAACATCGTCATCACGGCGATCCGCGACAGCAGTGGCGAGGTGACGGGATTCGCCAAGGTCACGCGCGACATGACCGACCGCAAGCGCGCGGAGGAGGCACTGATCTTCCAGCTCAGCGGGGCGCTGCTGGCCAATATGGATGCAGAGAAACTGCTGGAGGCGATTTCGGCCTCCCTACGCGAGGTGATTCCCCACGACAACGCTGGCCTGGTGCTTTACGACGAGGCGGCCGGCGACCTGGTGGTGCAGTTCCTCGGAGGTCCGGGCAGTGAAGCTTTTCCAGGTGAATTGCGCGTTCCCGTCGATGGCTCACTTTCTGGAATCGCGTTTCGCACGCGGGAGCCGGTGCTGCTGGAAAGTACTGCCAAAGCATCCTATGCTCCCCAGACGCTCGCTTACCTCGAGCGAATGGGAATGCAGTCGGGTTGCTGGGTTCCGCTCGTTCATCACGGCAACGCACTTGGAGCGCTCTCAGTGGTGAGTAGGCAAGAGGGGAGTTTTGGGCAGCGCGAACTGGAGATGCTGGTGCAAATTGCCGGGCAGGTGGCGATGGCAGTGGATAACGCCATGGCATTCCGGCGCATTGCTGAGCTGCGCGACCGGCTGGACCAGGAAAAGCACTACCTTGAAGATGAGATCAACCTCGAGCACCGCTTCGACGACATTGTGGGCGAAAGCACCGGCCTGCGTAATGTACTGCGGCAGATTGAGACCGTGGCGCCCACCGACGCGACAGTCCTTATTGAGGGCGAAACCGGAACTGGCAAAGAGCTGCTGGCGCGAGCCGTCCACCGGCTGAGCGCGCGCAGCGAACGCACCTTCATCAAGCTGAATTGCGCCGCCATCCCCGCAGGGCTGCTCGAAAGCGAACTCTTCGGCCATGAGAAGGGCGCGTTCACCGGCGCCATCGCGCGCAAGATCGGCCGTCTCGAGCTGGCCAACGAGGGCACGCTCTTTCTCGACGAAGTGGGCGAGCTGGCCCTCGACCTGCAGCCTAAATTGCTGCGCGCTTTGCAGGAGCGCGAATTCGAGCGCTTGGGCGGAACGCGGCCAATCCCCGTCAATGTGCGCCTCATCGCCGCCACCAATCGCGATCTGGCCAAGATGGTCGCCGAGAAGCAATTCCGCAGCGACCTCTTCTATCGCCTCAAGGTCTTCCCTGTCTTCGCCCCGTCCTTGCGCGAGCGCGCCGCCGACATTCCAATCCTGGTGCGCCACTTTGTCTCACGCCACGCCCGCCGCATGGGCAAAACCATTGAAACCATCCCGCCCGAGGCGATGGCGGCGCTGGTGGCCTGGAAGTGGCCGGGCAATATTCGCGAGCTCGAAAACTTTCTGGAGCGCGCCGTAATTCTGTCCCGCGGGCCTGTACTCCATGTGCCCCTTGCCGAGCTCGAAGCCATGGAAGAGGAAGAAGAAAGCGCATCCGCAACGGCCAATCCCACCCTGCACGCGGCCGAGCGCGATCACATTGTGCGCGCGCTCCGCGAGGCCAAGGGCATCATCGGCGGACCCGGCGGCGCAGCCAAGCGGCTAGGCCTCAAACGCACCACGCTCAACTCCAAAATCAAGAAGTTCGGAATCGAGCGCGGCGACTACATGTAGTCTCCGTGACGAAATGCCGTCATCGTCACTTCGTCACGCAGCGCGCAGCATCACCTGCAACCGCTGCGATCCCGCAAAAGCAGATCGTTTAATTTCAGCGCGATGCAGGCGCTGGGGTTCCGCATCGCGAGTTTGGCACGCGCCGTGCCTTATCACAGGCATGGCGCAGGACGAGCCAGCAAGTGCTTCGAATCTACTTTCAGGAAAACTCGAACGCGATCGTCATCAAGCTGGAAGGGCGCGTCGCCGGACCTTGGGCTGCCGAACTTGGCCGCCTTTGGGAAGAAAAAGCTCCAGCTGTAGCGCAGAAGAAACTGTCTCTTGATTTGCGGGAAACCACATTTGCCGATGCCACAGGGATCCAAGTTTTGAGAGCCATCTACTCTCAAACGCGAGCCGCGATCCTCACTGGCACACCCTGGACCGAGTATCTTGCCGAAGAGGTCGCGCGCAAGAACTCACAACCTGCGGACACGGAGAGCTGAAATGCATATGGGACATGATCTAACGAACAACGCGGGTGTACCTTCTTACCGGAAGGGCGATTTCTTTAAGGCATTGTCGGCCGCGGCTCTGGCCGATCTTGAGCCGCTTCTCGCGCCCTCCGCCTATCCGTCCAACGTCGTTCTCTTCACTGAGACGCAGCCGGCTTCGGGCATCTACGTGGTCCTCGGCGGCGAGGTCAAGCTCTCCATCAACTCGAGCGATGGCCGCCGCCTGAGCTTTCACATCGCCAAAGCCGGCGAGGTGCTGGGTCTTTCGCCCACGCTCTCTGGCGGCGACTACGAGATGACCGCCGACACGCTCTATCCGGCCAAAATTGCGCATATCTCACGCCAGGTGTTCCTGCAATTCCTGTCTCGTCATCCTGATGTCTATCCCATCGTTACTCGCGAAATCAGCCGCAGCTTCAACCTCGCCTGCGAGCAGTTGCGCATGGTTGGCCTGTCAACATCGGTACCTGAGCGCCTGGCGCGCCTGCTGCTGGTTTGGAGCGATGAGCCCGGACAAAAGCAAGAGCGGTCCGCCCACTGCCGCATGTCGATGACGCACGAAGAGATCGGCGAATTCATCGGCGCCTCGCGCGAGACCGTGACGCGCACGCTGAGCATCTTCAAGAACCGCCATCTGGTGGCGCAACACGGATGCACGCTTACGATTCCCAGCCGCGTGGCTCTGGAGAGCTACGCGCGCGGTTAAGGTTGCCCGGCTTTTCTCACGCTTTAAGTTTTCACCGGGGGAAACACGGCAAGTCTTGGCTTGAGCCGCAAGCTCTGCTGCACTGTTTGAATTTAATCTGGCTGTTCGCCGGGCCGCGCGAGATGTGAAAGACATCGCGCAGTTCCGGCGAACAGCCAAAGCTTTCTTGATAGGCAGTCGGTCGCTTGCCACCTCTCTTCGCTCGCTCTGTTTAGGCGCTACAGCAGAATTTCGCAGGATGCGCTAGAAGCTAGGAGCTAGTTCTTGATCCGCCGCAACGCCAGCCGCGCCGCGTGATAGCCGCACATGCCGTGCACGCCCCCGCCCGGTGGCGTCGACGCCGAACACAGGTACAGCCTGGGCGACCCCGTCGCGTAGCCGCTCGAAGTCGGCCGGAAGAACATCTGTCGCATGGTCATTGCACCGCCGCTGATGTCGCCGCCAACTAGGTTCGCGTCCATCGCTTCCAACGCCGCTGGCGCGGAAACGTGCCTCGCCAGAACACAATCGCGAAATCCCGGCGCAAAGCGCTCGATCTGCGCCTCAATGCGCTCCGTCATGTCGAACGTTGACCCGTTGGGCACGTGGCAATAGGCCCACAGCACATGCTTGCCCTCAGGCGCGCGCGATGGATCGAAAAGCGTTGGCTGCGCGACCAGCACAAAGGGCTGTTCGGCTTCGCGCCCATTTGCCACGGCGGATTCGGCCGCCGCGATTTCCTCGAACGATCCGCCCAGGTGCACCGTGATTGCTCGCCGGCAATCCGCGGCGCGCCACGGAACAGGCTGTGATAGCGCGTAGTCAACCTTGAAGACGCCCGGCGCGCGCTGAAACCGCTCCAGCTCGCTTTTGTATTTTGACGCGAGCCGCTCGCCCGCGATCGCAACCAGTTGCCGTGGCGTGGTGTCGAAAAGCACGAGCTCGCTGCTCGATTCCAACTCGCGGAGTTGAGCCGCGTCGATTCGGGACGAGGTGTGCACCGTTCCGCCCAGCGTCTTAAGGTGGCCGATGAGCGCCTGCGTAATAGCTCGCGCGCCGCCGCGCGGAATCGGCCAGCCCACCGCGTGAATGGTGATGCCGAACATCCATCCGATGGTCGCGCTCAATGGCTGGTCGAGGCTCAGAAACGAGTGACCCGCCAATCCCGCGAAGATGGCCCGTGTCCGCGGGCTGACGAAGTGGCTCTTGGCAAAGCCTTGCGCGGATTGAATCGCCGTCAGGCCGAATCGCGCCATGCGCAGGGGATGATGTGGAATGCGCCATGCCGGCCCAAGCGTGTCTTCCGCAAACTCCATCCAATCGTCGGCCGCAGGTTTCATCAGGCCGCGCCACAGCTTGCCGTCCGCGCCCAACGCGCGTTCCGCGTCCTCCAGGTCGCGCTCCAGCACCACGGCCGAGCCATCGTCGAGCGGGTGCGCCAACGGAGCTTCTCCATGGACCCATTCCAGTCCGTGATTCGCCAAAGGCAACGTGGCGAAAAACGGAGACCCAGCAGCGAACGGATACACTGCCGAGCCGAAGTCGTGCAGAAACCCCGGCAACGTGAGCGGGAGCGTCCGGACGGCACCGCCCGGCTCGGCCTCTGCCTCGAAGACCTCCACGCGCATCCCCGCCCGCGCCAGCACAATGGCTGCGGCAAGCCCGTTGGGACCCGATCCAATCACGCATGCGCGGCTCATCGCTTCATCTTTCTCCGAGTACTTCGTCCCTTAGTCGTGGGGCGGCAACTCTTCTGGCCATTGCACCACAGCAAAGTGACCATCCGCGGCCATCGTGAGTTCCGGCGCGTACAGGCCCAGATACTCTCGTCGCCACCAGTCGCCGGTTTGCCGCTTTTCATCCATCGTCGTAAACCAGTATTGCCAAATTACTGCGCGCACGTAGCGCGGCGGAATCTGCGGGAAGGGGTCGCCGCGAAACAGCGCCAGCACAGCCCCGTCGCCCACCAGCAGGCGCTCTTCCGTGAGCGGAACGATCTCGTTATCGCGCCAGCCGCCGAGCGAGGCAAACCACAGGTTCCAGTCGAAGCGCGGCTGATAGGGCGCATAGATTCCCGGCGCTTCATCCAATGCCTGCGGCTTGTCGCGAAACGAATACGCGGTCCAATTTGTCCCGTCGCTGGAGCCCTGGAATTCGATCTCGTAACGCCCGCGTGTCATCACCGCGAACAGTCCATACTGATTGGCAATGCGAAACGGCTCGAGCGCAATGAGCGGCTTGACCGGCAGCGGGATTTCGCGCAGCGGAATCCCAATCATCTCCGCAGTCGTGTTGTAAGCGATCCATGTCAGCATGAATGCGGCTGCGGTCAGGCGCGCGGCCCAAAACGAAAATCCGAGCCGGTTGAGAAATGGGTGACGCTTGGAGATGTGATCGCTCTCCCCGATGTCTGCCGTCGCCACGCTGGCCTCGCCCACGCCCAGAATCGATAGCGGTTGATCATCCTGCGATTCCGGCGCGGCCACCGCAATGCGAGCCGATTCGTGCGGACGGAATCGTGCCGGAACAAATCGGAGTAGAAACTTGTCATCGAGCAGAAGGAAGCCCAGCGATAGCACCAGGTAATTCAGGAACGCATAGTTGGCGGTGAGAATCACGCTAATCTCCCACGGCGTGACGATGCAGAAAAGAATCAGCCGCACACGGCGCGGAAAGAACATCATGAACACCAGGCCTAATTCGAGAGCCAGGGTTCCTCCCACAGTGGCCGCATGGAACCAATGAGGCAGGTGCTCGACGTACCAGCCAATCCACGTGGGCAGCGGGCGATTCTGGTAGTACTCGTCCATGGCGGTGAAGTTGCGCCACTCCACATCTCCGCTCACCAGTTTCACCATGCCCGACTCGAAGTAAATCCGGAACCACTCCCATTGCAGCAGGAACCAGCTCATGCGCGAGGACGGATCATGCGCGCCCCAACCCGGCCAGAGCCCGCGCGGCGCGAAAAGCAGAGCCAGGAATCCTGCCTCCAGCAGCATTCCGTCCGACTGATAGCTAGAGAACACGCTGCTTGCGCCGACGAACGAAACAAAACAGACAAAGCAAACGAAAAAGCTCAGGCGGGGCCACAGGTTCAAGAAAGCAATCACGGACGCGATCAGACCGACCCACGTCACCGCCATCATCATCGCGGAGCTCGACGAGAACCAGTGGAGCGATGGCGCGTACCAGTAGCGCTCCAACTCCAACTGCTGACCGATATTAGCCAGATAATCTCGAGCGGGGAGAATTCCGTCCGGACCGATCAATCCCTTGATCTGAAACAGCAGCGAATAAAACGCGGAGAAATAAATGAGGGCCAGCGCGCGCAGAAAGATCCAACGCGGAACCATCTGTCCTCGCGGGCCACGTTGCCCGTCGAAGAGCCACCTGAAGACGTCAATCGGCTTGCGCCACCGCATCTCTCGAACAGGATACCGGCTGGCCGCCGCTCGTCCATAAAGGAATGCGCGCAAGAGTTGTGGCGCCGTTCGAACGTGATTGACCGGTCCACCCTGATGGAATATCAAGGCATAGTCAATGCGCAGATCGGCCAGGAGATCGGAGATGTAACTCCAACATTATGTTTAGTTTATGTTATAATTGGAAGCAGGAATAAACTCGGCGGATTGCACTGTTTTTGCCCGATTTCGGCAGCAAAAAACGATCGGAGCCTCCCCGCTTTTGCCTTGCGGCAGAATCCGTTAGAGTATCTTTCCAATGCGCAAAACTCTATTCGATTTGTCGGGCCAGGTGGCCGTAGTCGCAGGTGGAACCACTGGTCTGGGGCGCGCGATGGCCCTGGGCCTGGCCGCCGCTGGCGCCGACGTTATCTCCAGTTCGCGCCGCCCGCGCGAAGTGGACAAGGCCGCCGCCGAGATCGAAGCGTTAGGCCGCCGCTCCCTGCGCGTGGTCAGCGACGTCCTCGATCGTCCCTCGATTCAGGCCCTGCACGACGCCGTCTTCGCTGCTTTCGGCAGAATCGACATCCTCGTGAACGCCGCCGGCATCACTTTGAAATCCCCCGCGCTCGAGACCACCGAAGTTGATTGGTCGCGCATTATCGAAACCAATCTCACTGGTACGCTTCGCGCTTGCCAGATTTTCGCCGCCACCATGGTGCGCGCTGCCTACGGTCGCATCATCAACGTCGCTTCGCTGGGTTCGTTTGTCGCATTTCGCGGGGTCGCGCCCTACTCAGCCAGCAAAGCGGCCGTCGTCTCGTTAACCAGGACTCTCGCCATCGAGCTGGCGCCCAGCGGAGTAAACGTAAACGCCATTGCTCCGGGAGTCTTTTCTACGGACTTGAATCGCGCGCTTGTTCAAGGGACGCCGCGCGGCCAGGAACTGCTGATGCGCACGCCGATGCATCGCTTTGGACAGGCAGATGAGTTGGCTGGTGCGACCATCTTCCTCGCTTCCGAGGCCGCTTCGTTCGTCACCGGCGAAGTACTCGCCGTAGACGGCGGATTCCTCGCCAGTGGGGTCAATCAATAACTCAAGCCACTGCGCCGCGCTGCCTTAGCCGCCGCGCAAACAAACCAGCGCTACAGTTAATACTGAACCGGCGCGATCTGCACCTTTCGCCCTTCGGCGCACGATGTGTAGATACTCTGCACAAGTTGCAATGCCTTGTATCCATCCGATCCGGACGACGCCGGCGGCCGGCCCGCCTTGCATGCCTCGCCGAAGTCGGCCAGTTGCCGCTCAAACGGCGTGAGAGAAATTGCCATCGGGTCCGATGCGCCCGACTTGGCCTGCTGCGAAATCGGCGGCCGTTCGCCCTCGTCTTCCCGCACATCCCACGTCGTCAATTGATCTCCGGTTACAATCGCGCTCCCCTTTGTCCCGTGGATCTCGATCCGCTCCGGATAGCCTGGCCAAAGCGCTGTCGCAGCCTGGATTACACCAGTTGCCCCCGACGCATAACGAAGCACTGCGCACACCAGATCCTCCGATTCGATCTTGTGTGTGGCGCCCAGGTGCCAGTATCCAAAGACCTCATCCGCCGCGCCGATCAGATGCAATAGCACGTCTACCTGGTGGATGGCCTGACCGATCAATGCGCCACCACCTTCGCCAGCCCAACTTCCTTTTACCGGCCGCGCATAGTACTCGTCCGTGCGGTGCCACTTCACGTAGGCATCGGCCTCGAGGATCTTGCCCAGCTGTCCCGCCTCGATCGCGCGTTTCAGGAACAGCGTGGAATCGTCGAAGCGATGCTGGCTCACCACACCCAGTTGGATCCCACCTGCGCGAGCCACCTCGACCATACGCGCCGCGGTCTGCAGGTCCACGGCCATCGGCTTCTCCACGAGCACATGCTTGCGTGCTTTCGCGCCCAATTCCACCGCCGCCAGCCGGTAACCGGGAAAGGTGCAAACATCGAGGCAATCCGCGTCCGCGCGCTGGCAAAGCTGCTCCGGCGTGGCCGCAAACTCCGCGCCCCACGCATCGGCGAACTTGTGCCCGCGCTCTGCCGTGCGATCCGTAACCGCCGCGATCGGGTAGCCGATGTTCTTGTAGGCCTGCGCGTGCTTCCACGCGATGCCGCCAGCGCCAATGATTCCCACTCTCATGGATAATCAGTCTCCCGCATCGCTGCCGCACTTCATCATATGGCTGTTGAGAGTTTTAAGCGTGTGTAGGGACGAGTTTGGAATTGTCTCGCTCGCCTTCGCGCTCGTGGCGCGGAGCAAAGTCCACCTGCCGGAAAAGCACCTTGTGCAGGACCAGTGCAGCGGCGCCGCGCAACCGCGCCGCATCGCCATCCATGGCCGCCACCACACGTGGCGTGTGCGGCGTGAACGATTTGGCGATCAAGTGGCTCTCCAGCAAAGGGCAGATGCGCGGCCACAGCGCCGTGCAGTCGCCCACGATGATGATTACCTCTGGCGCCAGCCCAGCCGCCAGCATCGCCAACCCTCGCGCCAGGTAGGTCATCATCTTGTCGATCGAGCGCAGCGCGCGAATGTCGCCCTTCAGTGCCAAATCGAGCAGCTCTTGAAATGAAGTCAGCGTACTTTCCGGCGCCAGCTCACGGTAGTACCGCAGCCCGGCGCGGTTCGACGCGAAGGTCTCCCAGCAACCCATGTTGCCGCAGCCGCAAACAGGACCGGATTCCTCAATCGGCATGTGGCCGAACTCGCCCGCCATATCGTCCCTGCCGCGCGCCAGGCGCCCATCGACAAGCATCCCGGTTCCAACGCCCTCCGCAACCGCCACCACCAGCAGGTTCGACGCGTCGTTGAAGGTCCCAAACCAGCGCTCCGAGAAAAGGCATGCGTTGGCGGCGTTCTCCATCTCGATTGGAGTCCCAAGAACCTTTTGCAGCTCCGCGTAGAGATCGATCTGGCCCCATGGCGCGTTCGGCGAAAACACCAGACGGTGCGTTCTCTGGTCCACGCGCCCCGAGACACTCACGCCGAGACCCTGAAACACGCGGTCGCCGTAGGTCGCTCGTAGGGATCGCGCCGCTCTCGCGATATGCGCGATGGCCGTTTTGGCCTCTTCAGGTGTGGAACCGGCCTTGATGTCGAAGGCAACTGCCTCCCGGCCCAGAATCTTCCCATTGATGTCGACCACCGCCAGATTGGCCTTTCCGGGCCTTAGATCGATGGCCAGCGTGACGTGCCGGTCGTTCAGTGTTACATAGGTGGGCCTGCGGCCCCGTGGCAGGCGACCAAGACTCCCTGCCACCACCCAGCCCTCTTCCATGAGCTGGCCAATGATGACGGAAACCGTACTGGGCTGCAGGCCAGTCAGCCGTGCCAGATCCGCCCGGCTTACCGGCTGTTGCAGGTGAATGGTGTGAAGCAGGATGTCACGGTTGATCTCGCGCGCAGTTTCGCTCGAAGCCACGGCGCGGCGAGGTCGAACGGGTTTATCGGTTGTGTGCATGATTCGTGGCTCTCGTCATCTCCAGGGCCCGGCTTCTTCGGTCCATGGCCCCACGTACCGCACCGAACTTAGAGCGCCCCGCACTCCCGCAATCACTATATCCGAGGCGGCGCGGTTCCGTTGCGATTTCGGAATCTCACTCACTCGAAGATGCGATTGTGAATTCGGCTGCGACCAACCCGATGTCCCTGGGACTGTGCTCCAGGAAGTGCTCTTTAATCACCATAAGAGTTGCGCAGCGTAGCTTGGCCGAATGAGCTGCAAACGAGGACTGGACCCGCGATGTTTGGACACGATGAGATTGAGTGTCATGCAGTCGTCCAGGCGCCATTTGTTTGGCTACAATCCCTCTCAAAGAACCGACAAATTGCCGACCGGGGACCTTCCTGAGTAATGCTCCATCATGATCTTCGCCACATCCGATGACAGGTCTGCGGGTGTGCGGCAGCTCGCCATTCTTGATTCGACTGTTGCACAAAAGCGATTTTCCACACGACTTGACCGCAGTCTCGCGACTCACCTTTCGAACCCCCAATCGATTCAGTTGTTTGGGGTGATGCGACTGCACCCGAAGTTCTAGATTGTAAATCGTTTCTTCTCTTGACAAATCTCGTTTTAGGTCCATATACTTCGCGTCGCCAAGTAATTTGGCGACTGCACGTCGCTCCAGTTTTTCGCTTAGCCCGTCGTCCGGGTTATCGAAGGGTCGCACCAATGAGGCGGCGCCTCGGCGGCCAGTCGGGCTAAGGGTCAAGGAGCAGCTTTGCGGGCAATTCACAAATTTCGGAGGCTAAGTATGACAGGGTGGAAATCATTTCATGAGACGGGAAAACGGCTTCGTTTCAAATCAACTACGCTTTACAAGCTGTTGTTGATTCCGTATGTCGCGCTGTCGATTCTCGCCCTGGTGCTCCTTGCGGGCCCCTCGGCCAGCGCGCAGGGTGGAGGCAATGTCGCCATCACGGGAACGGTCTCGGATCCAACCGGCGCGGTCATCACCGGAGCCACGGTGACGGTGACCGAGCTCAGCACGTCTATCGTCCGCACAGACAAAACGAAAGGCAGCGGCGAGTTCAACTTTACAGCGCTTCCGCCCTCAACCTACAAGGTCTCGGTGCAGGCCCAGGGATTCAAGGAATTCATCCAGAATGTTGTAATGCTGGCAGACCAGACCCGCGACATGGACATCCACATGGAGGTCGGCGCGCAGACGCAACAAGTCACAGTGGCGACCTCGGCCGTACAGGTGAACACGGTCAGCCCGGAGCTCGGCCAGGTGATTGAGCAAACTCGTCTGGTGGATATTCCGTTGAACGGAAGAAACGCGGCGGACCTCACTCTGCTGGTGCCAGGCGCGGTATCGGCCATCGCAAACAACTCCGGCTCGTTGCAGGGCGATACGAAACAGATTCCCGGCGCCGACGCGATCGCAGTGAACGGAGCCCGGCCGGATCAGATTGGCTACAGCCTGGACGGCGGCAACAACGAAGACCTGATGAGCAACGTGAACCTTCCATTCCCCTTCCCCGATGCGTTACAGGAATTCAGCGTCCAGACCAACAGCTTCGATGTGCAATATGGCGCCAACGCCGGAGCGGTGGTGAACGTCGTTACCAAATCCGGTACCAACGATTGGCATGGTGATTTGTTCGAGTTCGTGCGCAACCGGGCCTTTAATGCCCGCAACTACTTTGCTGACATTAAGGATCCTTTGAAGCGCAATCAATTTGGCGGCACCGTCGGCGGCCCCATTCACAAGAACACCACCTTCGGATTCTTTGGGTGGCAAAAGACGATCATCCGCGACGTCAACAATGCGACCAACGCGATCGTTCCCACCGTGGACAACATGAATGGAAACTTCTCCATTACGAATCCGATCACAGTCATCAACAATCCGTTTACGCATACCCCTTTTGCAAGCAACGCCTCAATTGGCCCAGTGTCCACTGTGGCGCAGAATATGGCCAAGCTGCTGCCTGTTTGGCCCGCAGGATCGACGGGCGGGACGAAGACCTTTGGCACGCCACTCCAACAGAATTTCAACGAGTACGCCGGCAGGTTCGATCAAGTCTTCCGGGGCCAGGACAAACTCTTTGCCCGCATTTACATCAACAAATACTTTCACGCGCCAACCTATGACGGGAAAAACCTGCTGACGGCAGGGCCGGGTTCGACCGTGCTGGCGCAGAACTGGGCCATCGGCTACACATGGCTAATTTCGCCCTCCCTGGTGAACAATACCGTTGTCGACTTTGTGCGCTCGAACTCGGACCGCGGCCAGCAAGGCGGCCCGGGAGGCACGGTGCCGGATATGAAAACCTTCGGCTCAGCCATCTACCAACTGCCGACGGCGCAAAGCGGCATCCGGAGCTTCGCTGTCGCGGGTGACTTCACTCTTGGCAATTTCACCGATGCGCATTTCATCCGCAATACCTACGACCTTCGCGACGTAATCAGCTGGACCAAAGGCAAGCACGATCTCGAATTCGGCTACGACCTGGAAGTGGATCAGTCGAACATCCGTAACACCGATTTCGAGAACGGTAACTTCAACTTTACCAACGATGTAACCGGCCTGTCGATGGCGAGCTTTGTGCTGGGCTACCAGCATACATTCAGCCAGACGTCCGGCGACTACTCGGATTCACGTGAGAACCCGATGGGCGTCTTCGCCGGCGACAGGTGGAAGGTGTCGAATCGCCTGGCACTCGATCTTGGACTTCGCTGGGAGCCTCAGCAAGTGATGCAGGAGAAATTCGGACGCATCCAGCAATTCCGCCCGGACGCGCAGGTTGCCGGAATTCATTCGGCCATCATCCCCAGCGCGCCCGCCGGGCTGTTCTTCATCGGCGACACGTACAACGGGATCTCCGTACCGACCCGCGGGGAGACCGGCGACTTTAACAACTTCGGCCCGCGCGTGGGCGTCGCCTGGGATCCGACCGGAACGGGGAAGATGTCGCTCCGCGCAGGCGGCGGCCTGTTCTTTGAATCGCGCCAGCCAGGACTGTTCCTGAACGACGCGTCGATTTCGCCGCCATTCAGTCTGCGTATTGATCTGAACGATTCAACGACCGGATCCTCGCAGATCGGCCCGCTCGAGAATCCTCTGGGGGCTTATCCAACTTTCACGACCGGGTTCCCGCAGCGCTTTACGCTCGCCACCGCTCCCAAGAACGCTGCCTTCGTGGCCAACCCGCAGCTTTACAGCCTGCAGCCGGGCGTAAAGTGGGTCTCGCCGGAAATCTACGATTGGAACATAACCTACGAGTATCAATTGCGCGCCGACATGGTTCTGCACGCCTCCTATGTCGGAACGCGTGGAACGCACCTGCGGCAGGATGTAAACTTGAACCCCGCGGTCTATACGGCGGGCAGCTCGGCATCGGAACAGTCGACGCGGCCGTACCAGCCGTTTGGCATCATTTACGAAAACCGGAACACCGGCGCCAACAGCTACAACGGACTTGAGGTCGATCTCGAAAAGCGGCCCGCGGGCGGAACCGGTATTCTCAGCCAGATCACGCTCCTTGCCAATTACACCTATTCCAAGGCGATGGATTACGGACTGGCCGAAAATGGCGGCATCACGGATATCGGATCGAGCCTCGGCTCCGGCATGTCATTCTACGACTCCCGGCAGCATGCCTTCGAGACTGGACTTGCGACTTTCGATCACACGCACCACTTCGTGACATCGTTCGTGTGGTCTCTGCCCAAGCTCACCGGCTCCAATGGTCTTGTTCGCAATGTTGTTGGCGGCTGGCAATGGACGGGCCTTTACACCATCACATCGGGCGATCCAATGACCATCCTGGCCGGCACCGACATTTCGCGAACCAACAACAACCTCGATCGCGCGAATTACGTTGGCCCCTCCAGCACCTACACGAGTGGCTGTCCCGCTGTCGGGCAGCCCAACTACAGTAAGCACTGCTTGCCCTGGCTCAACAAAGCTAACTATGCAGCGCCGGCTGCGGGAACATATGGGAACTCGGGCAAAGGATCCGTGCGCGGTCCGACCCTCTGGGATGCGGACACCGGTCTGCTCAAGAACTTTACTCCGCTTACGTCGCACGAGAATTGGAACTTCCAGTTCCGTGGCGAATTCTTTAACGTATTCAACCATCCGCAGTGGTCAGATCCCAACGTGACCTTTTCCAACGGCGCATTCGGTAGCACGCGCCAAACAGTCGGCACGCAGGTGGGCAACGTTCTCACAACCGCGGACTATCGCATCATTCAGTTCGCGCTGAAAATGAACTTCTAGCAGAACGACAATCCTCAAAAGAGGGCGCGCTGGAATTCTGGCGCGCCCTTTCTTCTTTTGGCAGAGGACCGGCAGGCTCTCATCCGCCGGCTCAGCCCTCATGCTTTTGGAGCACCGGTCTCGACGCCCATTCTCGCCACGTTCACTCGCATTAGGGCTGATGCCGCTACACTTTTCTTTGGAGATGTATCATGAGCCTTCCCGTCAGACAGCGGCCAATTCTTCTCAGTCTTTCTGCTCTTCTTTTGAGCATCGCGCCGATTGCGCAATGGTCATTCGCACAAGCCCCCGCTCGTGACGCGAAACTCGAACTTGTCATCGTGCTTACTCGCCACGGCGTTCGCTCTCCGCTCACGGCGCAAGCCGATCTTGACAAGTATTCAGCCGCGCCTTGGCCCAAATGGGAGGTTGCCCCCGGCCTTCTCACTACTCACGGCTACCAGTTGATGAAGCTATTCGGCGCATGGGATCGTGCGGAGTTTTCCGCCAATGGCCTGTTCGCACCCACCGGTTGCGCGGATTCGACGCATGTCACGATCCTTGCCGATATCGACCAGCGAACGCGCGAGACCGGCAAGGCGCTCGCCGAGGGGATGTTTCCGAATTGCATAATCGAGGTTCATTCCCGGCCCGATGGTGTACCCGATCCCCTCTTCAGCCCGCGCAAAGCGGGCGTCGGTCATCCCGATCCGACGCTCGCCGCGGCAGCAATCGCCGGACGCATCGGCGGCGACCCCGGCAAACTGACCGAAACCTACCGCCCGCAGTTGGCTGCGCTCGATCGCATCTTGACCGGTTGTGGACGCGTGCCATCCAATCCGAAGCGCACCTCAATCTTCGATATTCCCGCCAGCCTCAAACCTGGATCAGGCGATCCTCCCGTAGCAGCGCACGGTCCGCTCGTCACCGCCTCCACACTGGCCGGGAATCTGCTCCTCGAGTACACGCAGGGAATGAGTGCCGCCGACACTGGCTGGGGTTGCCTCGACGCCGCCACGCTTCGCTTCGTGATGCAAGCCAACATTGCAGCCTGGAGCTATCAAGACCGCACGCCCATCATCGCGCGCATCTACGCCTCCAATCTTCTCGACCACATTCGCCGGACCATGGAACAGAGCGTGACAGGCAAGCCCGTTTCCGGCGCGCTCGGAAAGCCCGGCGACCGCCTTGTCATTTTGGTCGGTCACGACACAAACATCGTTACTCTCGCCGGCGCGCTCGGCATCGATTGGATCGCTGACGGCCGCGTCGATGATTCTCCTCCAGGCGGCGCGTTGGTCTTCGAACTTTGGCGCTCGCCCAAGTCCGGACCAATCGTGCGCGTCGCGTTCACCGCGCAAACTCTCGAGCAGATGCGCAAAGCGGAGCCGCTGACACCCGCCAACCCGCCCGCCGAGGCGCCTATCTTCATCCCCGCATGCAGCCGCCCGGATCTCTCATGCACCTGGGACAGCTTCTCTGCTGCCATGCGCCAGGCCACCGATCCGGCCTACGTCACCGCGTTGCCGTAGAGCCACATCACTTAGTCCAGCCGCGTCAAATACGCATCGCCTTCTACCGGCTGCAGGTGGCGCGCAATTTGTTCGGCCATCGCGCGATCGTCGCCCTGCGGCCGGATGCGAACCCAAAAGCTCTTCTCGCCGGGGAACTCGATCACATTTGCTCCGGGATAATCGCTCAGCAATTGCGCCTTCAGCGCAATCGCGTCTTCCTCGTCGTGGAACGCGCCGATCTGCACGCACCACCGGCCGCCCGTAGCCATCGGCTTGGGCGTCTCGTACACATCCATGCGCACGATTGCCATGCCGGTTCGGAAAATGCCCACTGCCTTGGCCGAAGCGATGGTTAAATCGAGCATCCGGTCTTCCACAAACGGCCCGCGGTCGGTAATCCGCATAGCACTTGATTCGCCGGTCTTCATGTTGGTCACCACTACCAGCGATCCCATGGGCAGCGTACGATGCGCCGCCGTCATCGCATCGTCGTCAAAGACCTGTCCATTTGCGGCGCGGCGACCCTTGTACGGCGCGGTGTACCACGTGGCGTAGCCAACCTCACTAAGAATCGGTTTGTGCGCCGCAACGAATGCGAGATCGTCGTCATTAATCCCTCCCGGCGGCGCCGGCGTTACGGGAATCCTGGCCGGCACCGGCGCGGTTGGCGCTGCAGGATAAGTCTCGACCTCCGGCGGCAAAGCCTGCGGCGGAGCCACGCGCGTATTCTCCCGGTGTTTGCACCCGGTCGCTCCCAGCGAGACGATCGCTGCCAGAGCAAAACTCACCGCCCCGCGCGCCACCGCGCCAGGCCAGCTTGCAACGGGCCGCACTTCCCTGCCCTGCAGCTCGCCTCCGCTCAAGAGCGCGACTCCTGATTTGGGTTGTTGTCTGGGTTGTTCGCCCGGTTGGGTGATTCGTTTGGTGCCTGGCCGTATTGCTGCTTCGCCGCCGTGTTGCTCTGCTTGTCAAAGCGATCGGCCAAGTTGCGCAGCGTGTCGGCGGCTGTGCGCATTGCGGTGATCGACTCTCTGCGCACCTGCGGAATCACGGCGTCGTTTACATAGGTAATAGCGTGGCGCAACTCCATCTCAATCAGCTCGATCGCTTCGTCGATCCTCTGGCCCAACGTGGGCGGGCCACCCCAGCCGGGATGATTTGGTGTGGTCATAAGTTACGTCCCTTCTTGAACAACCTGTCCAAAGTCTGAGCGTCAGGACGGGCCGCGTCAATGCCTCGACGACCGGCGGGGACCGTCGAGATTACTATGGACGCAAGCGCACTGCTTTCACATGACCACGTTAGATGACAAATGGATGGGATGCGGCCACTCTCCCGCATGGCTTCGCCGGCCGCGCTTCTTCAGCCTGCCTCTCTTCGCTCTGGCGCTTTCCCTTTGCGCCTGCAAACTCGCAGTAGCGCAAAGCCAGGCCAGCCAAACTCCAGTTGCGAAACCTGCGCCTGCTTCTCCGCCCGCTCCTCAGCCACAAAGCTCAACCCAACCCGCCTCGGCCCCGCCCGCTCAAACTACAAATGTGTCTGTCGAAAGTCCTCCGCCGCAGAAGGCCGCCAAGCCTCCCGAACCGCTTGAGCCTTGCGCCGTGAAAAACGCAGGCGCATCTATGGCAGCTACCGGAGGCTTGCGCGCGGTATCCGTCCTCGGGCTGGGCGAAACCACGCGAGAGGCGGGCTCAACCGCGGTCGAGTCGACGGTCTGCGTTGAGCACGCCCCGTTCTTCAACTGGTATACCCGCTTTGTCACCGGCCCTGAGGTCATGCGCTTTTCACCTGCGCAGAAACTTCGCCTCGCCCTGGATAACCTGATCAACCCCTTCAACCTCGCCACCATCTTCGGCGTGGCAAGCATCGAAATCGCGGCCAATCCGCACACGGCGTACGGTCCGGGCTTTCCCGGCTGGGGCAGATTGTCAGGGGTCAACTTCACCCAGGACATGACCGACCAATTCTTCGGCACCTTCGCGGTTCCCACCGTCACCCGCACTGATCCGCACTACCATCGCCGTCCCGATTTCAGCATCCCGCGCCGCGTCCTCCATTGCGTCGACGATACCTTCTGGCAAAGCGCCGACAACGGCAGTTACACGCTCAACTACTCCCAGCTCATCGCGCCCGTCATCGACATCTCGATCTCGAACCTCTACGTACCCGGCCAGCAGACCCATTTCTCGGCCGATGCCGAGCGATACGCCGTCGACCTGGCCACCGCGCCCATCGACAACTTGATCACCGAGTTCGTGCCCTCGATCGCCAGCCACATCCATGTGCGCGTCGTCTTCGTTCAGCGCATCATCAACCGGGTCGCTGTCAACCCGCCATAAGCCCTCCGCCCCGATACCCGAGGTGATGGCCGTCGCCGAGGAACCCACACAGTAACCCTAGCTTCGCCAATCACTTGCCGCGCCCTCCAACCGCCCACCTCTGCCCCCGTTCGCCTCTCCCAATTCCCCATCCAGTCCCCATTTCCGCCATTCGCTGCACCCCTCTTGGATTGCCAGCCCCACCCCATTACCCTCGTAATGACTTCTTAGCCTTCGTGTTCCAGTTATGGATCGCAAGGCCTGAGCTGGGGAAACTGCAAAGCAACTCATTGATCTCAAGCACCTTAAAACCAATCGAGGAGACCGCATTCATGCCCAAAGCCGTCAAGTACGTTGAGAAGGCCGCCGTCTACGCGGCCCAGGGAGCCTGGGTTGTTTTTGAGCGCTTGAACCGCATCAGCCCCAACGCCTCCTTCACGCCCAAGTGGAGCGACAAGCCTCTCCTCAAGAGCTATCAAAAGGAGAAGCCGCCCCTCGGCTGGCCGCGCACCACCGACTCGCTCTGTCCCAAGTGCGTCCCTGAGATTCGCAAGCAGATCCTCGACGGCAAGCTGCCCCACGAAGTCCTCCTCAACGAGAAGGTTGGTGAAATCAAGGCCCAGATCATCGAGCGCGACGGCAAAATCCTGATGGTCAAGGACTGCCCCAAGCACGGCCACTTTGAAGACGTCATGTCCATCGACCCGGTCTTCTTCAAGCACCTTGAAGAGAGCTTCCCCGGACGCGACATGCGCGCCCACAACGATGAGAAGCTGCACAACCACGGCACCTCGACCGTCACCCACGGCCGCGGCTCGGTGCTCACCATCGACCTCACCAACCGCTGCAACATGATGTGCGATCCCTGCTTCATGGACGCCAATCAGGTTGGCTTCGTCCACGAGCTCACGTGGGACGAGATCAAGACCATGCTCGACAACGCCATCACCATAAAACCGAAACGTCAGATGAGCGTTCAGTTCTCCGGCGGCGAGCCCACTCTGTCGCCCTACTTCCTTGACGCTGTCGCCTACTCGCGCAAGGTTGGCTACAACTCGGTTCAGGCCGCGTCCAACGGCATCGAATTCGCCAAGTCGAAGGAGCTTTGCCGCGCTGCCGCTGAAGCCGGCCTGCGCTACGTCTACCTTCAGTTCGACGGCATCGGCAACGCTGCCAACTCGCATCGCAAGGTCGGCAACCTGTTCGACGTCAAGCTGCAGGCCATCAACAATCTTCACGAAGCAGGCGTTGAAATCGTGCCGGTTACCACCATTATCAACGGCATCAACAACGAGCAGGTTGGCCGCATCATCGAGTTCGCGCTCGACAATCCGAAGAAAATCAGCTTCCTCAGCTTCCAGCCGGTCAGCTTCACCGGGCGCGACGAAGACATCACCGACGATCGCCGCGTGGCCCAGCGCTACACGCTCTCGCACATGGCGCACGACGTCAAGGCGCAGGTCGGCATGGGCGAGCCGGCGCGCGACTGGTTCCCCATCAGCTTTATGAGCACCTTCTCTGACTGGGCCGATCTGGTGCACGGGCCTACCGCCGAGTGGGGCCAGCTCTCCTGCGGATGCCATCCAAACTGCGGCATCGGCATGGCTGTAATGATCGACAAGGAAACCAAGGAATCCGCTCCCGTCACCGCCTTCCTCGACATGGGCCAGGTGGCCAAGGATCTGGCCAAGGTCAACGATGCTGCCCGCGGCAAGTTCCTCTCCGTCCTGGGCCTCGGCATCTCGCTCATGCGCAACTACGATCCGTTCCAGGCGCCCACCCACTTCAAGATCACCGACATGATGAAGAAGATGGACAAGACCTTCAATGCCACCGGCAAAAACTACGGCAGCATCAAGGGCGACCGGACCATCGAAGACATCAAGGTTCGCCGCCAGGATCGCTGGAACTTCCTCTTCATCGCCGGTATGTGGTTTCAGGATTTGTTCAACTACGACTTCCGCCGCACCGAGCAGTGCATCATCCCCTACGCCACGCAGGAAGGCGAAATCAGCTTCTGCGCATACAACACCGGCGTGGGATGGCGCAACATCATCGAGAAGATNNCCACCCTCACCAAGTGGTATGAGGAGCACGGCCGCCACGAGATCTTTGCTGGCGGCAAAAAGGTGGGCATGAACCACGTTGGCCATGACCTGAACGTCAACATGGAGCACGTGAACGCCGAAGCCAACCACACGCTCGACAACCTCGGCATCGCCAAGAACTCGCGCGAAGAAAAGATCCGCGCGCGCGCCAAGACGAACGAGGAAAAGCTGAAGCAGGAAGCCGAGAACGCCCAAATGGCCAAGCTCTACCGCGAGCACGTCCTCGGCGAAAAGCCCGTCGCCGGCATGGTAAGTCTCGGCGACATCCGGCCTGCTTCAAACAACGCAACCTCGCCCATCAACAGGCGGCAAGATGCCGACCTCGTCGCCGGCGACTAATCAATTCACTGGTAACCTTGGTTCTCTCAACACAAAGGCCGTCCGCGATTGCGGACGGCCTTTGTGCTTCTAAGAACGGGCATGTGGCCCGAGCGCGGCGAGCCGGCTACTCACCACACTTCCAGCTTGAAATCCCGATAATCCCGAATCAACTCGAAGTCCGCGCGGTTGGACGTAATCAGCCGCGCGCCATGTGCGCGAGCCGTCAGTGCAATCAGCACATCGAAATGTAGATCGCGCAACTTGGCAGGTTCAAAGCCCTTTTCTGCTTGCATCCTCGCGAGAATCTTGCCCGATTCGAGCCAGTTGTTGACTGTAGGGGCAAGAACCTGGTAGGTCCCCTCGATCGCGCGAAGGGTGGTTCTCTCTGAGGGTTCGGTCGCCCCCCTCCAAAGCTCCGCGAGTACGACGGAACAGTTTCTGATCGGAATGCCGAGATTGGCTATTTGTGCTGCGTGACGATTTGTCCGCCAATGACTGATGAGAACGGACGTGTCAAGGATCGCAAACTCACTCATCGCTTCCCGCGAACTTCAGCTTGCCGCCCGTCCTCGCCATAATCTTCTTAAAGCGGTTCAGCTTCACGATCTCTTCCAGGGCGATATGAACCGCCTCGGTGCGCGACTTGGCTCCCAGCACGCGGACAGCTTCATCTGCAAGCTTCGTATTGAGCCGAATCGATGTTAGAGTGACAGCCACAGCGGCTCCTTTAATATATACAAATTATGCATCCAATATATACACTTGTCAAACCATTTCAATGCCGGTTGCGCGTCGATCGCTCTCCACTATCCCAAAGTCGGATTGTTCCCCAAGTCGGATCGGATACCATTGCACTATGATCCCTGAAAGCGGTGGGAAGGGTCTGTGCGCGGGTTGCACCCGTGTGCTTGCACCACTCAGATCAGGCGTCGCAAAGCGATGCGGCTGTATCTTTGCGGGTCTCCTGCTCCCCTCGCGCTGCGCATTTTCCAGCCCCTTCGGACCTGCGTTGGTAGCGCTATTGCTCATCATCCTGCCGCTGCAGGCCCAGCAACCCGCGGTTCCCGTCGCATGGCAGGGAAACCTGCGCGACGCTGCCGGCGCGCCCATCGCGCAAGCCACAATCCGGCTTGCAAACAACGCATCCAGCACTCAGTCAACAACCGCCCCCGACGGCAGCTTCCACCTCGCGCCATTGTCACCCGGGCAATACAAACTGACCGTTGAAACTCGCGGCCGCACAGTCGGCTACCCGCTGCTGATCGAAATCACCCAGTCCACTCCGCCTGCCCTCCTCACGCTCTCCGGCGACCGGCTTTCCTTCGCCACCGCGCAGACCTCCAGTGCCACCGGCGGCGAGCAACTGTCCAGCGCCGCCGTCAGCGAGCTGCCGCTCAACAAACGCGACTTCAGCCAATTGCTTCTGCTTGCTGCCGGCACCATGACCGACGCCAACGGCGCAACGAACTTCACGCAGCAGTTCGCCATCAACGGCCAGCGCGGCGTTGAGGCCACCTTCGCCATGGACGGAGCCGACATCAGCGACCCCGAGATGGGCGGATCCACCTTCTCGAACTTCAACGTCGATGCAGTCGAAGAGATTCAATCCAGTTCCGGCTGGATGCCCGCCGAGATCGGGCGTGGTGCTTCCGGTTTCACCAACATCGTCACCCGCTCGGGCGCTGCCGGTTTTCACGGATCGTTTTTCGAGTTCCTCCGCAACTCAGCCCTCGACGCGCGCAACTACTTCGACCATCCCACTTCCGTCTATCCCGGCCGCATTCCGCCGTTCCGCCGCAACGAGTTTGGCTTCACCAATGGCGGCCCGGTGTTCCTTTCTCACATCTACGATGGCCGCAGGCGGACGTTTTACTTCGCGCAATACCAGGGATTTCGTCAGGCGCTCGGCACCACGCAGGTGATGCCGGTGCCCAGCGCGACCGAGCGGCCCGGCAATGCCGCCAACCTCTGCTCCCCCAACGTCTGCGATACCGTCACCTATACCGACGGATCGACAGATACTCTCTTCATCCCTGTCGATCCCGGAATCTCCGCCGTCCTCATGCGCTATCCCGAGCCCAACGATCCTGCCGGGCCCTTCGCTGAGCGAACCTACGCTACGCCGTCGACGGTCATTACCAACGCCGATCAGTTTTCGCTCCGCGTTGACCACAGCTTCAGCGCGAAAGATCAATTCCTTGCGCGCTTCAATGTCGACAACCTGACGGGCCCAACGACCAACCCCGACCAGACCGCCATCGATCCGACATTCGCGATCGAGTATATTGACCGCCAACGCAATGTCCTTGGTACCTGGACGCACACTGTATCGCAGCGTCTCACTCTTGTGTCTTCGCTCAGTATCACGCGCTCCACACCCGGATTTCCCACTCCCAATCACACCGATCCCGCCGTCAAATTCAGCGATGGTCTCTACGAGGGCTTCAATACGGCAGGCGGCTCTGTAATCCAGGCATACGGAAATCTCTTTCAGGGTCGCCAGCTCGTTACCTTCTCTGCAGGAAGGCACGCATTCAAGGCCGGATTCGAGGCACGGCTCAATCGAGACACGACCTATTTCGGCATCAGCCCCAGCGGCGAATACGATTTTGGAGGCGGCGCGGCCTATGTACCCACGCCGGCAAATTGCGTCGGGATACCCAACTGCGTCGTCATCCACTCCGCAACCGGGCAACACGATCTCCACGCCGGCGATGCGTTCCCCGACACGCTCTCAACCTTTCTCTCCGGCAGCCCTTTCACGTACACCGTGGGAATCGCTCCACCATACTTTTCCAACGGCGAGCACATCGGCCCTGCCGCCATCAACCGCAATAACGTCAGCATCTTCGTGCAGGATACGTTCAAGGTAAATAGCCGCCTGACCCTTGACTACGGCATTCGCTGGGATCTCTACACGCCCATCGGCGAAAGGGCACATCGAACATCGACGGTTGTCTCTGCCGATGGCGCGCAGCAATATGTCATCAACCCGCAGCCCGGCTACAAGACAAATTGGCACGCGTGGCAGCCGCGCGTACAAATCACGTGGCAAGTAACTCCCAAATTCCTGGCACGCGCTGGCGCGAGCATCATGACCATCCCGCCCAACATCTGGCAGGACAACTTCCTCACCGGCTCCACGCCATTTGCCGTCTATCCGCGTCTGCTCTCCGCCTCTGACGCGCCCGTGAATTACGGATTTCAGATCACACCTGCCGAACTTCCGCCCGTCTACACAACGTCGGGCGCAAACATCTTCCCTGACGACAATCCCAAGCAGGTTCGTCCCAACACCGTGATGGATGTGAACCGCTATGAGCAGGAACTTGGCGCGCTCACGCCCGGTGGTCTCGTCAGCGATTTGTCCCTCAGCGGCATCGATCCTTCCTTTGGCAACGCCACTCTCTACACCTGGACCGCCGGCCTCGAACGCAAGCTCGGCGGACTCACCGCCGATGCAACCTACGTTGGCACAGCCGCCGAAGAACTCCCCGCCGTCAGTTTTCCCAACGCCTATTCCGGCGCTAGCCCGGCCTTCGCGCGCTACACCACATTCGACGCGTCGGGTAACGTCACAGGCGGCTTCGGCACGGAAAACGTCGTCATCGCCTCGGCGCACTCCACCTATCACGCTCTTCAGGTTTCGCTTTCCGGAACAATAGCGAAGGTCGGACCGGGCGTTCAGGCGGGCTTCACCTGGAGCAAGTCAATTGACGATAGCAGCAGCGTTATCGCGGGTGGCTCAACGCCCCAGAATCCCTTCGACTATCACCCCGAAAAGGGTCCGTCGTCTTTTGACGCAACAACATCCTTCGGCATCAGTGCGGCGCAGGATCTTCATCTCGATCGCGTAGCCGTTCTCCGTTTTGCCGGCCCGAAGCTCACATCCGGATGGGAGCTCTTGAGCATCGCGTCCGCCTCATCCGGCTCACCCTTCACCGTCTACTCCGGCATTCAGCAAACCGGTGCGGGCTCGAACGGTGTCGATCGTCCCGATCAGATCGCCACGCCGCATCTCTCCACTTCCCGCAAGGTCCATGAAGACTATTTCGGCGAAGGCGCGAACAACGCCGCGAATTTCTTCTACGTCCCCATTCACATCGCCGGAGGTACCGGGCCAAATCTGGGTCGCTTTGGCACGCTCGGGCGTAACACCTTTCGTGGGCCCGCGTTCTACAACTTCGATCTGGCCACCATCAAGGACACGCCCTTTGGCGTGCGCAAGAGCGGCGCCGAGTTCATTGATCTTCAGTTCCGCGCGGAGTTCTTCAACGTCTTCAACATCGTTGATATGGGCCTGCCTGCGAACATCATCGCTGGCTCTGGCTTCGGCGAGATCAGCAAAACCGCTGGCAACTCCCGCCAGATTCAGTTCTCGCTCAAGCTCATCTATTAAATAAGGGGCATGAGGCGAGTTCAATTAAGCGGCATGATCGCAAATTTCTGAAGCCCCTCTGCTCCCCCGGTCGAGCCTGATTTCTTGCAAAGCTATCTGTCTGCAACACATGACTTTCGTCATGCCGCCAACAGACCATTCCCGCCGCTTCGCGCGAGCCCGCTTTGGCTGTACAATCCCTACATGACACTGCGGCCCGCCTGCTACTTTAAGCCGGTCTCCGGAGTCAAACGTATCCAGGTGCCCAGATGACCGTGACCCGCGACAAAAACGAGCCGCGCAAGTTGCCCATGATGCCCATTCGCGACATGGTCATCTTCCCCTATATGATGACGCCCTTCGTCGTAGGCCGCGAGTCCAGTGTCCGCGCCCTCGAGGAGGCCCTCAGCGGCGATCGCAAAATCTTCCTCGCTACGCAGCACGACGCCTCCATCGACGAGCCCAAGGCCAAGGACATCTATCAGGTCGGCTCAATCTGCAACATCGTGCAGAGCGTCAAAATGCCCGATGGCAACATCAAGGTCCTCGTCGAGGGCGTCGAGCGCGCCAAGTCCATCGAAGTCACCGACCGCGACGGCTTTTTCGTCGCCACCGTGCGCACCGGCAAGCGCGACTTCGAGGTGACGCCGGCCGCCGAGCAGCTCATGCAGCGCGTCACCAGTCTCTTTGAGAGTTACGTCAAGCTCCAGCAGTCGCTCAATTACGAGACCATCATTGCCAGCGTGCGCATGGACGAGCCCGCTAAGCTCTCTGACACCATCGCCGCCAACCTCCAGGTCGGCATCGAGGAAAAGCAGGAGCTGCTCGCCATCTTCGATCCCGCGGCGCGCCTGGCCCGCATCGCCGATGTCCTCGACGTCGAAATCGAAAAGCTCGACCTCGACCGCAACATCCAGTCCCGCGTCAAGCGCCAGATGGAGCGCGCGCAAAAAGAGTACTACCTCAACGAAAAAATCAAGGCCATCCAAAAAGAGCTGGGCCGCGGCGAAAAAAGCGAGTTCGACGAATTGCGCAAGAAGATCGAATCCGCCGGCATGCCTAAAGACGTCCTCGAGAAGTGCGTGCAGGAGCTCAAGAAGCTTGAAGCCATGCCGCCCATGTCGGCCGAGTCCACCGTCAGCCGCAATTACATTGACTGGCTCCTCGCCGTTCCCTGGAAAAAGCGCTCCAAGGAAACCCGCTCCATCGACTACGCCGAAAAAGTTCTCAACACCGATCACTACGGACTCGAAAAGATCAAGGATCGCATCCTCGAATTCCTTGCCGTCCGACAGTTGGTCAAAAATCCCAAGGGCTCAATCCTCTGCTTCGTTGGCCCTCCCGGCGTCGGCAAAACTTCGCTTGGCATGTCCATCGCCAAGGCCACCGGCCGCAAATTCGTGCGCCTCTCGCTCGGCGGCGTTCGCGACGAAGCCGAAATTCGCGGCCATCGCCGCACCTACATAGGCGCTATGCCCGGCCAGATCATCCAGCACATGAAGCGTGCCGGCACCAAGAATCCCGTGTTTCTACTCGACGAAGTCGACAAAATCTCATCCGATTTCCGCGGCGATCCGGCCTCCGCGCTGCTTGAAGTTCTCGACCCCGAGCAGAACGTCACCTTCCAGGACCATTACCTCGACGTCGACTACGACCTCTCGCAGGTCCTATTTGTGGCGACCGCCAACGTGCTGCACACCATTCCGGCCGCGCTCCAGGACCGCATGGAGGTTCTCCGCCTGCAGGGCTACACCGAGCAGGAAAAGCTCGAAATCGCGCGCCAGTACCTCGTCAAAAAGCAGCGCGAGCAGACCGGCCTGAGCGAGAAGAACATCGTCTTCAGCGACGACGCCATCCTCGAAATCATCCGTTACTACACGCGCGAAGCAGGCGTCCGTAACCTGGAGCGCGAACTCGGCAACGTCTGCCGCAAGGTCGCCCGCAAAGTGGTCAAGGCCGACACCAAGCACAAAGAAGAAATCACCGGGCAGAACATCGCGGAATTTCTAGGCGTGGCCAGGTTCCGCGACTCCGAGGTCCACGAAAAAAGCGAAGTCGGCCTCGTTACCGGTCTCGCGTGGACTGAAGTTGGCGGCAGCATCCTTACCACTGAAGTACAGGTCCTCGACGGCAAGGGCAAGCTCACCATCACTGGCCAGCTCGGCGATGTCATGCAGGAGTCGGCGCAGGCCGCGCTCGCCTACATCCGCAGCAAGGCGCATGCTCTCGGCCTCTCACGCGAGTTCTACCGCAACATCGACATCCACCTGCACGTCCCTGAAGGCGCAATTCCCAAAGACGGCCCTTCCGCCGGCATCACCATGGCCACCGCCCTCGCCAGCGCGCTCGCCAAAATTCCCGTCCGCCGCGACATCGCCATGACCGGCGAAATCACCCTCCGCGGCAAGGTGCTTGCAATCGGCGGCCTCAAGGAAAAACTTCTCGCAGCTCTCCGCGCCGGCATCTTCGAGACCATCCTGCCCCGCGCCAACGAGAAGGATCTTTCCGAGCTGCCTGACAACATCAAGAACGCGATGAAGCTCCGCTTCGTCGACAATATGGACGAAGTCCTCGCGATCGCTCTCGAGCGTCCGCTCCCCGCTCCGCTGCCCGCCGAAACCGAAACCCTCGCCGCCGTTCCGCCGCCCGAAGTCTCCAACAACGTTCCCGCTCCGCAGTAGACGACCGTCGCTCCGATCGCCGGCTCCCATGCGAATCGGCGCTGTGCAAGCCGCACAATCACGCGATCAAATCGTCAGTTTGTCATCCTGAGCGCAGCGGGTCGCGCTGCGCGCGACCTGCGAAATCGAAAGACCTGCGGTTGTCTTTAAGATCACGCGAACACCGCAGCAACGGCTGGCAACAACCAGCGGAGAGTCTACCTGTTCTCTTTGTCCCTAGTCACTAGTCCCTTGTCCCTAGTCTCTTGCTTTCGTGCAGCTCTTCCAGCGCATCGCACGCCGCCTTCACGCCATCCTCCCGCGCCACTTCCTCAGCCGCAGCGCGCGCGCGCACTTCATACTCCGGCTCCGCCAGCATCGCCCTAACCCTCCGCGCCACGCGCCACGGCTTGTAGCTCGATCTTTGGATCACCCGCGCCACGCCCATCCTGCGCATGCGCCGCGCGTTGTCCGGCTGGTCGTGCGAGTAGGGCATGATCAGCATCGGCCGCCCCGCGCGCAGGCACTGTGCGGTCGTGCCCACGCCGCCCTGGTGTACCACCAGCGACACGCGCCCGAACAGCTTCGAATACGGCGCGTACTCCGCCACGCAAATCGAATCCGGCAATTCACCCTTCGGCCGGTTCCTCGCGTCCGCTCCGATCAGCAGGACCGCGCGCGCGCCCAGCTTCTTTGCCGCTCTCGCCGAATTCTCATAAAAATCTCCCGCCGCAAGCACCGCCGCCGATCCCAGCGTGAACACGACCGGCACCTCACCGCCGCTCAGAAACTTTTCAAGCTGCTCCGGCAGCGCGGCGTTCCCCGCGTCCGCATCGTAAAAACAAAATCCCGTAATGAGCGTATGCTCCGGCCAATCCTTCTGCTCCCCGCCGAGCACGCGCGAAAACAGCGCCAGCACCAGATGCGGAGAGTGTTTGGCGTCGAAGATCGGGTTCTTGCCCTTGGGCAGTCCCAGCTCGCGACGCAGTTCATAGACCGGCTCCGGCCACTTGCGCGTCACGAACCACGCCAGCCGCCGCATCGCGCGGCCCATCCCCTTTATCTTGTCCGCCCGAGCCAGCCTGGGGTATGGCGGCAACACCGGCGGATCGAATGCGGAAAAAAACGAGAATGGCGCCAGCACGTAACTCGCCCACGGAATTCCCGTCACCTCCGCCACAATCGGCCCCGCGTAGTTCAGCTCGCCGAGTAGCAGCAGGTCCGCGCGCGCCGGCTTCGTCGCCGCCTCCAGCAGATCGTCATAAGTCTGGCGCAGCACCGGAAACAGAAACTCCCTCAGCCCCGTCTCCGTGCCCCTTTTCACGTCGTAGATCATCTCCACGAGCAGAGTGTTTGTGGGGTCAATGTCCGGCCGCAGCGCGTGAAACTGGAGGCCGAGCGGCTCAATCTTCGGCCTGTAGACATTGGGAAGCGCCATCACCGGCACATATCCGCGCCGCTTCAGCTCGAGAGCAATCGCAATCAGTGGATTGATGTCCCCAAACGTCCCAATGTTCGACAGAACGATACGCAATCTTGGGCTCCCCAACGCGTGATGGTTTTGCAACTTTGAGACTAAAGCATGCGGCCGCAAGCCAAGGGTTGCGATGCATCAATGAGAGTTGCTTTTGATGGTTCGGCGACCAGGTCAAGCGGTTGCTGCGTCCGTTCGTTTCTCCTTCAATTACATTGAACGGGCGCGAGCCAGTTCCACAATCTTCTCGATCATGTCGGTGTACGAGTAACCGCCCTTCTTGGCTGCCATTGAGAATTCGGCGGCGCTGGCGAGCCATGGGTTTGGGTTCGCTTCGATCACGTACACCTGGCCTTTCTTGTTCAGCCGCATATCGATGCGGCCGTAATCGCGCAGCTTGAGCGCACGATAGGCGGCGAGTGCGGTGTCCTGGAGCTTCTGCGTAGTCTCCTCGTCAAGGTCTTCGGCCGGCGCCGATTTTGTCACCTTGTAGGCCTCGGTCTCTTGATCGAACTTCACGTCGTGGCAGGCGATCCGAGGAGTTCCCTTTGGCAGCTTGGAGAGGTCGAGTTCAATCATCGGAAGGACCTCGGCGTTGTCGTTGCCGAGAATGGAGGCGTAGATTTCGCGGCCTTCAATGTATTCCTCAATCAGCGCAGGACTGTCGAATTCCTCGTGGATATAGTGAATGCGCTCCATCAGCTCTTTCACGCTATCGACCACGGAGCCTGTGTCGATACCGATAGATCCGTCCTCGGAGACGGGCTTCACGATAAGCGGAAACTCGATATCGTGCGAGTGATCGGTGCGGCCTTTATACGAAGTTGCAAAGTCCGGAGTCTTGATCTTGTGAAAGTCGAAAATCTTTTTTGCGAGCGACTTGTCCTGGGAAAGATAAAGAGCCTGCGGACCACCGCCGGTATATGGAATCTGCAGCAGTTCCAGATAGGCGGCGATGTTCTTGTCCATCGTGTCGTCGCCGGCATAAGACTCAGTGAGGTTGAAGATCAGGTCGGCGCCGCACTTTGCCAGCGCTAGCAGCGATTGGTTCTTGCCGTCCAGGATGTGATAAGAAGGCTCGTGACCGAGCTTGGTCAGCGCCGCGAAGATCTCTTCGCGGTCGTGCAGCGGATTCTTCTTCTTCCGGCGTTTGGCATTCTTGCCGCGCGGCGCCTTCACCGGCTCCGGCTCAGGTTCAGGCGGGCCCTCTTCCCAGACGTCGTGCAGGATCGTTACTTTCATGTTCGCCATCATGCTCCTGCGCTTTCTCGGTATTGCCCGCGTCTGCCGCTATCGGCAGATGGCCGGCGCCCATCAGGGCAGTATGAACTTGCCCCGATTGATGTAGTTCATTGCCAGTGCCGTCGCATACACACTCACTTCGGTCAGGTATTCCCGCTCACATTTTATGTCGGCATGCAGGCCAAGGTCGCCGACTTTCGCTTCGATGGTTTCCACCAGCTTCTTCACCAGCGGTCGTTGCACGCCCGTCCAATAATTCACCTTGTCGATGAGGACCTTGCGATTCTCGCGAAGCAGGTCGACGGCCGGGCGAACATTCCTTCTGCGGCGCTTGGATACGTTGAAAATGTCGTGCAGATCGCTGTCCAGGGGAAGCTCGCCGGGCGTGAGCTGCTGATCGAGCGCGCGCTGGTAGAATTCGCCCACCGTCACCGCCATTTCGTCGACGGTAATATCGGTGGTACCGTGCGTGACCACAGGTTCTGCATCGCCAAACTTGCGCGCAATGCGATCCATGTAGAGTAGCTTTTTCATCGCGCCCCAGCCTTTGTATCGCTTCCGCCAGTTGGAGCGAGGCGTCAGCCAAACCGCGAACGTTTCAGCGAAATCTTCATCGGGATGCTTTTGCGCATACCAGCCCTCCATGTGCCGCACGAACTGGCGCGAGAATGGGACCGGTTTGTAGTTGTCCCGGTAAGCCCGCCGGAACGGCCCGAAGCGGTCGCGCCATTCCGGTGTTTTGTAGAGCGCATAAGCGTAATTGAAAGCGTGGCCGGCCTCATGGCGCATATACATCATGATCTGCTGCGCGTCTTCAATGTCGTTCATCTCCGACTCGAGGCGCTGCAGCTTGGGATCAGCCAGGTAAAACGGAATTCCAATGACGGGCTCCATGTTCGGGCAGCCCCACTCATCGGTCAGGTAGCACTTGGGGCGGAATTGATGCAGCCCCTTGCCATCCAGTTCTTTATGGAGTTGCTGCACCAGGCGTTCGAGGGGAGAGCCTTCCAGCTTCAGGCCGAGTTGCTGAATCGGCTTGGAAAGGATCTCTTGGACCTCCGCCGGCGCTTTTTCGAAATTGGCCACAGATGGTCGAAGCGTAGCACAGGCAAGGCGCAGTTCGACCGGCTGCTAGTGACCTTCTGGGTAACTGGTGCGGCGACGGCCAGGAGTTTTGCAATCACTTAAGGTCCGCCGCTAGTGCGAAGGATTTGCCTTGGCGTTCGCGCATGATGCCGGGGTGTCTTTCAACGTCGGCTGCAGGTCCGGCCAGTACGGGCTAGTTTTGAGTAGGCCGCAGAAACTCGCGACCGAAGGAAGCGGCTTCTGTTGTGCCTTGGGCCCCAGCGCATCGACAAACTTCCATGCCAGGTCCGAGTGCCCGTGGTAAATCAGATTCAGCACCGTCTGCCACATCGTCGTTCCGATGGAATCGGCATCGCCTGCCGCCACCACTTTCTGCGCCGCGCTAAGCTCCTTGTTCCACTCCGCCGTCGTCGGCGCCGGCGTCTGCATCTTGTCCATGGCCAAATGGAACCCGCCGCCCTTTGCATCGTCCGTCCAGCGCAACTTCACCACCGCCGACGGCGAGCACGCAAAGCACGTCGGCCAATAGCCAAATGTCCAGTCCCCCGTCACATAGTAGTAGTGCCCGTCCACGAGACGCTCAAAGTGTGCCAGGTCATCGTCGGAATCGTTCAGCGTTGCCAGCAGCTTGAATGTCGGCTGCAGCTCAAAGACGAAGTGAATCGAGCAGCAGTGCGCTCCGCCTGTATAGAGCGACACAACCGTGTCCGGTTGTCCCCGCCCCGTCACGTCCGTCCCGTTTGCGATCGCCGTAATGTTGTCCTGCGCATCGTCCGGCTGCCCGAGCGTGTAGGTCTCAAAGCTGTCCACACTTTGGGTGTAAACGGTCTTGCCTCCGTTCGTCACCTGCAGGCACGCGCCATCGTTGCTCTTGTACGCCGCGAACTGGTACTGCCCCATCGTCGTCGCGGACGTCTGATTCTTCGCCGCGCACGCCTCCGCCGGATTCTCAGCCGGCCCCTGCGCGAACACTCCAGCCGCCGTGGCAATCCACATCGCCGCCACTAAAACGCCGCTCCACACCAACATCCGATTACTCATCTCTCGCTTCATCGCTCCACCTTGGTTCCGTCCAAGATAGCACCTGCGCTTATCTTCATCGTCACCGGCTCGTTCGTCCGCCCTCCCCGGTTCATCGCGCCCTTTGTCACCAGTCTCGTGAGTTCATTCGTCCCCCCGGGTTCATCGCGTAATGATCGCGCGTCCAACCCACGCGTGCTATCCTTGCCCCGTCGATATTCAACCCGGAGTTCCGCATGTCCCGTTCCAGTCATTTCCTCTTCGCAGCCTCGCTTGCAGCCACAGGCGCCCTCTTCGCCGTCATCGCCACACCTGCCTTCCTCGCCGCGCAACAGCCAGCAGCATCCGCCGCCGCGCCCTCGTCGGCCGGGCCGGCTCAGCCGTACCACATCGTCGATCACTGGAACATCGGCGGTGAAGGCGGATGGGACTATCTCAACGTCGACACCGGCGCCCATCGCCTTTACCTCGCCCACGGTACGCGCGTCGACGTCGTCGACACCACCACCGGCAAAGTCGTTGGCGCAATCACCGGCCTCCACGGAGTCCACGGTATTGCTCTCGATTCCGCCGGCAAGTTTGGCTACATCTCCGACGGCGGCGCCAACGCGGTTATCGCCTTCGACCGCTCTGCCCTCGCCGTCGTCGCCACCATCCCCGCTGGAACCAACCCCGACTGCATCATCTTCGAGCCCGCCACCAAAACCGTCTGGGCCTTCAACGGTCGCTCAAACGATATCTCTGTCATCAACCCTGTCTCCAACACCGTCATCGCGACCATCCCCCTGCCCGGCAAGCCGGAGTTTGCCGTCGCCGATGGCCAGGGTACGGTCTTCGACAACCTCGAAGACAAAAGCGAAATCGTCCGCATCGACGCTCGCACCAAAACCATCTCCGCCACCTGGGCCGCCGGCTGCGATTCGCCATCCGGCCTCGCGCTAGATATCGCCGGCCATCGCCTCTTCCCTGTCTGCGACGGCAAAAAGGCCTCCGTCATCGACTCCACTACCGGCAAGCTCCTCGCCAACCCCACCATCGGCGACGGTCCTGATGCCGCCGGCTTCAGCGCCGCCCACTCCCTCGCCTTTGCCTCCAGCCGCGACGGCATCCTCTCGGTTATTGACGCCGCTGCCCCCGGCTATCCCACCATCGAGAGCCTCGCCACCCAGGCCGGTGCGCGCACCATGACCTACGACCCCTCCACCGACCGCGTCTATCTCGTCACCGCCGACCTCGGCCCGCGTCCCGATCCAACTCCCGCGAACCCGCGCCCGCGCCCCCCGGTCATTCCCGGCACCTTCACCGTCATCGTCGTCGGCCGCTAAAATCGACGCGCGCACTCACGCGGACATGAGAATCTTTCTCATCATCGGAGCCATTCTCATCGTCGGCGCTTCTCTCTTCGCCGACTACAAATGGCGTCAATGGCTCGCCCGCCGAAAATCCCAACGAGACGACTGACCCGCCACCGCCGCGTCCGCCACCTCCTCCCGCCTAGCTCCCGGAGCCGGTCCTGAGCGAAGCCGAAGGATCCCTCGGTCCCTATCTCCCATGCTCCCTCGCTCCCTCGTTCCCTTGGTCCCTGCCCTCCCCATCTCTCCCGTTACAATGGGTTTAGGGAGCCGTCCAAACGCTATGCATCGTTTCCTCAGCCTCCGTTCTATCTCGCGCCGGAATTTCACCGGCCCGGTCTTGACTCTTACCTTGGTTGTCACCCTCGCCTTGGTCGCCGCCGCCTCGCTCGCCGTCCCCGCCCTTGCCCAATTCGGCGCGCCGCCCACCACCCATGTGAACGACCCCTCCGCCCTCAAGCCGCCGGCCGGCGCTCGCGTCGCCATCATCGAGTTTGAAGACCTCGAGTGCCCCGACTGCGCCAACGCCAACCCCACTCTTAAAGATGCGGCCGCCAAATACAACATCCCCTGGGTCCGCCACGACTTCCCGCTCCCCCAGCACAACTGGAGCTTCCAGGCCGCCGTCAACGCCCGCTTCTTCGACACCAAAAGCAAGACCCTCGGCAACGACTACCGCGATGAAGTCTTCGCCAACCAGATCCACATCGAGACCCTCGACCAGCTTCAGCAATTCACGCAGAGCTTCGCCTCCTCTCACGGCGTCGCGCTGCCCTTCGCCATCGACCCCATGGGCCGCCTCTCGCAGCAAGTCAAAGCCGACCGCGACCTCGGCCAGCGCATCGGCGTCGAGCACACTCCCACCATCTGGATCGTCACAAACGCCGCCCACGCTCCGCCCTTCGTCGAGGTCCTCGACCGCGGCCGCCTCTTCCAGCTCATCGACACGGCCCTCGCCGAATCCCGCAGCCACTAGACGCCGGCCCAATCGCGCAAGTCTTCCTGACGCGCGCTAATCATCACTGCCGGCGCACCGTCGGCCCGCTGCGCATCCAGGCGCAAATCGCTGCTCGCGATTTGCGCCAAAATCCTGCCTTCCCCGCAAATAAAAACGGCGTCCGCACCCGCGAACGCCATCCACCGTCTTCTTGGATTTTCCTGGTCTCTTGTTCCCTCGGTGCCTTGGTCCGTGACACCCGACCCCTGTTCCCTGATCGCGAACAGGCCTAGCTGTTCGTAATCTTCACCAGCTCCTGCCCGCCCGGCGCAACCATCCGCGTCTGCGGAGCGCGCCAGTGGTCAATATAACTAATCCTGTGCACGCACCCGATCGTGCAATTCGGCGCGCAGCTCTTCGCCGTCGTAAACTCCCGCTTCACGTCGGCCGTCGTGTACTCCGCAATCGGAACCCCCGGGTACCCGCGCTGCTGGCTGCAGTAGTGAACCAGCCCGTCCTCGCAAATGTACAGGTACCGCGACCCCGCTCTGCACCGCCAGTCGTTCGCACGCCCCTCGGCAATCGCCTCCTGAAACTTGTCGAACTGCGCGTAGTTCGTCTTCTTGCGGTCCTGCATCTCGTGGTATACCCGCGCCTCGTCCGGTTTCAGCGCCTTCAGTTGCCCGTCCCCGTCGTGGATAATCCCGATCGTCGATTCAAACCCCAGCCCCAGCGCCCGCTTCCCAATCGCCAGCGCGTCGTTGGGGTTCTTGATCCCTCCGCCCACCACCGAATTAATGTTCACGTGGAACTCGGCAAACTCGGCCAGCATCTCCAGCTTCTTGTCCAGCACCTTCAGGCTCTTCTTCGACACCTCGTCCGGAACCAAATTGTCGATGCTAATCTGCATGTGGTCCAGGCCCGCCCGGTTCAGTCGCTCAATCCGCTCGGGAGTCAGCAGGTACCCATTCGTGATCATCCCCGCAATCGCGCCGGTCTTTCTCATGCGGCGAACAATGTCGTCCAGTTGCGGGTGTGTCAGGGGCTCGCCGCCCGAGATGCCGATCATCGCCGTACCCAGCCGCCCCAGGTGGTCGATGCGCCGCTCCATCTCCGCCAGCGGCACCGGCTCGCTCACCTTGTCGTATTCATTGCAGTAGGCGCAGCTCAGGTTGCAAAAGCGCGCCGGAATAATCTGCGCCAGCACCGGGTGCGAAGTCGACGCCAGCGCCCGCGCCACCATCGCGTACTCGCGCACCTTCCGCCTGGCCGCAATAGCCCGCCCACGCACCGTCGATCTCCGGGGAATGCCCATTCTTACTATTGAATCACACACGAAGGACCTTTGTGGCCGCAGCAGCGATCACGCTTCGGACCGGGAATCCGCGAGTGAATCTCGCGTGCAGCGAGCTTGGTCGAGAGGTCAAAATTAGGAGCGAAAAAACAAAACTGCGATGAAGAGCGACAAAAACAAAACTGTGAGACTGTGAAACTGTGAAACTGTGGACAGAAGTTGGTGATTCTAAAGGCTCCACAGTTTCACAGTTTCACAAACAGGCATGGGGGGGTGGGGTCNNGAACGAGGGAACAGGGACGGAAAGGCGGGTACCCCCCTGGGGGTAGGAGGGAGGGAGTGGGGTAGAAAGACGGGGGGGGTGGGGTAAAAAGCAGGGAACAGAAAGACAGGGAACGAGGGAGCAAGGGAGCGAG
>PLGG01000064.1 GCA_003138515.1 Acidobacteriaceae bacterium | reverse complement strand
CCCCTGGGGGTAGGGGGGAGGGGTGGGGTGGTACGGAGTACGGAGCAGCCGCATCGACGCCGCCTCGGAGCAGTACGCGACGATTGTCGAACCCCATTCGCGACGTCGCGGTTCCAGTCGAACTCTCGGGCTCAAGCGCATCGATTTTCCCGCGCAAACGGCAGCCACGGCTGCATCTCCACCACCCCTCCTGCCAACCCTGCTCCTGCCAACCCTGCTGCCTCTTTGGCTGCTTCTTCGTAGTAGGAGTACCGCTTGCCCAGCTTGAACTCCCGGCAAATCTGGTCCACCAGCGCCGCCATTCTTTCACGGTATGCGGACGAGACAAACGCGCTCGACGCGTAGCGCCGCTCGTATGCGGTCAATTGCTCGGGAAAATGTTCGCGCACAAATCCGAGAAACGTGGGCAGGGAACATGGCTTCAGAAACAGCGCTCCTGACGCCAGAAAGCTCGCGTCGGCAGCAGCCGCGGCGCGTGCCACTGCGCGGATCGAGCTTGCGCTGTCCGTAATTCCCGGCATCAGCGGCGAGCACATCACCCCGGCCCGCAGCCCAGCCTCGCGCAGCTCCGCCACGGTCCTCATGCGCAGGTCGGGCCGCGGCGCCCGCGGCTCAAGTTGCCGCGCCAGCCTGGCGTTCATCGTGGTCACGGTGATGTGTACCGTCAGCCGGTTGTTCTGCGCGACCTCCTTCAGCAGGTTCAGATCTCGAACAACCAGCGCCGACTTGGTCACGATTCCCAACCGGAAACCGCTCTGCCGCGCAAAGACCTCGAGCAGCGAGCGGGTGATCTTGAGTTTTTTTCCAAAGGTTGATAGGGGTCGGTGGCCGTTCCAATCGCGATCTCGGTACCCGGCTTCAACCGCCTCAGTTCCTGCTCCAGCAGCCAGGCGGCGTTCTGCTTGAAATAGATCTTCCGCTCAAACTCCTCCGTTCCGAGCTCCAGGAACTCATGCGTGTAGCGCGCATAGCAGTAGCGGCAACCAAACTCGCATCCGCGATAGGGGTTGATCGCGTGGCTGAACGGCAGGCCGCGGTTCGAGGTGACCTTGTTGAGGATGGTCCGGCTTGTGAGGGGGCGGTACTCGGTGAGGCAGCCGCTTGAGTCGAGCGGCGCCTCGGCAGCGGTTCGAGCCAAGCCAGTCAATTGGGAGGGCTGGGGGGAGGGCTGCAGAATGGGAAGAGCGATTCAGTTTTCTCCATATATTCGCCTTCCTTTCAATCTAGCCCCGTCCGTGCGTGCCGTCAAGAGGGGGCTCTTGATTGGCGATCATGGAACGAGTATGCGCTGGGACGCGGATATAATCGGCAGACTTCAAGAAAGAAATATGTCTTGTGAATTGATGGAGATAGAGAAGAATTGATGGTTGGAAAAGCTTGACAGAAAAGCAGGAAACAGGGACGACCAGTTAGATTCTTCGGGGATCTTTCGCCCGCCGAAGCGGGCTGGCGCGCTGCGACGTCGGCTGCCCCCCAGGCTTGCGCCTGGGGCTACCCTCTTTTGCCCGCTGAAGCGGGCTGTCTCCGGTCCCCAAAAGGCGAGGGACCGTGGGCACCGGTTATCCCGCCCTTGCCGCAAAAACAAAGGCGCAGCAAGGATGAGGTGCCCATTTCTCGAATGCGCGCCAGGTTCAATAGGCTGCATGCCCTGAAAATCCCACCCAGATCTTGTGTCAGTTCTGTGCTGAATCGTCTGCGGCAATTCTGTTTATTTCGAAGTAACTTCCGGGTAGGCGACAAACCGACCAGAGCTGCGGCATTCATTTCCTCAGGAGGAATATGGACGGTACGAATCCCGCAGCGAATAGCACAATGACCTTTCGTAAACAGACAGGTACGCCCGCACTTTCCCCGAGGAAACGCACTCGATCGCAGACGCAAAGCAAGGTCGCAAATATATGATATCCATAGCTCTCAGAGCAACGAAGGAGGGCTTTTGCCCGCGATCTCGCTTAATGTGCCTACCGCATCGGGAACCATCAAGCTAGAGGCGTCGCCTAGCAAGCCCCTGTTCATTCTCGGCCGCAACGGTACGGGAAAGTCGGCTTTGGTACAGAGCTTTGTCAGCCAGCTAGGAGGGCGCGCAACTTACCTGCCGGGATCCCGGCCAAGCCACTTCGACCAGGAATTTCTTCAAATCACCCCATTCAGCCGGAAACAGCTTGGGAACAATCTGCTGACGTGGGACTCAATGCCAGATACGCGGTGGAAGTCGTTTTCTGGAACATCTCGAAATGAGAAGGCAGTCCACGATTTGACGGCGGCCGAGCTCCAGTTCAAAGTCGACGCGGCGAATGAGATCGCGCGTGAAGGCAAAGACTCCGCCGCGGTCGTGCGTTTGGAAGCCAAAATATCTCCGCTCGACCGCGTTAACGCCTTACTCAAACAGGGAGGCTTGCCCGTTTCAGTCGCAATCGAGACGGCTGAGCTAAAGGCTGTGAGAGACGGCAGCACATACAGCATCGCCAAAATGTCGGACGGCGAGAGAATTGCCCTTGTGCTAATCGCCGAAGTGGTCGCCGCGCGCACTAAACTCTTTCTCATAGACGAACCGGAACTGCATCTACACAGAGCGATCACTCTTCCTCTCATCGGCGCTATTATGCGGGAGAATTCGGAGGGCACGTTCATTGTCAGCACACACGAGCTGGAACTGGTGGCGAGCTATCCGCAATCATCAGTAGCCGTCGTTCGCAGCTGCTCCTGGATGGCCGCCAACAAGTGTGTGTGGGAAGTAGATACCATCGCTGATGTGAGCGATCTTCCCGAGAATGTGCGGGTGGATATTCTGGGTGCACGCAGCAAAATCCTCTTCGTAGAGGGAACGGTCTCTAGTCTTGATGGACGGCTTTACGCGCTTCTGTTTCCAAACGCTTCTGTGCGTCCACTGGAAACCTGTCGGGAAGTGGAGCGCGCCGTCGCAGGATTGCAAGGAATAAAGGATTTGCATCATTGCAAGGTCTTTGGCATGATCGACGGGGATGGAATGAGTCAAGAACAGATCGCTACCTTCGAATCGAAGAACGTCTATCCCCTGCCGGTAAATTGCGTCGAAAGCCTCTACTATGCCGACGAGGTGCTCGCGGCGATTGCAAAACGACAAGGAGAGAACATCGGGGTAGATCAGCAGATTCTGCTCGGCGAGGCGAAGACCAACGCGATCGCCGCGCTGGATCCCGAAGAAACTGTCTCGCATCTGGCCAGCAGGGTTGCTGAGCGTCAGCTCCGCGACTCATTGCTCCAACACCTCCCTAGCCGTAGTGACCTTGTGAGTGGAAACTCACCGGGCATCTCGCTATCCCTTTCTTCCCCGTACCCAGCGGAACTTGCGCGACTGAAGCTTTTGCGCGCCGGGAAGGACCTATCTGGAATTGTCTCCCGGTACCCCGTGCGTGAATCGCGCGTTCTGGACGCTCTGGCTAAAGGCCTAAGGTTTCCAGGTCGGGCAGATTACGAAAGAGCCGTCCTTCGCCTATTGTCACTGGACGATGCGCTCTGCAACGCGCTCCGCAGTAAGTTGGGCGCCCTCGCCCTCATGTTGGCCTGAATCTTGGGAAGCTCCTACGTCACTAGCTTTGGTGGGGCTTTCTCGAGTCGAAACCTGCATCTCCGGTCGAATAACCGGCAATGCAGAAACTGCGCGCTTTTCCAGTTCGAAACGTCGTAAGATGCAACCGCAGATCCCTCGACTGCGCTCGGGATGACGGCCACTTTGGCGGCTGTGGGATTGAAAGGCGGTCCGGTTTTCGCTGCTCGGGGTTTTTTCTCCAAGCAGCCAATATGGCAGATTAAAATCGAAACGCTGGAGGTTCAGAGCAGGCGGGTGGAACCTGACGTCTGAGACCTGAATCCTGAACCCACAAACCTTCGGAGGGTCCCATGAGCAAATCGCAGGCAACGCGCATCACCTGGCTTGGCCACGCCACTGTGCTGATTCAGACCGCCCAGGGAACCAACTTCCTGATCGATCCCTTCATCGCGCACAATCCCAAGTACCCGCAGAGCTTCGTGCTGCCCGCGAAGATCGACTACGTTCTGCTCACCCACGGCCATGGGGATCACATCTCCGACGCCGCGCCCGTCGCCAAGAAGCACGGGTCGACAGTTGTGGCAATTTATGAGCTGGCCGACTACATCGCCAGCCAGGGCGTGAGCCAGACGATGGGCATGAACCTGGGCGGCACGGTCGCCCTCAATGACGTGACCGTCACGATGGTCGACGCCAAGCACTCCGCCGCCGCGGCCGACGAAAAGGGCACGCACTACGTGGGCGTCGCCACCGGCTTCGTGCTCGCCGTCGCGGGAGGCACTGTGCTCTACCACGCGGGAGACACTTCGGTCTTCGGCGACATGCAACTGATTCGCGAGCTCTACCAGCCGCGCATCGTCATGCTGCCCATCGGCGGCTACTACACCATGGGACCGCAGCAAGCCGCGCTCGCCTGCCGCCTCCTCGCGCCCGAGACAGTTCTCCCCATTCACTTCGGAACGTTTCCGCCGCTCAAGGGCACCCCGGCAGAGCTGGCCGCTCTGGTCGCGCCCGGCGTTAAAGTTGTCCACTGGAATCCCGGAGACGAAATCTACGTATAGCGTGGACGGTGAACGGCGGACAGTCCCTACTGGTCTCGCGTCTGCTTGATCGCGCGCGGCGACTGCACAATCTCGTCGGGACCGTGCGAGTCCTGCGCGCCCAGGCGCATCGGGGCGCGCGATTTTGCGCCGCTGCAGTTGCGCAGGTCGCGCAGGATCTCCTGCTTCTCCCGCGCGTAGTGGCTGGCCAACCGCGTCAATGCGTAGGTGATGATGTCGCTGTGGTGCAGATCCGCTGCTAATGGATCGCGCCGCATGTTCAGCCATAAACGGTGCACAAGTTCCACATCTTCGGGACCAAGCGCGGGCGCGTGTGGACCGATGTAGAACACCTTGGTCTCGCCGGATTCGCCGATCACGTAGAAGTTGAACTGTCTTTTCGGCTCGGGCAGCGCCTCCCAGGCTTGTCCCATGTGAAACGCCTGGTCCTCGGCAGTCATCGAACTCGACTGCCCGGCAACCACCGACTCGACCTCGAGCGAATTTGCGGTCTGCACGAGCGCGGAAAACACGTCGCCCGCCGGCACCACCAGCAGGGAAACTCGTTTGCCAAAACTTTCCGCCACCGAAACTGCTTTGGTGAAGAGCATCTGCTCGTGCTCGCTGAAACTCTGCTGCTCGGCGCTCAAATACTCCGGGCCGCCCGCGCCCATAAGGCGCACGCTCACCACCACCACATCCCGATCCACCGTGCTCGTCCGCCCCAGCGTCCATTTCAATGCCAGCGGATTGGCCTCGTCGCGCATGGTCACGATGACGCCGCTGGGCCGGATGGCCGTCGATTCGCGGCTGATCGTCTCCTGGTGCTCGAGCTGGAAGTGATCCTTCATCTGCCGGGCGGTCTGCTCGTGCCTGCGCAGGTTCACGCGCTCCGAAACGGTGAACACGATGAAGAACGCGATGGAAAACGCTATGCCGCTCATGGTGGCTATCGATTTGGTAAACAGGTTCACGGTGGCCGTCGCCAGCAGCACCATGAAAACCGACAGCAGGCCCAGCGGAATCTCCGTCTTGCCGATCCGGATATTCGGCGGAACCTTCCACCCGCGCTCGCCGTGATATTTCCAGCGCAGCACGAGCATCGACAAGCCATTGAAGGTGAACGACCAGATGACACCGAAGGCGTACGCCTCGCCCAACATGATGATGTTGCCCCGGCTGGCGATGATGGTGAACATCTGCAGGATGAAGACCAGGTTGACGATGCGATAGCTGGTGCCGAAACGCGGGTGCGGCTTGCGGAACCAGTCGGTGAGCACGCCATCTTCGGCTACCCGCATCAGCACGCCGGTGGAGCCGATGATCGACGTATTGATGGCCCCCGAAAGAATCAGGAATCCGACGACGACCACGAAGATGCGGAAGGCAATGCGCCAAAACATCGGTCCCGCCATATACATGGCCAGGCCGGCGATCAGGTTGTCCTGGTAGACATGGTGCTGCGGGCCGGGAATCAGCATCGACGCCAGCAGCGTGCCGCCGCCGGTGAAAATCAGGCTATAGATAGCGATCACGATCGCCGCCCGTTTCAGGTTCTTGAGCTTGGGATGCGCGATCTCGCGGTTGACCTGNNGCCAGGCTTTCCTCGCCGCTCATGGCCAGAATGGAGTGGCCGAAGGCCATCAGAACCCCGAAGAATCCGAAGATCGGCAATCCTCTTCCGCGCAGGAAGCCGAGCGAATCTTCACTGAAGTGGAGGTGAGACGGGATGGGCGATGGAGGCAATTGCGCGCCGCGCAGCCACACCGTGTAGGTGCCCCAGATGAACAGAACGACCACCATCACCGAGGTGATCTGCATGACCCGCAGCGCCTTGTCGCTGGATTCCTCGATCCCCTTGATGTTCTGCCACCAGTAGTAGATGGTCACCACCGCGCCCAGCAGCGCCGAGGTGTAGTTCATATTGAACTGTTTCGCCTGGCCGCCTGCGACCATCAGGGCCGGCGGCAGCCAGTGCGCCTGGTTCGCGACATTCAACAGCTCGTTGACCAGGCCAGTGATGTATTGGCCCGCAGACACGCCAGAGATTGGCCCGGTAAGAATGTAATCGAACATCAACGCCGAAACGCTGAGCTTGGCGAATCCGCCTCCGAGAGCCTCTTTCACCACGCGGTAAACGCCGCCGCGGGTGAACATCGAACAGCTCTCGACGTAGACCGCGCGCACCGCGAAGCTGAACAGCATGATGCCGAGGATGAACCACGGAGCAGCGGCTCCGACGGCCTGTTCGGCGATGCCGCCCGCGTAGAAAGCCGAGGAGCCCAGATCATTGAGGACGATGGCCGCCGCGCGCCAGAAGGAGATGAAAGTGAGCATCACCGAGGAGGCGACGATCAGCCGCACGCGGTCGTTTGGAGGAGCTACGGTCGTTCGGGATGAGGCCATCGCGAAGGGTCCGGCGAGGCGCAGCCGGTGGTCAAAATCGTTTGAGCGAAACCACCGCTCTGCGACGAGTCTAATTTTCAATGAAGGCAGTGTCAACGAGAAATAAAGACGCGCCCGCTCGTGGTGCCCCTCCGCGCGCAATTCCGCACGTTTCGGCAATCGCAAGCCGGGAACCAAGTCTATGATTTCAGACGCATAGGCTCATCCCGAACGGGCGGGTTCAGGAGCATTGCATATTGGGTGCGCAGGGGATTGATTCGCCGGACGAGCGTCGGCGTTAACGGCCCGCTGGCGGGCATTCTAATCTTTGCCGAAAAGCTCTTTCCCGTCCTCAATGAAGCTGATCAGCACCACCACTGCCGACCCAATCATCCCGAGAAAGAACATCGCTTCCAGCAGCCGGATTGCGACGACGGCCACGATCATGTGTCGATTCTATCGCAACTCCATCGCAACCCGAATGCTTTACACTCGCCCGTGTATGCAACCTTTCTGGAAGACGTGGGCCGCCGCGGGACTTTCCGCGGGCTTGCTCGAGTTGCCGTTTCCCTTCGCCGGGCCAATGCCTCCGTGGCGCTCCGTCTTTGCTTGGTTTGCTCTCGTTCCTCTCCTTTGGGCGCTGCTCTCGGACATGGAAGCGGATCGGCGCCATCCGCTGCGCCGCGCATTCTTCATCTCCTACCTTTGCGGCGTCCTCTGGTACGTCGGCAATTGCTACTGGATTCGCGACACCATGATGCGCTACGGCGACATGCCACCTCTTGCGCCGGAACTGCTTACGCTGGGATTCAGTTTGGTGCTCGGGCTTTATTTTGGTTTGTTCGGGCTCGGGGTGGTGATGGTGCAGCGCGCTACCGGATCCGTGCGCATTGCTCTTGCCTTTGCGCCGTTTCTTTGGACCGGCCTCGACCTCGCCGCCGCGCGCATCACTAGCGTTCCCTGGGACCAGCTCGGCTACTCGCAAGTCGACAACGTCCTCATCAACCAGCTCGCGCCGTGGACCGGAGTGTATGGGATCACCTTTATTCTCATCGCAGTCAACGCGCTGCTCGCCGGTGTATTGCTGGTTGATCGCGGCTCCAAAAGCGGCTTCGCAGGCCGGTGGGCCTGGGCCGCCTGCGGCGCAATTCTGCTCGTGTCGGGTTTTGCCGGCGTCTTTGTTCTTCCTCCCAACACCGATCCCACCGCCACCGCCGTCCTCATTCAACCCAATCTCGACGTGGGCGCAGGCAACAACTGGCAGGGCCCCGAATGGGACCGCCATATCGCCGAATTCACGCGGCTGGCCGGCGAGCAGTGCAAGACGTATATCGCCGGAATTCCGCAAACCGGCGCGCCCACAGGCGAAATCATCTGCCCGCCGTATCCCACCCATCCCGATCTCGTCGTCTGGCCCGAATCGCCTGCGCCCTTCATCGAAGACGACATCAGCTTCAAGCAGGCCATGCGGTCTATTGCGGTGACTACGCAGGCGCCGCTCGTGGTCGGCGGCATCGGCGCCGAATTCTCGCAGCAGGAGAATGTTTGGCGCGACTATAACTCCGTGTTCATCGTCGACGCCGGCGGGCAGATGGTGGGCCGCTACGACAAAATACACCTCGTCCCCTTCGGCGAATACATTCCGTTCCAGAATTTGCTCACCTTCGCCCACAAGTTGACCGGCCGAGTCTCGTCGTTCACGCGCGGCAGCGACCACAGAGTTTTTCTGCTCGACACGCAAAATGGCGGACGCCATCGCTACGGCGTCTTCATCTGCTATGAAGCAGTCTTTGCCGATGAAGTGCGCGAGCTCGCGCGCAACGGCGCGGAGGTCCTGGTTAACATCAGCGACGACGGATGGTACGGCGACACCAGCGCACCCTGGCAGCACTTGAACATGGCCCGCATGCGCGCCGTCGAAAATCGCCGCTGGCTTTTGCGCGACACCAACACCGGAGTCACCGCCGCCATCGATCCCTACGGCCGCGTGCGCGAGTCGATTCCGCGCCATCAGGTCGACGCGCTGCCCGCGGAATTCGGCTTCCGCGACGGGATCACTTTCTACACCGCCCACGGCGACGTGTTTGCGTGGCTCTGTGCGTTGCTGAGTCTAGGGATTATGGGCTGGGCGGGATCAAGGCTCCTTGGCCAGCCAGCTGTACCTCGAGCAAATCTGGCCAGTGTGGGAAATGCGGACGCCTTTATCCGCAATCTGCGCGACGACAATCGGCTGGAACGGCTCAAGGGTGAGAGAACGCCCTAATCGACCCCATCTCAAGATCGCCGATGCCTTCATCGCCGGGTCGGCCGCGCAAAACCAGGCCGCCCGCTGGGAGCGAAAACAAGAATCCTAGCATATAATCCTGCCATCGGAGGATTCATGGCCACGACAACCCACATTCCGGTCGAACTTTATCTGCATTCCTCTGAGTGGGATCCCGATGCGGAGTATGTTGACGGACAGATTGAGGAAAGACCCATGGGTGAATATGACCACGCCGACTGGCAAGGAGCCATTCGCGACTGGTTTCGGCAGCACGCCAACGAGTGGAATCTCCGTGTCCAAACGGAACTGCGGGTCCAGGTATCGAAGGACAACTACCGGGTGCCCGACGTCACGGTGATGAGCAGGAACAACCCGAAAGAGCAGATCGTCACTCTTCCGCCGATCGCGGTGTTTGAAGTGTTGAGCCCGGAGGACCGTATCCCCCGCATGATGCGGAAACTCGCCGATTACTCGGCCATGGGCGTGCAACAGATATGGGTCGCCGATCCGGCAACCGGCGCCTTCATGCGTTACGCGGACGGTTCTCTTACGGCGTCAACTCACTTCGAGGGCGCGGGTATCGAGTTCCCATTTTCAGCCATTACAGAGCTTTTACAGGGGTGACCTGGGCCCCCATTCATGGGTGGGGAATTTGAGATGCGGCGCTCGCCGACGCGGGCTTTTTCAGGCGAGGTCAATGCCGCCATCGGCCCTGGTGAAGCTTGTCAAGGTGCTGGATCTGCGCTCCGGTCTGCTCGATGAGATCAAGGTGGCGCAGTGGCCGCATGGATGGCTGGAGCATGATGGCGCATTCCCAGGTCCGAAAATCGGGACCTGCGGCACCTGGCTGGCCGGTGTCTGGATAAAATTGAAAAATGGAAGCAGATCCAAAGCCCGGATTTCTGGGCGCAAATTTACCTGCCCCGAAAACCACTTCAGACGATCAAGCCGCGCTCACCCTCTACCTGTCTATCATGGAGGAGGTGAAGGTTCGCGCTTTCAGTATAAATAACGCAACACACATTCCTAACGGGCTGCCACCGCCCCTCGTTCGCGAGTATTGCTTCCTTCAGCTTCGCATGCTCTGCGAGTTGGTGGCCCTCGGCTGTTTGGTCGCGCACAGTGATATTAAAGAGACGCAGACAAAATCCTTTCAGAAAACTTGGGGGGCGGACGAGATTTTGAAACGATTGGAAAAGCTACATCCTGATTTTTATCCTGTTCCGGTAAAACCCACTTTCGGCCCCAGTTCAGTGCATCTTGAAAATATAGAGTCCGGTTTTCTAACCAAGTCGGAATTAATCAAGCTATACGGGACCTGTGGCGATGTTCTGCACAAAGGAAATCTGAGAAATTTAATATCTTCGAAGACACCAGCTCAAACGAATTTTCTAGATATCAATAATTGGGGCCAGAAGATGCTGAACCTGCTCAGCGCACATAGGATAACTAGACTCGGAAGTCGTTTCGGTTTTCTGACATTTCTTGAAGTCACGCAAAAAGGCGGAAACGTTCAGGTAGGGTTTTTTGCGAGCCCTGAGCAGACCTGACAAGATGACAAACAGCTTTCTCAAGGCAATATCGCCGGGCGACCGACGTCCGATTGTCTCTGGAATCTGGGCGCCCCAGGTCTCGCTCTTGGGACCCGGGAAGGATTCGCTCAGACTGCGCGTCGAAAGCGACAAACCCGCCGAAACCAGCGCAGTGGTATTCTGAATTAGTTGAACCGAGGCTGCATCACAGTCCAATCCAAAGCCAGGTCTTAAGAGCAAAATGTCGCTGAACGATCTCGAATTCGCCTACGCTCCCGTGCGCAATCAAGTGCGCGACCTGCGGGAGTATCTTTGACCCTGCTCGCATCCGCAGGGAACTCTCCGAACTAGAAAAGAAGCTTTCCGATCCGGCCATCTGGTCCGATCCTGCTGCGTCGAAGCCTCTCATGCGCGATCGCAAGCGGCTTGAGGCGCTGGTTCGCGACGACGACGAGCTTGTGCGCCGCACCGGCGACATTGAAGCTTACTTCGAGCTGGCGCGCGAGGGCGAAGACGTTTTGTTGGATTTGGAGAAGAGCATCAAGGAGCTGGGGACTTTTGCTGAAGATCTTGAAGCGCGCACCATGCTCTCCGGCGAGGCTGACGGTCTTAATGCGATAGTGACCGTTCATCCCGGAGCCGGCGGCACCGAAAGCCAGGACTGGGCCGAGATGCTGCTGCGCATGTATCTGCGCTGGGCCGAGCAGCAGGGCTTCAAAACCGAGATGAACGACTACCAGGCCGGCGAAGAGGCAGGCATCAAGTCCGCCACATTCACCATCATCGGCGAATACGCCTTCGGCCAGCTCGCCGGCGAGAGCGGCGTGCATCGCCTCGTCCGCATCTCACCGTTCGACCAAGCCAAGCGCCGCCACACGTCGTTTGCCTCGGTCTACGTTTCGCCGGAGATCGACGAAACAATTCATGTCGATCTCAAGCTCGAAGACCTGCGCATTGACACCTATCGTTCCGGCGGCAAGGGCGGCCAGCACGTCAACACCACCGACTCCGCAGTGCGCATGACACACTTGCCGACCGGCATCGTGGTCCAATGCCAGAACGAGCGCTCGCAGCACAAGAACCGCGACAAGGCCATGAAGATGCTGCGCTCGCGGCTCTACGAGTTCGAGCTTGAAAAGAAGCGGGCAGTCTCGAAGAAACTCGAAGACTCCAAGCTCGACATCAACTTCGGCTCGCAAATCCGCTCCTACGTGCTGCAGCCCTACCGCATTGCAAAGGATCACCGCACCAAAGTCGAAGTGGGCGACGTGGACAAGGTCCTCGACGGCTACCTCGAACCGTTTCTGCGCGGCTACCTGCTCGCCAAACGCCGCGGTACGGCGGACGCAACAGGCGCCGAGGATGATCTGGAAGTATGAAAGAAAAGCCGGTAGCCTGCAGCCAGTAGCTCCGACGTGCTGGCATCGAGCTACTGGCTACAAGCTGCCGGCTACAAGCTGAGAAGACCCCATGACGGAATCGAGCAACCAACACGACCTCATCGGCGAGATGCTCCGCAACGCGAAGACCATCGCCGTCGTCGGCATGAGCGACAAGCCCTGGCGCGCCAGCCACAACATCGGCCGCTACCTCGCCGGAACTGGCTTTCGCGTCTTCCCGGTCAATCCCGCGCTCACTGAGGTGCTGGGCGGGCCGTGCTACGCCGACCTCGACGCGGCGCAGGCTGCCGCTCGTGAGGCGACAGGGAAGGGAATCGATCTCGTTGACGTTTTTCGCGCCTCCGAGAACGTTCCGCCCATCGTCGACGATGTCATTCGCCTTGGCATTCCCTATCTTTGGTTGCAGGATGAAGTCATCCACGACGAAGCCATCGCCCGCGCCCGCGCCGCCGGCGTCAAGTGCGTGCAGAACGACTGCATTTATCGCCAGCATGCCGCGATGGCTCACTAGATTGCGGCGAAGGGTTACGGCGTTTCTGCGACCTTCGTCCGGTAAACTGAGTCCAAAGAACGGGTGTTGAGAATCTAAGTTCGTTGTTCGTCCGCCATGCATCGTTTCCGCTTAATCGCCGGGCTGTGGTTTCTGTTTGCTGCAGGATTGCTGTCTGCAGCTACTCCAAGTTCAGTCAGCAAGCCGGTGAGCGCGCCGCATCTCACCGTCCAGTTGGTGAATCAGGAGTACGGTGTCAATTATCTGGACGATATTCACGCCGGGCTCTATTTTAAGCTGGAGCCTGGATGGCACATTTATTGGTCGAATCCCGGCGACTCCGGTGAGCCGCCGAAGATCGAATGGAATTTGCCAGAGACAGTTGCGCCCGCTCCGATGCAGTTTCCGGCGCCCAAGAGGCTGCCCCTTGGTCCGCTGATGGATTATGGCTATGAAAATGAGGTTCTATTTCCGATCGACATCTCTTTTGCGACCTCAATAAAGCCGGGAACCACCTTGAAGCTGCCCGCAAAAGTTAGTTGGCTCGTCTGCCGCGAAGTCTGCATTCCGGGCAAGGCAAATCTCGAGCTCGATGTTCCGGTCCTCGCTACCGAGCCCGCGCCAAATGACGACGTGGTGAACTTGTTCAATCGGCTCGATAGCCATATGCCGCGAGGAATGCCCCATGTTTCCTGGACGGGATTCCAGCAGGCCCCTTCCGGCATCCGACTTGAGGTGGACACCGGTCGGCCCGAAGACCAGGCCGAGTTCTTCCCAGAAGACGAGAACATCCTGAACAATGCCGCGCCCGAAACCGGCAGGATCATTTCCAACGGGATCATCATCGATCTCGCCAAGGATCCGAACCTCAACACGAGCCTCACGCAGTTGAGAGGCGTCCTCGAGCTCTCCGGTGACCGCAACTACGAGATCGCCGCGCTGCCGGCAATCATCAACGTGCCGGCTCCCCCAGCCTCATTTCCGTTCGCGGCCTTTGCCCGCATCGTCGGCCTTGCGTTTCTCGGCGGGCTGCTGCTGAACCTGATGCCTTGCGTCTTTCCCGTGCTCTTCCTGAAAGGTCTTGCGCTGGTCAACTCCGGCAATGAGGAGAAGCACAAGCTCCGCGCGCATGGTTTTGTTTACACCGCCGGAATTCTTGTTTCGTTCTGGGCGCTGGTGGCCTTGCTGCTCGGATTACGCGCGGCGGGCGCGACGCTCGGATGGGGATTCCAGTTCCAGTCGCCGGTTTTCCTCTCGCTGATGGCCGCGCTGCTCTTTTTTCTCGGCCTCTCGCTTGCCGGCCAATTCGAAATCGGCCTCACGCTCACGAGCGCCGGAGGCTCACTCGCCGCGAGACAGGGCTATGCAGGCAGCTTCTTCACCGGAGTGCTCGCTGTCGTCGTCGCCACACCCTGCACCGCGCCGTTCATGGGAGCTGCCATCGGCTACGCGCTCGCGCAACCCGCCGCTGTCACCTTCGCAGTCTTCACGGCGCTCGCTCTAGGCCTCGCCGCGCCCTACGTCGCGCTCACGCTTCAGCCAGCGTGGACCCGCCTGCTGCCCCGACCCGGCGTGTGGATGGACATTCTCAAGCAGGCCATCTCGGTTCCCATCTTCGCCACTGTCATCTGGCTGGCCTGGGTGATTGCCACAGCGTATGGAGCGGTGCTGCTGGCCGCATTGCTCGGCAGTTTTCTGTTGCTCGCGATTGCGGGATGGTTCCTCGGCCGCTGGCCGGCCAGGCGTTGGGCCACCTCCGTCGCGGGGCTCATTTTGCTTACTGCGCTCGTTGCGTGCATCACTTCGCCCAGGGAATTCTCCGCAGCGCCATCTTCCACGTCAGCCCAACCCTCTTCCGGAGGCGCTGCGGCAGGTAGCGCCTGGCAGCCTTGGTCTGCCGATGCCGTCCAGCATGCGCTCGCCGCCGGCCAGCCTGTCTTTGTCGACTTCACCGCGAGCTGGTGTCTCAGTTGCCAGGTCAACGAGCGCGTTGCTCTCGATCGGCCGGAAGTCACGCAGGCGTTTGCCGCTGCGAACGTCGCCCTCTTCCGTGCCGACTGGACTCGCGAGGACCCCGCGATCACACAGGCCCTCACGGACCTCGGCCGCAGCGGCGTTCCGGTCTATGCGTTGTACACGCCGGGCCAGAGCGCGCCGCAGCTCTTGCCGCAGGTGCTTACCCCGGGGATCGTTACAGACGCGCTGAGCGGTCTGCCGGGATCGCGGGCAGGGAGCAGGAACTGACGTCACCGAAGAATTCCACCGAGCACATGGCCCATTCCTACACACGTTCCTACGGCTACCCGGTCAAGTACGCGGATTGAAAAACAGGAGACAGAGGAACCGGGGAACAGGCGCATGGCATCTTAATCCCAAGGAGGCGCAATGAGCGCAAAAACAAAGTCCACGCATGAGCTACCCGGCGGTCAAACCGAAGACAAGAAGGATGACGGTGTCTTCAACGACTCGCTGGGAACGGTCGATCCAGCCGATTCGACCGGCACAGACGAGGAAAAGGAAACCGGCGACGCGAAGAAGAACAACACTCCGAAGCGAGAAGACTGAAGGGAATAAACGAGCCCGTTCCGGAGCGTTGTGGCCGTATGTGCTATCATGCTATCAATGGAGGCGATGATGGCGCAGATTCTGGTTCGCAATCTCGAAGACCGGCTCAAGGGCCGTTTGCAGCGCCGCGCCAAGCGCAACAAGCGCAGCATGGAAGCAGAGGCCCGGGAAATCCTGCGGGACGCGCTCAAAGAAGAGGCGCCGGCGGTTGGTTTTGGCACGGCTTCCGTGGCGCTGTTTAGCGGTAGCGGCGTCACACTCGACGAGCCGATTCAGGAGTGGCGCGGTTACCCTGTTGAGCCTATCAAGTTCGACGAATGATGATCCTAGATACTAACGTGGTCTCGGAGTTTATGCTTCCAAGACCGGACAGCCGGGTTACCAAGTGGCTCGACCGCCAGGCCGCCTCGTCGCTTTGGACAACGTCGGTAACGATATTCGAGGCTCGATTTGGCATTGAGACGGCGCCTGCTGGAAGACGCCGGACAGCCTTGATGACCGCCTTTGAGAACTGGCTCAACCAAGTTGTTCAGCAGAGGATTCTTCCCTATGACGAGCAGGCGGCCCGCGCAGCGGCGGCGCTGGCGGCCGAGCGAAGGCGAACCGGCCGGCCGGGCGAACTCCGCGACACGATGATCGCCGGCATCGTGCTCGCCTCGCACGCCACCCTCGCCACGCGCAACACGAAGCACTTCGAGGACATTGCCAAGTCGGTTGTGAATCCGTGGGAAGCCTAGTGGCAGGCGATAGGGCCCGCATCTAGCCGCGCTTGCCCGCCCTGATCCTACGTATCTCTTCCATCCGCGCGGCGAGTTGCTTTTCCCGCCCCTCCTGCGTCGGATGGTAGTAGCTTCGGCCCTTCAGTGATTCCGGCAGGCAATCCATGTCCGCCACCTTGTCCTCCTCGTCGTGGGCGTAGCGGTAGCCTTCGGCGTAGCCCAGGTCCTTCATCAACTTCGTCGGCGCATTGCGCAGGTGCAGCGGCACGGGCTCAGCCCGAGTGTGCTCAATGTCGTCCTGCACCGCGCCAAAAGCCGTATAGACTGCATTCGACTTTGGCGCGAGCGCCAGGTACACCACTGCTTCGGCGAGCGCCAGATCCCCCTCCGGCGATCCGAGAAAGTCGTACGTTTCTTTTGCCGAGAGACATAGATGCAGCGCCTCCGGTGCGGCCAGTCCGATGTCTTCGATCGCCATGCGGACGATGCGGCGGGCAAGATACAGCGGATCTTCGCCGCCGGCAAACATCCTGCCCAGCCAATAGAGCGCCGCGTCGGGATCGGAGTTCCTCACGCTCTTGTGCAGTGCGGAGATCAGGTTGTAGTGCTCTTCGCCCGCTTTGTCGTACATCAGCACGCGCTTCTGCGCGGCCTCTGTTGCAACGGATTTGGTAATGTGTTTGCTTCCATCGGCGGTAGCGAGTTGGGCCGCAACTTCGAGCGTGTTGTAGGCGTTGCGGCAGTCGCCGCTCGAATAGCCGGCGATCAATTCGAGCGCATCGTCGTCGTCGGTGAGCTCCATCGCGCCCAGCCCGCGCACCTTGTCGGCCAGTGCACGCCGCAGCAGGGTCACGACTTGCTCGTCTTTGAGCGGCTCCAGCACATATACGCGGCAGCGCGAGAGCAGCGCCGAAATAATCTCGAACGAAGGATTCTCTGTCGTCGCGCCGATCAGCCGGATCGTGCCGCGCTCCACGTAGGGAAGAAACGCGTCCTGCTGTGCCTTGTTGAAGCGATGAATCTCGTCGACAAAAAGAATCGTGCGCGAATGCAGTTGCGAAGCCTTGGCCGCCGTGACCATTACCTGCTTGATTTCCTTGATGCCGCTCGTCACCGCGGAGAATTCGATGAAGCTGGCCTTGGTTGTCTCGGCAATGATTTTGGCCAGCGTGGTTTTACCGACGCCCGGCGGACCCCAGAAGATCATCGAGCTGGCATCGTCGTGCTCGATCTGCACGCGCAGCGGTTTTCCAGGGCCGACCAGGTGCTCCTGCCCCAGCAATTCATCCAGGCTGCGCGGCCGCATGCGTTCCGCCAGAGGGGCTCCTCCGCGGTTTGACGCTTTGGACGAGAGATGTGGAACTTCGGGTTCGAGGTCGAATAAGCTCATCGCCTCGCTCCTCGATCCGCCACTGCGTGGGGCAGACTTTTGGAGGAGTGTTGTGGGTTGCCGGATGGCTTGCTTATGTGAGTTGCTCGCTGCCGCGACACTTCATACAGCAGCACGCTGGCTGCGACCGCCGCGTTGAGGCTCTCCACCGGGCCGGGGCAGGGAATTGCGATCGCGCCATCCGCCTCGCGCACGATCCCATCCGGTACACCGCTGCCCTCGTTGCCGATCACCAAAGCAACCGGACCATTCAACTCCGCGAGATCGGCCGGCTTCGTTCCTCTGGCGGTTGTCGCAAGCACCTTCACGCGCGCCTCGCGCAGTCGTTCAATGCACTCCTGAACGCTCGCTGCCAGCACCGGCACACGAAACACGCTCCCGGCCGACGCGCGCACCGCCTTTGGATTCCAGGCATTCACAGTTCCCGGCAAACTCACCACGCCCGTCGCGCCAAAAGCCTCCGCCGAACGCAGAATTGTGCCCAGATTTCCCGGATCCTGAATTCCCGCCAGCACAAGAATCAGAGGCGCGCGATTTCGGTCAGCCTCCAGCACGTCCTTCCACGACCAATTCGGCGGTTCAATGAGCGCGGCAATCGACTGCGGCGTTTCGGTCGCCAGTGCCGGGTCGAGCAGCTTTTTCGGCAGTTCGAGAACCTCCACGTCCCGACCAACCTGAAGCTTATCCAGCAGCCGCTCCAATGCTCGATCGGGACCCTGCGCGACAAAGATCGTTTTCACACGCAAACCCGCGCGCAGCGCTTCTTCAAGCAGCTTCGGTCCCTCGATACCCACCAGGCCGCTGGCGCCGCCCACGAGCGCGCCGCGGCCCGGTGCGTTGAGCGCCTTCCGCAGCTCCTTCAGGCGGGCATTCTGTTTGCTTTCCACCACACGGACCGGCATCGATCGAAACCCTCTGACTGCTGTGCCGATTCTACGGCGTTTGAGTGGCCGCGAGTACACGCATGGTGATCGTCAAACTTGCACCACGGCCAGTGCTGTGATAGTTTCCGAATTTGTAGACTCTCCTTTTATTCGGGAACCGAGGTAGGCCTCCTTGTCCGCGGAGATATTGCGCGTCCATCCCGATGAACCCCAACCGGACCGGATCGATTACATCGTCTCCTGCCTGCGCAAAGGGGGTGTCATCGCTCTGCCAACCGACACCTTCTACGGCCTGGCCGTGGACCCGGTGAACCTCGCTGCCGTCGAGCAGATTTATCAGATCAAGACCCGCCAGAAGCACAAACCGCTCTCGCTTCTGATCTCCGGCTTGTCCCAGGCCTATGAACTGGCGCGCGACACCGATCCTCAGCTCGACAAGCTCGCGGACCGTTTCTGGCCCGGCCCGCTGACCATCATCGTCCGCGCCGGAACCAAGCTGCCGCTACGCTCCACGGCCAACACGGGCAACGTTGCTTTGCGCGTGCCCGATGCCGCCATTCCTCGTGCCGTGGTGGAGCGCTTCGGCCTGCCCATCACCGCCACCTCGGCCAACTTGCAGGGCGCTTCGGAGTGCACCAACGCCGGCTGTGTCCGCGACCAGATCGGCGAGCGCATTCCGCTCATCGTCGACGGCGGCCCAACCGGCCGCGCGCAGCCTACCACCATCGTCGATCTCACCCTCGGCGCCGGACGCTGGGAAATCCTGCGCGAAGGCGCCATCCCAACTCACGAAATCGTTATGACCCTGCAGCGATAGAAAGGCAGGGAATAAGGGAACAAGAGACCAAGGGAACGAGAGAACAAGGGACCAAGGGAGCGAGAGACCGAGGGGAGCAAGAATCCGAGGAGCCTTTGGGACTGAGTAAGATGGAGAGCATGGGGCGCGAATCCAAGACGAAGCGCCGTAATTGGGTCCTCCGCGTCGCGCTTTTTTTTGTCCTCTGCCTGCTGGCTGTGGCTTTGGCATGGTGCCGCTGGGTCTACGTGCAGATTGAGATCTACGCGAATCAAGACCAGGCTGCACCTGCCGATGCCATCGGGGTTCTTGGCGCGGCGGAGTATGACGGCCGGCCCTCGCCCGTCTACCGCGCACGGCTCGACCACGCTCTCGAGCTCTACCATCGCGGCATCGCCCCGCTCATCATCACCCTCGGCGGTCCCGGCGGCGATCAGTTCACCGAGGGTTCGGTGGGCGAGGAATATCTGATCAGCAAAAGCGTTCCCGAGCAGGCCATCATCGCTGAAACCGAAAGCCGCAACACTGAGGAGTCGGCCCGCCGCATTGCCGTCATCGCCCGCGTCAACGGGCTGCACCGCCTGGTCGTCGTCAGTGACGACACTCATATGTTCCGTATTCACGCCATCTGCGCCGCCGAAGGACTCGACGTGCTCACTTCGCCGCGTCCGCGTCCGGCCGTCGAAGACCAGACGCTCGAGGCCGAGCGAATTGCCCACGAGATTCTCAGCTACACTTTCTGGCGGCTCCATCTGCACTGATGACAGCGGAGTTGGCGGAGTTGGCGGGGCTAGCGGAGATAGCGGAGTCAGAAAGACAGCGAGTCAGCAAGTCAGCAGGTTAGCGAGTCAGCGAGTCAGCCAGTTAGCGGGTCAGCAAGTCAGCAGGTTAGCGAGTCAGCGAGTCAGCAGGTTAGCGAGTCAGCAAGTTGGCGAGTCAGCGAGTCAGCGAGTCAGCAGGTTAGTGAGTCTGCAAGTCGGCGGGTCAGCGACTCAGCAAATCAACGGACTGGCGGGCCGGAGCCAAAGGGAATTTCTACCCGATTCCGGGAAGAGGCGCGAGCGCGAGCAAAAGAAGCGCGAACGCCGACGCGCTCGCCGTCGACAGAAAGTTCACGGCGTCGTTGTTGAGCCAGCCGCGCTTCTCCAGCGTTGCTCCGAGCAGGCTGTCGAAGAGAAGTCCGAACACCGCGCCCGCGCAGCTCAGCTTGAAGAGGGCGAAATCTCCGCGCATCGCCCAGCTTCCTGCGCCCGCCACGATAGCCGATGCAACCAACCCAGCCAGGGTGCCGGCCACGCTCACTGCGCCGTCGGTGCCCGGTTCCACAGCTCGCATTGTCGTGATCATCCGCGGCCGGCCGCCCAGCACTTGCCCAATCTCCGATGAAACCGTATCTGCCGCGGCCTCTGCCAGTGCGGCCAGGGCCATTGCCGGCATGAGCGTTCCGGAGTGGGCTCGGAGCGGAAGCCATCGGCTATTCAGGAACCAGATCTTGACGGGCTCGCTCGCGACCAGCGCGGCCAAGCCCAGATTGGCCGCAACTTGCGCGGCCGACCTTCCACGCCGCGCCTCGGCGGTGCCCAGCCGCTCCTTTTTCCGGCGGCCAACGCGCGTGGCAGCGAAGGCCAGCAATGAAACCGCCAGCACGGAAATCAGCGCTGTATGCCAAGGCTCGCACGGGAACTCGGCGGTCGAGAACATCAGGCTTGCCGTGATCAGCGCCCCAGCCGCCGCTGCTGCCGGCGTAGCCGCACGCAGCCTCCAGGTGATCAGCCCAAGCAACGCGCTCAACCCGATGACCCAAACGACCACGGCAGCGGATTCTGTTGCCCACGCGAAGCACGAAAGCAGCACATCCGTGCCCGCGAACGGCAGCACCGCCAGCAACACCAACTTCGATTGCCACGCCAGCTCTTCGTGCGCCACGCTTCATCGTACCCGCCACTCGCGCGAAAGTTAATAGCAGCCTCAAGGAAGGCCTTTCGCCGTGCGGTTTTCGATGACAAACCTCCGCCGCGCGCGTCGGACTTCCAAGTGGGCTGTTTGCGCCCGCCGGGCTCGCCCACTTGATTTACAATCATCAAGGAAGCAGGAAAGATTTCGCATGAGGCTTTTTCCCATGAAGTCATGCCCGGCGCGTGTGCTCGTCGCGCAGGCAGCAGCACCGGCTCTCGCATTTGCAGCTCTGTCAGTTGCGGCTCTGATCGGCGGATGTGGCGATAATTACCGGCCCGTGGTCACGCCGATCGGAACCAATGGCCCGCCGGCGCAACCCACTTCATACACGATTGTGGCTTCCACAACGGGCGCCCAGACGCCTGGGGTGGTCACCATCATCGATTATTCCGGTGACTCGATCCTCGACGAAGCGCAAATCGGTCCCGGGCCGAAGGTCTTCACCCTGGACGCAACTGGCTCCACGGGCTACACCGTCAACAGCGACGGCACACTGTCCAACTTCGGCATTTCCCCCAGCCTGCAGACCAAACAGGTCTCCGAGTCCACGCTGCCTATCGTCAACGGGTTGCCGGCGCAGCCCGTCAACTTGTTTTCGCCGACCAACGGACTCTGGGTCACCGACCTTAATGGAGACTTCGTCGATCTCTTTGCCGGATCGCCTCAGGCATTCAAACTCGCCATTCCAGTGGCCACGTCGGTGAGCTCAGCCACCATGCCCGCGTTCGTCGCCGGATCGGCGAGCAGTTCCGGTCAGCGCGAATATGTCCTAAGCCAGAATGTCCCGGACACTGCGCCATTGGCCTGCAATGTCTCGCCCACAACAGCTCCAACGGGCGTCGCTACGCCAATTGAGATCTCTAGCAATACCACCGATCCTGCCATCCCGGTCGGTAAGTGTCCCGTCTACGCAGTGCAAACTTCCAACCTCCAACGCCTTTTCGTTCTCAACCGCGGGGACGATACGATCACGGTCATCAACTCCAGGAACAACACGCCGGACACATGCACGCCATTTCAAAACCAGAGCGGGCAATGGATCACCTGCCATCCCAGCATTCGGCTTCCCGCTGGTTCCGGACCTGTCGAAGCCGAATACAACGCGACAACCCAACAGCTTGTCGTCGCCAACTATGACGGTGGGACCATCAGCGTGGTTAATGTACCCCTGGATCAATACGGCAACGACTCGAACACCTATACCAATCCCAGCTGCACGGTTGGCGGTGGCACGAGCTACGCCAACTGCGGCCCCGTAACGGGCGGCTTCGGTTTCGCGACCACGATTAAGGTAGGCAACACGGCCACTCCCAACCCGGCCAGCGTCACCGTTCTCAACGACGGCAGCAAGGCTTACACGGCCAATCAGAACGACGACAGCGGTACAGGCAACGGCACCGTGACGGTGGTGAACCTCTCCACATATACGGTGGAAAAAACCATTACGGTCGTCGGTCATCCGCGCACCGTGGTCAACACGCAGAACTCGGAGTACTCGAAGATCTATGTGGGTTCACCCGACAGCCCCTTTATCACCATCATCGAATCGAGTCCGACCGTCACTGACCTGATCGACACCACGGTCCTGGTTGAGGGCACCGTGGTGGATGTGCGCACCACGTCGCAGACCGCAAACGGCGGCAGCAACAACAACTACAGCAGCCGTGTTCCTGGCTATGGGCAGCCATGCAATTTGTCGCCTTCAGCCATGGTGGCGAAGTACGGAGCAGGTTACACGCTCGCGGAATGCCAGGCTACTCCGTAGCGCGAACGGTCAGCGGAGCTGCAAAATCATCTGAAGGGCCTTTCCCATGTGGGAATGGCCCTTCGGCGCATTTGGAGACTGTTGCGTTGATGGCGAACAATCGAAAAGCGAGCGTTGCGAAAGAGCGCCCGGCAAAGGCGCGTCCAGAAAAGACGAGCCCGGCCAAGGCGCGCCCGGCCAAGGCGCGTCTCGACCAGGTGCTCATCGAGCGGGGCCTCGCTGCCAGCCGCGAGCGCGCGCGATCGCTGATCCTTGCCGGGCGGGTTCTGGTGCGCGAGCAAAAGATCGACAAGCCCGGCGCATCGATCCCGATTGACTCGCCGATCCGGCTCCTGGGCGATGACCTTCCCTACGTCAGCCGCGGTGGGCTAAAGCTGGCCGCTGCTCTGGACCATTGGCAGATCGTCGTCACCGGCCGCGCCTGCCTCGATGTTGGCGCGTCGACCGGTGGATTCACCGACTGCCTTCTGCAGAACGGCGCCGCGCATGTAACGGCCGTCGACACAGGCTTCGGCCAAATCCACATGAAGCTGCGCAACGACCCGCGCGTCCGACTGCTCGAGCGCACCAACGCGCGCCTCCTTAAGCCTGGATCGTTGGAGACACCGAACCAGGACCAGGGAAAAACTCTTCTCGTCGTCGACGTCTCCTTCATCTCCGCCACGCTTGTGCTGCCGGCCGTGTTTGCCGCTGCTTCTTCGCTTGTCGAGGCGGTGATTCTCGTCAAGCCTCAGTTCGAGGCCGGCCGTGAACACGTCGGCAAAGGTGGAATTGTGCGCGATCCCCGCGCGCATGAATTGGCTATTGAAAAGGTCGCCGCATGTGTCCGCTCTCTCGGCTGGACCGTCGTCGAAATCATTCCGTCGCCGATCACCGGCGCCGAGGGCAACCGGGAGTTTCTGCTCTACGCACGCCGGTCGTGAATTCCGATTTTCCGGCGAGCGCTGCAGATCTCAGACATGTGCGCCGCAACTACTGCAAAAAGGAGCTGCATCCTTCAGCATTGCGCCGCAGCTCTTGCAATTCCCAATGCTAACCCCGCCAGCGAGCGGTTGCGGCTGCGCGCCGAGCCCCATCGAAGTGAACGTTCCACTCCCTGCGAATACCCCGACCGCCTGCTCGGGAAACTTCGGATTGGGCCCGTATTCATTCGGCCCAGGGTTGCCGTCAAGGCACGTAAAGATAAGAAAAATCGCTGCGGGGATGATTCCTACGAAGGGGATAACAGCGGCGAGCGAGAGCAGGATCCACCAGCCGCTCCTACCGGTGTCGTGAAGCCGGCGAATGCCGACGGCCCAACTTGGAACGAGGGAGGCCAGCCCATAAATGGCGTACGGAATGAACAGGACCCAGCCGTTATTGTCCACCCAGGCGATATTCTCCCAAATTCCGTTGCCCGCGAACCCGAGGCCCATTAGCAAAAGAAGGATGGGGACTTGAAAGAGTAGAAACATCCAATACTCCTTGCGGCGCGACCTCCCATCGAACTCGGCGTACTTCCTCCAGACCATCAAATACCATTCCATCGCAGCCTTCCTTTCGTGCCGATTCTGGGGCACAATCGTTCCGCTGTGCCACCGGCAGCGCATGTTTACGCGCCAAGCCAACGAATAGCCTCAACTTTTTGGCGTCGAGCCAATATACAAACAGAAACCCGATCATGTCAGCAAGTTTTCTTTGTCGGATTTCTTGGATACTTTGGCGCTTTACACGCTAACGAATTGGCCCCTTTGAAGCGAGTCCATTACACTGGGACGCATGACCACGGTTGCAATTGTTTGCAAGCCGAACAGGGAAGAGCTCAAGCAGCTTTTGCCGGAGCTGATAGCGTGGCTGCGCAAACACAACTACGACGTAATGCTGGACCGCGAAGGCGCCGCCTATACCGGCACTGCGCCCAGCGTCGATCGCTCGGAGTTGCCCTCGCATTCGCCGGGTCTGGTCATTGTTCTGGGCGGCGATGGCACCTTGCTTGCCGCGGCGCGTATCTTCGCGACGGTCGGCACGCCCATCCTCAGCGTCAATCTCGGATTTCTCGGCTTCCTTACCGAAGTTCGCCTCGCCGATCTCTACGCCACTCTCGAGAACTGGTGCGACGGCTGCCACAGCCTCGACGAGCGCGCCATGCTCAATGCCGTGCTGTGGCGTGAAGGGGCAGAGCACTCGAGTTTCGAAGCGCTGAACGAAATTGTCGTTTCCAAGGGCGACATTGCCCGCATGGGCGAGTTCGCCGTGGAGCTCGACGGCCGGAGCGTGGCCCGATTCCGCGCTGACGGGGTCATCGTTTCCACTCCCACGGGCTCAACCGCTTACACACTGGCCGCGAACGGTCCCATCCTCACGCCCGATGTCGACGCCATGGTGGTCACGCCCATCTGTCCCCACCTGCTCACGCTCAGGCCCATCGTCGTGCCTGGCAGTGCGTCGCTCATCGTTCGCGTGGAGGGCGTTCCCAATGTCGCGCTGCTTACCATCGACGGCCAGCTGGGTGTGGAGCTCCGCCGCGGCGACGAAGTGCGATGCTGCCGATCCAACCACACGGTTAAGCTGGTCCGCCTTGGCGACAGCGGATTCTTCGATGTGTTGCGCAGCAAGCTGAGTTGGGGTGAAATGTAACGACGCCGCGCGAGCGCGTTCTATTGATTCAGCGCGGCCAGCAGGACTTGCGCCTTGGCCGCCAGAGTGTGCGCGCCGTCCACGTCGCCAGAAGCCAAAGCCGTCCTGGCCTCTTTCAGAAATTCCCGGATCTGGTCGGCGGTCTTCTGGTCGGAGTCGCTTAACGTACGGTTGATGCCGTTCAGCCCTCGCTCAATGGACCAGATGGCCTGCTCTGTTTGCTGGCGATAATTCACAGGGTCGCCGGAAGAAAGTTGGCCAATGGCGCTGACCGGGGCGCTCGGGTTTGTGGGCGCCTCCGGAGTGTTTACGATCTCCGGTGGATTCGCCGCCCTCCAGTGCCGAATGAATGGTTTGACCGTTTCGTCGTGCACCCTCATGTTGTAGAGAGGCTTGCCCTGGATCAATCTCATCGTAGGCGGCAGCTCGACGAAGGCGAGTTCGAGTGGCACTGAAGGCTCGAGCAGCGGCGCCAACATGGGCTCTGCCGGTTCGCCTTTGTGAATGGCCTTGTGGAAGCAGCCGGTGAGCAACAACGGCAGCAGGCACGCAGCACACTTGGCAGGTGACCTCATTCCCCCATCCCCTTTTGGTCTTCGACAGCAGCCGGTTGCAGATTCCGGCGTCCCCGTTCCGCGGCGGCGAGTGGAATTCGCAGCCTGAATTCCGTGCCACGGCCCCGCCTTGATTGTACTTCCACGCTCCCATGGTGCAGCTGCAGGATCCGGTAGGTCATTGCCAGCCCAATGCCGCTTCCTCCGATCTTCGTTGTAAAGTACAGATCGAAGATCTTGTCCCGGATTTCGTCAGGAATTCCGATGCCCTCATCGGCAACGCGCAGCACCGCCGAGTACGTTGCCGGATACGCACCTCCGCCGCCCGTCCCGTTCGGCTTCCCCGTCTTGGCCTGATTCTCGCCTTGATCCCTGTCTTCCTCGAGGGTCACTTCCAGCCGCCCGCCATCCGGCATGGCCTGTGCACCATTCTGGATCACGTTCAGCGCCGCCTGCTTCAGCAGGTCGCCATCCACATTGGCGATCAGCGGCTCGGCCGGTATGTGGCTGATCAACGTGACCCGCCGCATCGTCAGCTCGTCCGCGGCCAATGCCAGCACGTCGCCGATCACCGGCCGAAGGTCCTGCTCTCGCAGTTGCACTTCCACCGGCCGCGCGAAATCCACCAGCGTCTGCACCACGCGGTCCAGCCGCCGAATCTCCGCGTCGATCACCTCCAGGTGCCTGGTTGCCGGTCCGTTCGATTCGCCCAGCTTCGATTTCAAGAGTTCCAGATGCACCACGATCGCGTTGATCGGATTCTTCACCTCGTGGCCAACGCCCGAAGTGAGCCGGCCAATTGCCGCCATGCGCCGCGAAAGCTCCAGCTCCGACTCAATCTCCGCCGCCGATTCCAGATCGTGCAGCGTCACCAGAGCGCCCAGTCCCTTCTGCGTTTCGTCGTCGTTAATAAAGTTCACTGAAGCCTGGATGCGCCGCCCGCCTTCGGTGCGAATCTCTTCTTTATCCATATTCCTGCCGGCTTCGATCGCCTCGCGCAGCGTCCGTCCCAGCACTTTCGAATCCTCGAGGATTTCGCGCGCCTGCAGTCCCAGAAGGTTGTCGCGATCCACCTGGAGGAATCGCCGCGCCGCCTCTGAAACGAGCACCGCGCGCCGGTCCTCGGTAAAGAGCAAGATTCCGTCCTGCAGATTGCCCAGAATCTGGTCGAGATTCTCGCGCAATGCCGAGTAAACTTCCTCCACATTGCGCATGCGCTGCCCGATCTTCTCGATCTTGGTGGAGACTTGCGCCGCCACGTCCTGCCTCTTGGGCGCTCGCTCTTCAATGGGTGCTCCTCCCGCTGCAGTCAGGCGGTCGAGCTGCCGGCTGATCTCCGTCAGGGGACGCAGCGCCAGGTTGCTCAGCAAAAAAGCCGCCAGCAGGGCCGCGATCAGGACAAACCCCATCAGCCAGACCGCCTTTCGCAGCAGCGGTTCGTATACCGCCCGCAGCAGCGAAGTGTGAACCCCAACGTGGACCGAAGCGAAGAGCTTGCCGTTGTTCTGGAGCGGCGCAACGATATCCAAAACCCTAGGCTCGCCGAAGACCTGCATCATCATCGGCACGGGCCCGGCCTTACGCAACCCGTCGTAGTTGGTGCGCGCAGGCAGGGGCTTGCCTTCGTTGCCTGGAGGGTCGCTCAGCACCACGGTGCCCTCGCTATCGGCAATATTCACGTCGTAGACCGTAGACGAATAGCGGATCACCGAGGTCAGCGTGGCCTGCAGGGCCGGATCGTTTTGCACCGTCTCGGCCACCAAAGCGCGCAACTCGCCGGGATTGTTCGGATCGACCGTGCGATCCTTGAGGCCGGCCTCCAGCGCATTCTGCAGCGCATAACGCACCTGGTCGGCCACCATCAGGTTGGTGTCATAGGCCTCCAGCACCGCCGCTTTCACCAGTTGGTGGACATACACCAGTGAGACCACCCCGGCGATCAGAAACACCAGAGCCGTAATGGCCAGCACGAGTTTGGTCTTCAGGCGCATGGATTACATCGCTCGGCAGCAGGCCGGCTCAGAATGTCCCTTAGAACGATTCAGACGCGGTTTGCTGCATTCAGTTGGTTCGACGTTGTTTTGAGCCGATTGGGGATACAATCTGCACTTACCGCACCGGAATCGCAGCTTTTTCAGCTTTTTACTTCCTGATGTTCCCGCCCGTATTCCTTGAGCTTGTTGTGCAGCGTCTTCAGGCTCACGCCCAGAATCTCCGCCGCGCGCGTCTTGTTTTGACCGGTGGCCTCGAGTGTGCGCAGGATCAGCAGCCGCTCCGCCTCGTCCACCGTCGCTCCCACGCGCACGGTGATCGAGCTGCCGTCCGCGGGTGTCGCCGCCGCCTGATCCTTGCCGAATCCCGACGGCAGATGTCCCGCGTCGAGCGGCGCGCCATCGGGGCAAAGAATCACCGCCCGCTCGATCGTGTTGCGCAGTTCGCGCGCGTTCCCCGGCCAACTGTAGGCCATCAGCCGGTCCAGCATGGATGCTGCAGTGCCCGACACCTTGCGGCCATGCTTCTGGTTCATCTCGCTCACCATGGTCTCCACCATGGGCGGCAAATCCTCCAGATGTTCGCGCAACGGCGGCATGGCGATGTTGAACACGTTCAGCCGGTAGTAGAGATCGGCGCGCAACGAACCTTCCGCTACGGCTCGCTGCGGATCCCGATTCATCGCCGCCAGCACCCGCACGTCCGTATCCATCTCGGTGCGAGCGCCCAGCCGCCGGAATTTCCGCTCTTCCAGCACCCGCAGCAGCTTGGCTTGCGTCCCCGACGGCATTTCGCCAATCTCGTCCAGCAGCAGCGTTCCGCCCGCGGCCAGCTCGAAGCAGCCGGCCCTCCGCTCGATCGCGCCCGTAAAGGAGCCCTTCTCGTGGCCAAAGACTTCGCTCTCGATCAGCGTCTCCGGAATCGCCGCGCAATTTACCGCCACAAACGGGCGCGCCTTGCGCGGGCTCAGGTCGTGCAGCGTGCGCGCCACCAGTTCCTTGCCTGTCCCGCTCTCGCCTGTGATCAGTATCGGCACGTTCGACGGGGCAACCTGCTCGATCAGCGTGAAAATCTCACGCATCGCCGGCGAGCTGCCCACCATCTTGCCAAGCACGCCCGACTCCCGCAGCCGCCGCCGCGCCACCTCCAGCTCGATTGCCGTCTCTCGCTGTCGCGTCGCATTGGCCAGGATGGTCTTCAGCCGTGTTGCGTCCACCGGCTTTTGAAGGAAGTCGTACGCGCCCAGCTTCATCGCGTCCACAGCCAACTGGATCGAGCCCATGGCTGTCAGCACCACCACCGCCATGTTGGAATTCAGGCCCTCGGCGCCCTCGGCCAGCTTGGCTAAAAGCCCCATGCCGTCCATCCGTGGCATCTTCAGGTCGGTCACCACAATGGCCGGATCCCATGCCTGCGCCTTCTCCCACGCCTCAAGGCCGTCGCGCGCCGTCTCCGTGCGGTATCCCCATCCGGAGATTAGCTCCGCCAGCCCGGCCAGCGCGTTCGGCTCATCCTCGGCGATCAAAACCTTTACGACGTTCTGCATTCGGGCTTACCGTTCACTCCATTAGCTTACCTTTTAGCTTACCTTTTCGCGGTCCCGTCCGGCCATGAAGCGGGCGGCGGGGGCATTACTTCGGTAGCCGGCGGACGGCTGACCGTGGCCTTAGAGGTCTATACTCTCAACTGTCCGTCTTCCTTGAAAGGGGTGCAATTCCATGTCTTCTTCCGCCATTGCTTTCGCCCGCCAAAACCATCCCCGTTTTCTCGATGAATTGAAGGCCCTGCTGCGCATTCCCTCGGTCTCCACGCTGCCCGAACACAAGGGTGACTGCCGAAAAGCTGCCGAGACGCTGTTCGCCGAGCTTAAGCGCATCGGAATGGAGCACGCTCGCCTCATCGAGACCGAAGGCCATCCGCTCGTCTATGCCGACTGGCTGCATGCTGCGGGAAAGCCCACCGTGCTCATCTACGGCCACTACGATGTCCAGCCTCCCGACCCGCTCGACGAGTGGCTCTCTCCGCCCTTCGAGCCTACCGAGCGAAACGGCAACCTTTACGCCCGCGGCGCGGTCGACGACAAAGGCCAGGTGGTCGCGCAGGTCAAGGCCCTCGAGTCGTTGCTCGCCGCCAACCACGCATTGCCGATCAACGTCCGCGTTCTTTTCGAAGGCGAAGAAGAGGTGGGAGGGGAGGGAATCGCCGCCTACGTCGCCTCCAAGCCTGCCGATCTCAAGGCCGACTTCGCCCTCGTCTCCGACACGGAGCTTTTTGCACCCGGCCTGCCTACTCTTTGCGTCGGCTTGCGCGGCATGATCTACACCGAGCTTGAGGTTCGCGGCGCAAAGAGCGATCTCCACTCCGGAATGTATGGAGGAGCGGCTCCCAATCCCTTCGTCTCGATCGCGCAAATCATCGCCAAACTTAAGGACGAGAACGGCCATATCCTCATCCCCGGTTTCTACGACGATGTCGTCCCTCCCAGCGCCGAGGAGCTCGCTGCTTGGCGCAGCCTGCCTTTCAACGAAGAGGAGTACCGCAAGACAGAAGTCGGCTCAAAACAGTTAGTCGGCGAGCCCGGCTACAGCGTGCTCGAGCGCACCTGGGCACGGCCCACGCTCGATGTCCACGGAATTCCCGGCGGTTTCATCGGCGCGGGCGCCAAGACCGTTATCCCCGCCAAAGCGCAAGCCAAAGTCTCCATGCGCCTGGTTCCCAACATGACCCCCGCCAAAGCCTTTGCGCTCTACAAAAGCTACGTGGAAAAGATCGCTCCCATCGGCGTCGACATCGAAGTCCGGCTCATTCACTCTGGCGATGCCTGCCTGATTCCGGTCGACAATCCTTACATTCAGGCCGCGACCCATGCCCTGCATGAAGTCTGGGGCAAGGACACGGTCTTCATTCGCTCCGGCGGGTCGATTCCGATTGTTGGAGACTTCGACCGTCACCTTGGCTTGCCCAGCGTCATGATGGGATTCGGCCTGCCCGACGACAATCTCCACGCTCCCAACGAAAAGTTCAACCTGAAGAACTTCTCTCTGGGCATTGAATCGCTCATTCGCTTCCTGGAGGAAGTGGGCCGCTGAATATGCCGGATCGGCTGCGCGATTCCGCCGCAATCTGCGACGCCGCCGGTTTTGTCCTCTCCGGTGGCCAGTCCAGCCGCATGGGCTGCGACAAGGCTCTCTTGCCCTTCGCTGGCGAGCCGCTGATTGCGCACGCTGTTTCAACTTTGCGCGAGGCCGGCCTTTCAGTCGCAATCGCCGGAGCCGCTTCGTCCGCTCGCGTCAATCTCGCCGCGTATGCGTCCGTCATCGACGACCCCCAGCCCGGTCTTGGCCCATTGGCTGGCATCTGCACCGCTTTGGCCGCTACCTCCACGCGCTTTGCTGTCTTTCTGCCCGTCGATCTTCCCCTTGTTCCTCCCTCGTTCATCGATTATCTGCTCTACCACGCGCGCGTCACCGGCCACGCCGTCACCGTCCCCTCGGTCAACGGTCTCACGCAAACCTTTCCTACAGTCGTCGACAGTTCTGCCCTTCCCGCGCTCCAAAACGAATTGCACTCCGGACGGCGCGGATGTCTTTCCGCTTTCCGGGTGGCGGCAGATGGCCTGGGCCAACCCATTGACCGCCTCGCTGTCGAGCTGCTCGCTCAATCTGGACAGGTGTCGCATCCTCTCGGCCTTCCTCCATTTCGCTGGTTCTTCAACGTGAACACCCCTCGAGATCTTCGCCGCGCGGAAGAGCTCATTGCGCACGCCATCGCGTAAGCTGATTGCATGGCGTTGTTTGAATCCCCCGCTGAGCCCGACCCGATCGAGCCTCCCATCTCGGAACTCGAAGCGGAGCTCGAAGCGCTCGCCAAGCCCGAGAAAATTGCGCCCCAGCCGCTCCCGGCCTCCGCCGCTGACTCCGCCCAGCCCATCATCGTCTTCGACGACGTCTCCATCTCCTTCGACGGCCGCTGGGTTCTCGAAAACGTCAGTTTTTCCGTGGGCCGCGGCCAGACCTTGTGTATCCTCGGCCGCAGCGGCGTCGGCAAGTCCGTCTCGCTGCGCATTCTAATGGGCTTTCTCAAACCGGACTCCGGATCGATCCGCGTCGAAGGACAGGAGATCACCGGCCTCAACGAAGAGGGCCTGCGGGCCATTCGCAAACGCATCACCATGGTCTTTCAAAACGGCGCATTGTTCGATTCGATGAGCGTGCGCGAGAATGTCGCCTTCCCCTTGCGCGAGAAAGGCGGCCTGGCCGAAGACCAGGTGAACCTGATCGTCGACCGCCTCATTGGCCTCGCAGGCGCGGAAGATGTGGTTGACTCCTTGCCAGCCAGCCTTTCAACCGGGCGCAAACGCGCAGTGGCCATGGCTCGCGCCCTGGCTGCTCAACCCGAAATCGTCCTCTACGACGAGCCCACCACCATGGTCGATCCCATCACGGCCCGTCGCCTTGGCTCACTCATTCAGCGCCTCAAGCTCCAGCTCGGATTCACCAGCATTGTGGTCACGCACGACACCCGCTTTGCCCAGACGCTCGCCGACACCGTGCTCTTTTTGCATCAGGGCCGGGCGCTGTTCTTCGGTCCCCTTAGTAGCTTTCTTGAGTCAGCCGATCCTGATATCCGCCAGTTCCTCGCCTTGGACGCATACGTATTGCCCTCAGATTAAAAGAGTTATGCTTTCAGGCCCTCCCGCTGTAAAATGAGCTTGCCGGTCAGTATGACCCACCGGTACCCATTCGTTGCATTCGCCCGTAATCTGTCAGCATTATGATTTCTCTCGCTAACCATTCCCCCGCTGGGCCAAGCTGGAGGCAAGCGATTGCACCTGACATTTTGTCGAATTCGGCGCGGAAAGCAACGCATAGACGTTCACGCGAATCAAAAAAAACAAGATCGCAATACGCCGTTTGATTTCACTGTACTCCATTCCTTAAAAAGCGCTCGCGCGCTCATTCCGGGCCTGACTTTGAACCCAATGTTTACTCGGACTAATTTCTCTCGGCTTGGGCTCGCCGCCAGTCAGAGTGGCAGATACACCTTCTCGGTGACCGGTCGCAACTTCTTTTGTTCCACCGTGTCAGCCGATCCAGGACCCAGCCTCGAGACGCTGAGCAGAACACCGCTCACAGAACACAGTGATTCACTTGTGCCTTGCTTCTCTTGCGTTCGACATCAACCCCAGCGGCCGGTAGTCCAGGCACTTCAGAAAGCTTGAGGTCTGCGTAGACTTTATGGCGAGTTCGGATTTCTGGCAAAAGCTGTCTTCGTCGCTGGCCGAGTGGGACGCCGAAGCCGCAGGCAGCTCCTCGAGAAGTTCGCGGGGGACGGCCAAGATGTGGATGGTGATGGATGTGCTCACCGTCTTCCTGGCTGCCATGGGGGCTACACTCTACAAGTTCCACACGACCCCCGTAGAGGGCGCGCGGAACTTTTTCCAGGGCACTTTGTTCCACGGCCTGTCGATTTGGATTTTGCTGGCCCTCTTATGCGGGTTCACATGCGCGCTCATTGTCACCAGCAGGCGCCTGCATCTCTATACGCCCATGCACATGACCAACTTCCTCCACGAGCAGAGGATGAGCGCCCAGGCCTGCCTCACCTCAGGCCTCCTCCTCACCGGCGCGCTCTACCTGGTCAGAGCAGAAGTGATTCCCCGTGGCGTTGTTCTTGAAACCATCGTCCTCGTCACGATTGGGCTGGCCCTCCGCCGCCTCATTTATCGCATTCTGCTCTACCGCCGGTTTGATCGGGGGCTCGACACCCGCAACGTGCTCATCGTCGGCACCGGCCTTGAGGCACAAGCGCTCCGTCAGCACCTCGAGAAAATCCGCCACCTGGGCTACACTTTCAAAGGCTTTATTGAACTGCCTGGTTGCACCTCACACGACTCGGTCACTTCCGATATCGTCGGCAACCTCGAATCTCTCTTTCTGGACGCCCGCAAGCAGTTCATCGACGAAATCTTCTTCACCACCCCATGCGAGCGCGGTACCGTCCAAAACGTGCTGGAGCAGGCTCGCGCACAAGGAGTCGATCTTCGCGTCGTTCCCGATCTCTATGACGGCCTGGCCTGGAACAGTCCCATCGAATACATCGGCCAGTTTCCTACCATCCCCCTGCACCGCGGCGCGGTCCCCGAAATCGGACTGATCTTCAAGCGCGTCTTTGACGCCGTCTTTTCCACATTAGTCCTTGTTCTCTTTTCGCCCTTCCTGCTGGCCATCGCCATCGCCATTAAATTCGATTCCCCCGGCCCGGTTTTCTATTCCTCGGAGCGCATCGGCAAGAGGGGCGCCGTATTCCACTGCATCAAGTTCCGCACCATGGTTCGCGACGCCGACACGCGCCGCGCCGAGATCATGCACATGAACGAGCGCGACGACGTGCTCTTCAAGGTCTCAAACGACCCCCGCATGACCCGGCTGGGCCGCTTCCTGCGCAAATATTCGTTGGATGAATTGCCGCAGTTTATCAATGTCCTGCGCGGCGAGATGAGCATCGTCGGCCCCCGTCCGCCGCTGGCCGGCGAGGTGCGCAACTACGATCTCGGCCACCTGCGCCGCCTTGACGTCACTCCTGGCATCACTGGCTTGTGGCAGGTCCAGGGACGACAGGACCCATCCTTCGCCAGCTACGTCTCGCTTGACGTCACCTACATCGACAGTTGGAGCATTTGGCTCGACTTCAAGATCATCATGCGCACGGTCGCCGTCGTCTTTTCCGGCACCGGCACGTAGCGGACACGCGGACGTCTATACACCTGGTGTCCTGTCTGTGAAGTTCGCATCAAAACGACCTGTCGTCCTGAGCCAAGTTTGGCGCGTTGTTGCGCCAAACTGAGTCGAAGGATCTGCGGTTCGGGATCTCGAATTACGAATCGAATTCCTGAAACACCACCCTAGACCAGGCCAGGGCTCCGCTTGATCTCAACGCCCCGGAGTTCCTGGACGATTTCCACCGGCTTCCTCACTTCGGCCGGCGTTGAGGTCGAGCCGGTTTGCGGCGCGCGCTCCATTCGCGGCTCGGCACTCCTTCGTATCCTCAGATTGTTGACGGCATACTCCACGTAAGGCGATTTCAGCTCCGGTTCCTTGCCCAGGAAACGGCAAGTCGCCGTCACCTGCTCAACAATGAATGTGGGTTGGAATCCAGCCAGCTCCAGTTCTTTTTCCTTCGTGATCATGTACACGATGAAATTGAAGACTTCGTCGCTGAGGGTCAGCTTGTGCCGCGCGCACTCCATTTGGAAAATCCGCCGGAATTGTTCCAGGCCCGGCGAACCCACTTCGATCTTGTAAGGAAGACGCCGAAGAAATGCCGGATCCATCAGGTCTTCCGGATTCAGGTTGGTGGCAAAGATCACGATTTCTTCAAACGGAATGCAGAAGCTGGCTCCCGAGCGCAGCTTCATGTAGTCGACCCGGCTCTCCATGGGCACGATCCAGCGGTTCAGCAGGTCTCTCGGGCTCACGAATTGCCGCCCGAAGTCGTCGATGAGGAAGCAACCGCCCAGCGCCTTCATGTGCAACGGCGCTTCGTAGTAATGCCCCTTCTCGTCGTAGCGCAGGTCCAGCATTTCCAGGGTCAATTCGCCGCCGGCCACCACGAAAGGCCGCCGGCAAGTCACCCATCGCCGGTCGTGCGTCTCTCGCCGGAAACTCGCAAGCTCGGGACTGTCTTCTTTTCTTGCCTGGGCGCCGGCCTGGATGTGAATCCGCGGATCGTAGAAGCGGATAATCTGGCCCTCAATGGTGATCGCATAAGGGACATGAATCAAATCCTGAAAGACGCTGGCGAAACTCAGCGCAACTGAAGTCTTGCCATTTCCCGGGGGTCCATAAAGCAAAATCGCCCGGCCGGAGTTCAACGCCGGTCCCGCCTGCTCCACGATCGTTTCGTCGATCGTCAATTCCTTGATTGCCTTGTGCACTTGTTCCAACGTCACACGCTCGTTCGTCGGCTTCTGTATGTTCACCCGCTCGATAAATTCGGCAAGCGTCACCGGCGCGGGGCCAAGGTATCGCGATCTCTGCAGCGCCTCGAGCGTCCACCGTTTGCCCTCATCGGTCATCGCATAGCGCATGTCCAGCACGCTGTCCGAACTCATCGTCCCCAGCGTATAGAGCAACTGCCGCTCGATCGCGATCTTCGCCAGGTCCATCACGATGTGCTGGGGAAGTTTAATGGCATCGGAAATCTGGCCGATCTTCTCCAGGCGCCCGGAAAAAACCAGCTTCATGAACAGCGCCAGCAAATCGGTGTCGTCGATGCCCGTCGCCGCAATGTCTTCGGGTTCCCGCGGGACGCGGTGGATGAACCGCTCGATCGTTCGCGAATCGGTCGCCCCATTCGCAACCAGATTTTCGCCCAGGTTTCCGCCCTGCAGCACCTTCCGCTCAAGGGCCGCACTGACGTCCTTCTCCGTGACAATCTTGGCGCGGACCAACAGCTCGCCCAATTTCATTTGCGGTTCGATGGCGTTCCCCCGAGTCGAGCGGTTCCGTAGTTATGGAAGCGCTCAATGAATCCGAACTCTGAATCCGAACTCTGCAGATTTCGTCGACCGCCCCAGGCCGATCTTTAGGGATGGCTCATTTAGTTACGACTTTGATTCTACGCAGTAACTTCCGTGCAGATAAATCCCCCGTTTGGGGGGCATGTTTCATAAAGCCTTAATAATTGAATAACTTAGCCTTCTCGGGTTCTTCGCGTTCGCGTTGCAATTGCCACCGCATGCACTCCTCTGACCTCCCTGGCCCCGCTAACGCCGCTAGCCCCGCTCACGCCTCCCCTCCATTTAAACTGGTTCTGTGAAGATCGCTCTCGCCCAGATCGATCCTACCGTCGGCGATTTTACCGGCAATCTCGAGAAAATTCTGGCCGCCAGCCGTCGCGCCGCTGATTCAGGCGCGCGGCTCACCGTCTTCTCCGAGCTTGCCATCTGCGGCTATCCGCCCGCCGACTTCGTTGAGAAACCCAGCTTCCTTGCGCGCTGCCGCACCGCGGTCGAAGACCTCGCCGCCGCCACGCGCGATCTGCCCACCGCCGTCCTTGCCGGCGTCGCTCTGCCAGCTGGACGCGAAGACCTCAAACCCGCCTTTAACGCCGCCGTCCTTCTAGACCGCGGCCAACTGCTCCTCGAGCAACACAAGCGGCTGCTGCCCTTCTACGACGTCTTCGATGAGCAGCGCTACTTCTCCCCATCCGGGCCCCAGAAGGTCATCGACTTTGAGGGCCTTCGTCTCGCCGTCTCCATCTGCGAGGACGCCTGGAACGACAAGAATTTCTGGCGCCGCCGCCTCTATACCATCGATCCCATGGAAGAGCTCATGCGCCAGAGCCCGGCTCTGCACATCAACCTCTCTTCCTCGCCCTTCTGGCACAACAAGCGCGCCGTTCGCCGCGAGATGCTCTCCGCCATCGCCCGCCGAGACGGCATCCCTGTGCTCATGTGCAATCAGGTCGGCGGCGACGACAGCCTTATCTTCGACGGTTCCTCGTTAGCCCTCAATGCGCGCGGAGAGCTGATCGCCCAGGCCGCCTCGTTCCAGGAGGACCTGGTCGTCCTCGACCCCTTCAACACTTCGCCCATTTCGCTTCCCGAAGACGATGAGACTGAGGCCGCATACCGCGCTCTCGTGCTCGGCACTCGTGACTACGTGCGCAAGTGCGGTTTTCGCAAGGTCATCGTCGGCCTCAGCGGCGGCATCGACTCAGCCCTGGTCGCTGCCATCGCCACCGAAGCTCTGGGCGCGGAAAACGTGATCGGCATCGGCATGCCCAGTCCATACTCCTCCTCAGGTTCCGTTGACGACAGCCGCCAGTTGGCCTCGAACCTCGGCATTCGCTTTCAGTCCATTTCCATCAGCGACCTCTTCGCCGATTTCAACCGCGCATTGGCTCCTCTCTTCACCGGATTGCCGCCCGACATCACCGAGGAAAACATCCAGCCCCGCATTCGCGGCACCATCCTCATGGCCCTCTCCAATAAACTCGGCGCGCTGGTGCTCACAACGGGCAACAAATCCGAGATGGCCGTCGGCTATTGCACCCTCTACGGCGACATGGTAGGGGCTCTCGCCGTCATCGGCGATCTGGTTAAGACGCGCGTCTACGCCGTCTGCTATTGGCTCAATCGGGAAAGGGAAGTCATCCCTACCGCTATCCTCTCCAAGCCGCCATCCGCCGAGCTGCGCCCCGGACAGATGGACACCGACTCGCTGCCGCCCTACGAGGTGCTCGATCCCATCGTCGAAGCCTACGTCGAGCGCTATGAGACGCCGGAATCGATCGCTCAAGAGCGCGGTTTTCCACTCGATCTCGTCCAACAGGTGGTGCGCCTCATTGAGCGCTCCGAGTACAAACGCCAGCAGGCCGCTCCGGTCCTGAAGGTGACCTCCAAGTCCTTTGGCATGGGCCGCCGGTTTCCCATCGCCGTCAAAGTCCAGGACTGACCAGTTCCACGTTACACGGGAAGCTGACCAGCACCCCGTTATAAGCTAGGGAAAGGGACTTTTCCCGAGATCGAAGGAGAATAGCTTGATCCGTTTGTCTTGCCGTTTCATCGGCGCCGTCGCGCTGATTGCTTTATTCGTTCCCGCACTTCAAGCCGTCGCCCAGCAACATGTGCCGCCAGCGCCTGATACCACAAGCACCGAGCCCTCGGCCCCAACACAGCAGCCGGATGCGGCGCCCCCATCCGGCGCGACTCAAGACCGGCAGCCTGCGCCCGCGCCTTCCGCGCCGGCTCCGTCGGGTCCTCCTGTATTTCCCAAGCCCGATCCGGCCAATTTCACCGCCGCCGCGCCGACAAAGGAAGTCGTCAACGGCTTTCTTCAGGCCAATTGGGGCTTCGACCAGGACCGCATGTGGCAGGTGCAGGCCATTCTTAAGACGCCCGCTGACGGCGTCAGCAAGGTCATCGTTCTGGTCGGCGACAAAACCGGCAAACAGAAACCGCAGGTTCTTTCCTTCTTAGCTCTTCCTGACGGCAAGCACATCGTCACCGGTGACGACATCATCGACTTCGGCGCCACGCCCTTCGCCGACTCGCGCCAAAAGTTGCAGCAGCACGCCAACGGCCCCTACCGTGGATCTGCATCGAAAGGTCTGGAACTGGTCGAGTTTGCCGACTTCCAATGCCCGCACTGCAAAGAGGCGCAAGCCAACATGGACAAGCTGGTCGCCGACTATCCCAAGGCGCGCATCGTCTTTCAGAACTTTCCCATTGCGTCCATCCATCCGCAGGCCACCCTCGCGGCGGAATACGGCGTCTGCGTGACAAAGCTGGGCGGTAGCTCTGCCTTTTTCCAGTATGCCGCCGCGGTCTTTGACGGTCAGGATGGCCTGGCCACGCCCGACGGCGCAACGCTCACCCTCAACAGTGCCACCACCAAGGCCGGCCTCGATCCTGCCAAGGTTGCGGCCTGTGCCGCCTCGCCTGAGGTCAAGGCCGACGTCGATGCCGCCGTTCAGTTGGGCAAGGATCTGGGCGTCGTCGAGGTGCCTACGCTCATGGTTAACGGCCGCCCCGTTGCTGCCTCCGCTTCCTATGACCTGCTGAAAAGGATCATCGATTACCAAGCCAAGACCGACGGCGTAACCGGCCAGTAGCCAAGCCCGAATCGCGTGATGAACAAGGGGTGGGCCGGCCCCACGGCTATCGGGTGATGGCTTTTTCCACTCGGAACATCGCCGTGTGCCCCGCAGCCTGCGACCCGCGGATCACGTGCGGCGTCATCACGATCACCAGTGTCGCGTAGTTCTTTTGCATATCCTTATCGGTAACATTGTTCAGCCCCGGAATCTCGCTGATTCCCGGCGTTCCGCTGATCGCCAAGCTCTCGGATTTGTCCATTTCCGTCGCCACCACCGATGCCTCGCCCTCCCGCAGCGTCACCGTGCCGGAATACGCGCGGTTGTCCAGCACCGGATTGCCATCGATCGACGTTCCCGCCAGTGCATCGAGCTTTAGATCGATGGTGAGCGCAACGTCGCCGTCGCGCAGCACCTTCGGCGTCATCTTCAAATTCAGGCCCAGGTCCTCGTACTGAATCATGGGAACACTCGACGTTGTCGAGCTCACCGACGACAGCAACGACGACAGGCTGCTCGAGCTCCCCGCGCTAGTCAACCCTGAAATGCTCGAAGAGCTTGACGACAGGCTCGAGAAGGAAGAGGTCTGAATGGGATACCTTTCACCCTCCTTGATGGTTTCATCCTGGCCGTCCTCCATGCGCAGCTCAATCTCGTCGAGTTCCCGCGAGTCGGATGTGTTCAAACTCAGGTTGAACTTTGTCGTGCCGGGCACCAGCGCCGATTCCGTCAGCCCGCCGCCGAAAAGGGCAAGTCCGCTGGAGAACAGCGAGCTCGACACGTCGCCGGATGCGATAAGAATGGCGATGATCTCCAGCGGGTTATTGGCCGAAGCCAGCCCCGACGAAATGATCTGTTGCACCAGGCTCTCATTCTGGCTTAACAGCGACTGTTCCTCGGCAGCAACATTGAACGCCGACATGCTCTGTGGCAATTGGGCTCCCGTATTGCGCTCGCCCGTGTGCGCCACCTGAACGATCTTCACATCCACCAGCACCTGGCTCTTTCCGTCAAGCAGGCTCCTCATCGTGGCATTGAACGCGTCCAGCGTCGATGCCGGCGCGCGAAGCGTGATCGTGTGCTCTGACTGTGAAATTTGAGCCTGTTGCGTCTCAAACACATTCTTGGCCACCGATTCAACCGCACTCATGTCGTCGGCGCTCAGTCCGGCCAGGTAAACCGTCTCTGTCTCCTCGGGTGTCAGCCGCGCACGGTTCTCGCGCGTATCGTCGGCCACCAATGCGTGATGCGCATCCAGCGGCACATAGAAGGTGTGCGTCGCCAATCCCAGAATGCGCGCCGCATCCGCGAACTTCACGTCATCAAGATCCAGCCGCACCGAATTCGGCCGCACGCTGTCATCGAGCATCGCCGTCACTCCGTAGGCCTTGAAGACCTGCTCGATCGCCTGGCGCTGGTCGGTGTGCAGGTGGAAGCTTTGCGGCGCAGGCCCCGCTAACATTGTCACCGGATTGGCGATCTCGCTCGAAGCTTGCCCGTACAGTGGCCTGGGCTCGTTGCGCACGTTTTCATCCGCCAACTCGTCCAGATGCTGGCTGACCTCGAAATTCGTAGGATCGAGTGCAAGCGCGCGCGCCAGTGCCGCGCGAGCGGTAGCCTCATCGCCCAGCAGCCGGTCTTTGGCTGCCGCCTGGATCAGCGCCGTCACCGCGTGACTGCGCGCCACCTGTGCCGCCAGCGGGTAGTTCGTGTTCGTGGGATCGAGCGCGGCCGCGCGCTCAAATCCCCGCATCGCCTCTTCAAACTGGCGGTTCAGGAACAGCTTGCTCGATTCCAGATAAACCTTCGCCGCGCGCCTCTGATCGCTGCTGCGCGGGCCTTTCGCCGGTTTGCCGGGCTCCGGGATCTCGCTCACCGCCGGCGCTGCCTGCCCCGCCGAACCAGCCACCGCACCCGTGTCCGCCGCACCTTGCGCCGGAGCCGGACTCACTGTTTGCGCCGAAAGCGTGGCTGCCACAGCAGCCAGCAGCAGCCCCGCGCCGCGCAGCTTCGCAGCCGCACCCACACACCTGCTCCGCGTCCCTGGCCGCCGCCACACCGCGATCTTTGCCTCGCGCGTTCTCATTGTGTGCCCGGAGCCATGGCGAACAGATCCTTGAGCGACGACACGCAAGCTTCGGGCTGGCACTGTCGCAATTCATTAAAGCTGTACTTCCCCGTTGCCACCGCAATCACCGAAAGAAAGTTGGCTCGCGCTGCCTCAATGTCCCGCGGCGTATCGCCCACCACGCAGATCCTGACTCCTGCTTCCTTTCCGGGACCTGCCAGCTCCCGCGCCTTCCGTGCCGCATGACCGATCAGCTCCGGCCGCACCGGGAAGTGATCGCTAAATCCGCCAAAGCGGAACCACACGCGCAGCCCGGCCTTCTCAATCTTGATCCAGCCGATAGCCTCAAGATTTCCCGACGCCACGCCCAGCAGCGCGCCCTTCTGCGCCAGGTGCCGCAGAACTTCCTCGACCCCCGGAGTCAGCTCCGGATCCAATTCCTGTCGCCGCTCGGCAACACTATTCCGCATCGCCTCGAGAATGGCGTCGTAGTGCTCCTCCAGAACTTTGTCGGGAATCCCCGCCTGACGGCACGCCTCGCGCAGGATCGCAGTGTCCGTGCTTCCGTGGATCAGGACCCCGGCCAGCGTGATCTCGAATCCCGTGATCCGCTGCACGCTCGCGGCCACCGAGTCGTAATGCACCCGGTCCCGGCTGCGCATCAACGTCCCGTCGATGTCGAAAAGATACGCGTCCTGCTCGTCCCACACAAAATCGGGCTCGATCTCAACGCGGGCCTCGCTCTTCGGTTGTGTTTTCTGCATGATTCAGGACGCAGCGCTCTCAGCCCTGGCGGTAGCCCTGCCGGTACGCGCTGTATACAGGACGTTCGCTCCGCGGCGGACGCTTGAGCTCAGCCCGCACCTCGGCCAGGTCCAGTCCCAGCTCCGCCATCGCGCGGCTCAGCGTGTTGCGATGCATGCCCAGTTCTTCCGCGGCCTTGCACTGGTTCCCCCGGTGTGCCACCAACACCTCACGCAAATACTGCCGCTTGAACTCGCGCACCGCCTCTTCGTAGCGGAGGCCGCTCGAGTGCATTTGCGTCACCAGGCTTTCCAGTTCTCGTTTCACAGGTCCCTCTTGCCAATTACGAACAATCAGTCTAACCCGTCCCGCGGCGTTCGTGCAGAACAATTTCTCAGCCACTCTTCTTATGTCGTCCCGTGGGGCCGCATCCAGCCCGGCGATTCGTGTTCCAGCTCCAACAGGCCTTTGCGCAGGCGGTCGCCCAACTCCCCCGGGGTCACATTCTCGCTCACATGCAGCGTACCGAAAAACAGCTTCGGCAGTCTCGCTTCGTTCAGCCAATCCTGGCTCGGGAAAAAGGCCACGGTCACCATTATCCCGATCGTCACCAGCACCAACCCCTGAATAAATCCCAGGATCGCCCCCGCCAGGCCATCCAGGCATCCCAGACCCAATTTGTCAGCCACCTTCCCAAGCGCGCCACCAATCAGGTTCGCGAGTCCCATCACCAATAGCGCGATCAGCAGGAAAGCAACCGTGTCGGCCACCGCCTCGACCCTGAAGATCGGCTTGAACACAATCCCCACTCGCTGGTAGTTCCACGCCGCCAGCGTCAGCCCCAGGAGCAACCCTGCCAGCGAGGCGGCCGTCCGGAAGAACCCCTGCGCAAGTCCGCCCAACGTCGCTGCGGCAAGCACTGCCAGGATGACCCAATCTGCCCAAGTCATAATTCCGCTCCGCATTCGCTTCCGGGCCCGTTCGCAAACCTTACGACCCCATCTCCCGTCCGGTCAAGCGCCGGAAAGCTTCAAGATACTTGGCCCGTGTGCGCTCCACAACTTCCTCCGGCAAACTCGGAGCCGGAGCTTGTTTATTCCAGTGGATTTCTTCCAGGTAGTCGCGTACAAACTGCTTGTCAAAGGATGGCTGCGCGCCGCCGGGTTTCCATAACTTTCCGTCCCAGAAACGCGATGAATCCGGAGTTAAGACCTCATCGGCAAGCATAACCCCTCCGGCGGTTTTGCCAAACTCAAATTTTGTGTCGGCCAGGATCAGCCCGCGCGACTCCGCGTGCGCGGCGGCCTTCCGGTAGATCGCAAGCGTCAGCCGCCGTAGCTCCGCGGCCTCTTCCGCGCCCACCAGCTTCTCAACAGCGGCATACGAAATGTTCTCGTCGTGCTGCCCATCCTGGCTCTTCGTCGCCGGCGTAAAGATCGGCTCCGGCAGCCGCGATCCATCCTTCAGACCGGGCGGAAGCTCGATCCCGCACACCGCTCCCGACGCCTGATACTCCTTCCACCCCGATCCCGCAAGGTATCCGCGCGCCACGCACTCCACCGGGAACATTTGCGCCCTCTTCACCAGCATCGAGCGCCCTTCCAATTGACCGGCATAGCGTTGCAAAGCGGCCGGGAACTCACCAACGACCGACGTAATCACGTGATTGGGAACCAAATTCTTGACGAGATCGAACCAGAACAGCGAAATCTGCGTCAATATCTTGCCTTTGTCCGGAATTCCGGACCCGAGCACATGATCGAATGCCGAAATGCGGTCCGTCGCCACCAGCAGCAACGCGCCGTCCACCGCATACAGATCGCGCACTTTGCCGCGGCCCAGTAAGGGCATGTCGCCAAGGTTGGTCGTCAGCAATGCTGCCATAGGGATTCTTCCTCGGGAGAACTGAATTCACGATTTTCGAGCGGCAGGCACGCTTTGTCAATCGCCCCTGCTTTTGCGCCCAATGCGAAGCTCACTGTGATTGACGATCGGCTTACAACTTTTGTGTCTTCCGCCGCCGGCACGGCACGCATTCAGACCCTTTTCAGGCCAGATTCAGCCTCAACTCTTCGGTTCTTTTTGTTAACACAATCCCCTGTGACGGCCGTCACGGACCCCTGACTCCGCATGGGAGACACTGCATCTGTCAACATGGTTCGGAGGGCGTGTAAGAAAGCCCTCTTTGAGCCGGGCGACACGAGGCAGCAGTGGAAAGGGGAAGCCGCGGCTAGCTTCGTTTAATACGAGGGATCGCCAGTAGCCGCGCACTACCGACCTCCAGTGCCGGCTACTGGTCCCTGTCTTTATCTTGTGTAATTAGCTCTACAAGCGCCTCCGATGCGAAGTTTTCCATCGGGGGCGATTTTTTGCCCGCTATCCGATTGGCTTGCTCCGCTAGCCCCGCTGCCTTTCAGTGCGGCCTTCCCGGCAGCACAAAATGCTCCTCGCAACGCGGCTCATAGTTGTCGCCCGCCATGATGATTGGGCTGGAGTAGTCCGCCGGTCGTCCACCCAACAGCCGCTGCGGATACAAGGCCTTCGCTCCGCAACTGCAATACGCCACCAGCTCGGTCACGTTGCCCGCGTACGTCCGCACCAGCCACGAAAGGTCGAGCATCTCGCCGAACGGCATCCCCCGAAAGTCCAGTTCCAGGCCCGAAACCATCACGTCGTAGCCCAGGTCGAGCAGCCGCTTGGTGAACTGAAATAGATCCTGTACGAACTGGCCCTCGTCGAGGGCGATGCACTCAATGCGTTTGCCGATGCGCTGCTCCGTCGATTCAATCACCGGCAGCACAGTCCATGGATCGACCGAAGGGAACTCGACCGCTTCCATCTTTCCGCAACCATTGCGATTGCGGCTTTCCACCAGCCCGGCCGCCGCCTTCGTGTCGGCGCTCGGCTTCAGCAGCATCACATGCTGCTTGGCGTACTCGCGGCGCGTCTCGATCCTGCGCAGCAACTCCGCGGTCTTGTTGCTCCGCATCGGCCCAACAATCATTTCCAGCTTGCCTGGCACGTCCGTCTCCGTGGACCGTGAATCGTGGACCGTTACGCGGTCGCTCGCTGCGCCTCGCGATGCTGCCCGAGTCGCACGCTCACCACCTTCGACACGCCCGGTTCCTGCATGGTCACGCCGTAGATCATATCGGCGGCTTGCATCATGCGCTTGGAGTGCGTGACGATCAGGAATTGCGTGTCGCGGCTCAGCGATTCGAGCAGGTCCGCAAAGCGGCCCACGTTCGTCTCGTCCAGCGCCGCGTCCACTTCGTCCAGCACGCAGAACGGGCTTGGGCGGAACTGGAAGATTCCCACCAGCAGCGCCAGCGCCGTCAGCGACTTTTCGCCGCCCGAGAGCAGCAACACATTCTGCAGTTTCTTGCCCGGCGGCGAAACCACGATGTCCAGCCCGCTCTCTTCGAGACTTCCTTCGTCGCTCACCCGCAAAAATGCCTGGCCGCCCTGAAAGAGGCGCGCAAAAACCCTTCCGAAATTCTCGTTGATCGCCACCAGCGCCTCGTCGAACTTCGTCCGCGAAATTTGATCGATCTCCTTGATCGTCTCCTGCGTGTTCTCGATGGACTCGATCAGGTCCTGCCGCTGCGTCATCAGGAATCCATGGCGCTCCGCCGTTTCTTTGTACTCATCCAGCGCCATCATGTTCACCGGGCCCATCTGCTCTAGCCGCTGCCGCAGTCCGCGGCACGTCTCTTCCTCGGCGGCCAGTTCCTCGCCGGCCAGCCGTGCAATCTCCACATCCGCGCGCAGCACTTGCGCCTCGACATTCACTTCGGCGAGGCAACTTGCCTCCAGGTGTTCCAGATCGGAGCGCAGCTTGGCCAGCGCGGTCGAATGCCCTGCGCGGTCCTCGCGCAGTTGATCTACCGCCGATCTCTCGTTCTTCAACTGTGTTTCAAGCTCTGCCAATTGCAGGCGCAGCGCTTGTGCCTGCTCTGTAATCTGCTGCGCCTCAGCCAGCGCTTCCGCCCGCGCTGTGGTCAACTCCGCACGGCGTTTCACCAGCTCGGCATTCTCGTTCACCCGCTGCTCGCGCTCCGCCGTCGCAGCGGTGCGCTGCTGCTCGATTGTCTGCATGCGCCGGTCCAGATCGCCAAACAGCCGGTCGATGCGCTGGAACGCCGCCTCCGCTCCGCGCCTGCGCTCTTCCAGGCCTGCCAGTTCCGCAGTCATCTGCGCCGCTTCCTGCTGCAAGGCCTCGCGCTTCTGCCGCAGAATCTCCAACTGCGCCAGTTGCGCGTTCAGGCTGCTCTCGGTCTGCGCATGTTCGGCCTCAAGCCGCGCCGCCTCTTCGCGCTTTTCCCAAATCGACTGCCGTCTCGCTTCACGCGCATCCTTGTTGCGTGCAGCTTGCGCCTCCCACTCCTGCATGCGCCGCTCAATACGCTGAGCTTCGGCCTCCATCTGCTTCAGAGCCGCGCCCAGGTTGGCCGCCTCGCTCTCCGCATGACGCCGCTCCTCGCCGCGCGTTTCAAGCTCCGCCGTCAGCTCCTCGATCGCGCGCGTCAGCGCTTCGGCTTCCTTCTCCGCGTCCGCAAGTTCCGTCTCCAGTTTCGCCAGCCGGCCTTCGGTCTCGCGCAACTCGCGCTTCAGCGCCAGCGGACCCTCGCTCGCAGGCTTGCCGCCCGTAACTGTCGAGCGATGAAAGCATTCACCCTCCGGCGTCAAAAAGTATGCGTGCGTATAGCGCAACGCCAGCCGCTGCGCCTCAATCGCATTCTCCGCCAGGTAGCCGTGCCGCAGCTTGGGAAGAAGCGACTCCAGCGACCGTCCAAATCCGTTCAGCACTTTAATCGCACCGCGCAGCGGCGTCAGGCCCGGCTCGTTCACCGGCCCCTCGCCCGTCTCAAACAGCACGCCCTGCGCATCGGAGTGCACAAGGAACGTGGCCCGTCCGTCGCTGGTCTTCAGAACGCGTACGCCCTCCTCGGCCGCGCCCCAGCTTTCCACCACCACGTAGTTCAGCTCTTCGCGCAGGAACTCGTCCACCACGCCTTCGTGCTCACCGCTCACTTCAACAAAGTCCGCCAGCGTGCCAACCGGCGCAACAGACGGCCCCAGTGCTCCCGGCTTCAGCAGCCGCCGCACCGTGTCTGTCGCGTATCCGTGATTTCGGATCAGCGCATTGAGTGAGTCGCGCCGTCCTGCTGCCGCTGCCTGTTCGCCGCGCAGTTGGTTCGCCAGAGCCCGTCGTGCGCCTTCGTCGGTCCTCTTGCTCTGCGCAGTCTCGCGCAACTTTGCAATCTCATCTTCGAGCCGCTTCAGTGTCGCGTCCGCCGCGTCAAAGCGTTGCCGCGACTCGCCTGTCTGCACGCCCAGATTTTTCTGCTCGATGTGCGCCTGCCCCATCTCGCCGTCGAGCCGCTCCGCCTCGCGCTCCAGCGCCGCAAGGCTTTCTTCGCCCTGCACCATGGAATTCCGCGCATTGCCGGCCAGCGTCAACAGGTGCATCGCATGACGCCGCGCGCCTTCCAGTTCGCGCTCCGCGGTGTAGACCTCCTCCGCAGCGGCGCGTGCCTCATGCTGCCGCGCTTCCACCTTCTCGTGGAATGCGCGCGCTTCCCCGGCTGCCGTCTCCAGAAAGCTCCGCTGCTGCGCGCGCTCCTCTTCAATCCCGGCCGTTTGCGTCCGCAGTTGTTCGAGTTCAGCGCCTGACGCTTCAATCCGGGAATCCAGCTCGTTCACGCGCTCCGTATTGCTGAGCTCCCGCGCCGTCGCTCGCTCCAGCTCCACGGCCGCGTCGCTCGCCTTCGCTCGCGTCGCCTCGCCCCGCCGGTCCAGCGCGTATCCGCGCTCGGTCAGCGTGTGCTGGCTGGCTTCATGTTCTCCTATTGCCTCCGCCGAACCATTAATGCGCTCCGTAAGCGCCGCGATCTCCTGCTCCAGCCGCGCCTGGTCCGCATCCATGGTCGCCATCCGGCTCGCCAGCACCACGCGCAGCCGTCCGCGCAGCTCCTCGCGCACCGCGGCGAATCGCTCCGCCTTGGCCGCCTGCCGCTTCAGGCTGTTCATCTGCCGCGTCACTTCTTCAAAAATGTCGTCCACGCGCGCCAGGTTCTGCTTCGCGCTCTCCAGCCGCAGCTCCGCCAGCCGCTTCTTGGTCTTGAAGCGCGTCACTCCCGCGGCTTCTTCCACGATCGCTCGCCGTTCGTACGGCTTTGAGCTGAGCAGTTGCCCAATGCGCTCCTGCCCGATGATCGCGTAGCTCTCCGGCCCCAGGCCCGTGCCCATGAAGATGTCCTGGATATCGCGCAGCCGGCACAGCTTTCCGTTCAGCAGGTATTCGCTCTCCCCTGTCCGGAACAGCCGCCGCGTGATCACCACTTCGCCCCTTTGCGGCGTGCTGCGGAACCTGCGCCGCCGAATCTTCAACACCACGCCCTGCGACCCCTGCGGTGGGGCAGCGTTTTGGACTGAATCTGTGGCTTGACCCGCTTGACCGCCGTCAGCCTTCTCGCCGGCCTCTTCTTCAATCGTCTGTCCCGGCTGCTCGTCGGCAATAATCTCTTCAGCTTCGCTCGCTCGCCGCCGCCGGACTTCGCTCTCATCCCAGTCTGCCGGTCCTTCATGATCGATCTCGACCTCCGGCGCGACCGGCACCGGTCCCTCATAGGCGTCCGGGTCGATCATCGTCAGCGTCACTTCCGCCATGCCCAGCGGCTTGCGTTCGCGCGTCCCAGCAAAAATCAGGTCCTGCATGTGCGAGCCGCGCAGGCTCTTCGCGCTCTGCTCGCCCAGCACCCAGCTCACCCCGTCCAGAATGTTCGACTTCCCGCACCCGTTCGGCCCCACGACCACGGCGATCCCCGTGCCCGCCACCGTCACTTCCGTGCGATCGCAAAAGCTCTTGAATCCGAGGATGTGAATCTTCTTTAGTTTCAGCATCTTTACTCCGGCCCACTCCAAACCCGCTCCAGACCCGCTCCAAAATTGTCGGGCCCACCTCAAACCTTCTCTATCCGCACGCCCGCAGCCTCGCACAACGCCGCCCGCGCGGGCGATTCGGCCGCTTCATTTAAGACTCTACGGACGCGGAACCGCAGGGTCAACGCAGATCAAAGGTGCCAATGTGGATAAGAGGGCAGGAACTCGCACTCCCCCGCGATCTCCGATTGACAGCCCCATTCCGTCGATTGAAACTCAAGAAACTAGCCTGAATCTTTTCCCTGATCGGACCTGCCATGTATCGACCGCTTCGCATCGCATTGCTCGCCGCCTTCTTCCCGCTCGCATTTTCGTTAGCGGCCCAGCAGCAACCTAATCCCCTTGCTCCCTACATCAAGGAAGACGCATCTGTGCTGGTGCTTGAGCACGTGACTATCATCGACGGCACCGGCGCAGCGCCGCAGCAGGACATGCGCATCGACATTGCGGGCAGCCGAATCATCGCTGTTCAGCCCGCCAACCCATCCATCCCCTATCCGCCCAGTGCAAAGATCCTCGATCTCACCGGCAAGACGGTCATCCCCGGCATCGTCGGAATGCATGAGCACCTGTTTTACCCCTTGCCCGACCGGCCCGATACCGGAAACGCGATCTATGGGGAGATGGCCGACAGCGCGCCGCGCCTGTATCTCGCAGGCGGCGTCACCACGGCGCGCACCGCCGGAAGCGTGGAACCCTACACCGATCTCGAGCTCAAGAAGCAGATTGACGCCGGACTGATTCCCGGTCCCAAGCTCGATGTCACCGGTCCATACCTCGAAGGCAGGGGCACATTCGCTCTGCAAATGCATCAACTGGCCGACGCCGACGATGCCGGCCGCACCGTCGACTACTGGGCTGCTGAGGGCGTCACCTCGTTTAAGGCCTACAACTACATCACCTCGGATGAGCTCAAAATGGCCATCCGCCACGCGCATTTTCGCGGCCTCAAAATCACCGGTCATCTCTGCTCCATCGGATTCAAGGAGGCCGCCGACATGGGCATCGACAACCTGGAGCACGGAATCGTCGTCGACACCGAGTTCTATCCCGGCAAGCGGCCCGACGTTTGCCCCAATGCGAGCGCCGCGGAAAAAGATCTTGAGACGAACGTTGACGTGGCCGGGCCTGACGTCGCGGCAATGATCCTCGATCTTGTCGCGCATCATGTCGCCATTACTTCCACGCTGGCCATCTTCGAGACATTCATTCCCAATCGCCCGCCTTTGGCATTTGAGAAGGCCGAACTGAAAACGCTCACGCCTGAAGCGCAGAGGAGCTACCTGGCGACGCGCGCGCGCCTGGCCGAGCAGGCAGCCAATTCCAACCCGTTGCAGCAAGGTGGCAATCCCAAACTGTTGAAGTTCGAAATGCAATTTGAACGCGAATTCGTTTCGGCCGGTGGACTCCTGACCGCCGGCTGCGATCCCACCGGCTACGGCGGCGATGTTCCCGGCTTTGGCGATCAGCGCAACATCGAGCTGCTCGTCGAGGCGGGTTTCCCGCCAGTCCAGGCAATCCAGATCGCCACCCTCAACGGCGCAAAATACTTGGGCCAGGCTGCGACCATCGGATCGATCGCTCCCGGCAAGACGGCCGACCTCGTCGTTCTCGGAGCAAATCCCGCGGAGAACATCGAAAACATCGAGAAAGTCGAGACCGTCTTCAAGGACGGCGTCGGCTACGATCCCGCCAAGCTCATCCAGTCGGTCACAGGCTTGGTCGGTCTGCGCTAGGAAATCTTGGGCGCGCCCGTTCGCCCGGAATCGACGCATCGAGCGATCTCTTCACAGTCGCGCGATCTTTTCACATTTGTTTCAGCCATCCACATTTGTTCTGGCCGCCGGGGCAGAGCTAAACTGGACCCATCATTGCCTGCGGCTCGGCTTCGTTTGGTTGGCTTTCTTCCCGCAACGCTGACGCCATGGATTTCGATAACAGGCCATAAACCCCAAGGAGACGCCCCATGTCTGAACGCGAGACACAGACCCCCGGACCGCCGATAGTCGACGATCAGAACGCCATGTTAACCGGATCAAAGCCGAGCGGATCAAAGCCAGACGAAGCAACACCAGGCGAAGCCAAGTGCCCGTTTTCGAGCGGCGCCCTCAAACACACGGGAGCCGGAGCCCCATCGAATGCAAGCTGGTGGCCAGATCAACTAAACCTGAAAATCCTTCATCAGCAGTCCTCGCTCTCCAATCCCATGGGCGAGGAGTTCAACTACGCTGAGGAGTTCAAGAGCCTCGATCTCCATGCCGTGATCGAGGACCTCACTGCTCTGATGACGGATTCTCAGGACTGGTGGCCGGCCGACTTCGGTCACTACGGCCCGCTCTTCATCCGCATGGCCTGGCATTCCGCGGGCACGTACCGCATCCACGACGGGCGCGGCGGTGGCGGCCGTGGCTCGCAGCGATTCGCGCCGCTCAACAGTTGGCCCGACAATGTCAACCTCGACAAGGCGCGCCGCCTGCTCTGGCCCATCAAGCAGAAGTACGGCCGCAAAATCTCCTGGGCGGACCTCATGATCCTCGCCGGCAACGTGGCCCTCGATTCCATGGGCTTCAAGACCTTCGGCTTCGGCGGCGGCCGCGCAGACATTTGGGAGCCGGAGCAGGACGTCGATTGGGGCCCGGAGGCTACCTGGCTCGGCGATCAGCGCTACAGCGGTGACCGCGAGCTGGCCAACCCGCTTGCCGCCGTTCAAATGGGTCTGATCTACGTCAACCCGGAAGGCCCCAATGGCAATCCCGACCCCATCGCGGCCGCGCGTGACATCCGCGAAACCTTTGCCCGCATGGCGATGAACGACGAAGAGACCGTCGCTCTCATCGCTGGCGGTCACAGCTTCGGCAAGACTCATGGTGCTGCCGATCCTCTTAAATATGTCGATCGCGAACCCGAGGGAGCCTCGATTGAAGAGCAGGGCCTGGGCTGGAAGAACAGCTTTGGCTCCGGCAATGCCGGAGCTACCATCGGTAGCGGTCTTGAAGTCATCTGGACCACGACCCCAACCAAGTGGAGCAACAACTTTTTCATCAACCTGTTCGGCTACGAATGGAAGCTGACCGCGAGCCCAGCCGGCGCCCATCAATGGACGCCTAAGGACCACACCGGCGACAGTTTGGTTCCCGATGCCCACGACCCGGCAAAGCGCCACCCACCCACGATGCTCACCACCGATTTGTCTTTGAGATTTGACCCGGCCTACGAAAAAATCTCGCGCCGCTTTCTCGAGCACCCCGACGAGTTTGCCGACGCCTTTGCCCGCGCCTGGTTCAAGCTCACGCACCGCGACATGGGTCCGCGCTCNNCGCTGATCGATGAGAAGGACGCGGACGCACTCAAGGCGAAGATTTTGGCGTCAGGGCTGTCGATCGCGGAGCTCATAAGAACGGCCTGGGCGTCAGCCTCAACCTTCCGCGGCAGCGACAGGCGCGGCGGCGCAAATGGTGCGCGTATTCGCCTGAATCCGCAAAAAGACTGGGAAGTTAACCAGCCGGCCGAGCTCGCCAAAGTGCTTTCGAAGCTCGAAGCCATCCAGAAGGAGTTCAATGCTGCGGGCGGCAACGGAAAATCGGGCGGCAAGAAAGTTTCGCTCGCCGATCTCATCGTTCTTGGCGGTTCAGTAGCCGTCGAGCAAGCCGCGAAGAAGGCCGGTCACAACGTGAAGGTTCCTTTTGCGCCGGGTCGCACCGACGCTTCGCAGGAGCAGACCGATGTCGCGTCGTTCGCAGTGCTCGAGCCCAAAGCCGACGGATTCCGCAACTACATCCGCAGAGGGCTCGAGAGCTGTGCCGCCGAGTTCCTGCTCGACAAAACGCAACTGCTCACCCTCACCGCCCCCGAGATGACCGTTCTCATCGGCGGCTTGAGAGTCCTGGGCGCGAACTTCGGCCAGTCCCAGCTCGGCGTCTTCACCAAACGGCCCGGAACATTGACGAACGACTTCTTCGTCAATCTCCTCGACATGAACACCAAGTGGCAGAAGTCCGCCACGTCGGAAGGCATACTCGAAGGGCATGATCGCGCGAGCGGCGAGCTCAAGGGTACCGGAACCGTCGTCGATCTCATCTTCGGTTCAAACTCTCAGCTCCGCGCCCTCGCCGAGGTCTACGCCAGCAGCGATGCCGAGCAGGCGTTCGTCGACGACTTTGTCGCCGCCTGGACCAAGGTCATGAACCTCGATCGCTTCGATCTCGCCTGATTTCGCAGCGTGTTTCCGCACCGAAGGCCCATCCGGTTTGGATAGGCCTTCGCTTCTGCGTCGCCATCGCGTCGAGTGATAAAATCTATCAGTGCCGGGTCCTACGCGACGTAATCCCGCCAACCCCGCCAGGTCCGGAAGGAAGCAACGGTAACGGGCTCATACGTGTGCAGTAGGTCACCCGGTACATTTTTGCGAGAGGCAGGGAACAAGGGACCGAGGGACCAAGGGAACAAAGGAGCCAGGGACCAAGGCTCGAAAGTTAGTCGCCGCACTCGTGTACCCCGCGCAAGGAGAAATGCTTTGAGCCTTACCGTTCGCCCCATCGTGGGCCGGCGCGCCAAAATTACGGCGCTCGGAACCTACGTTCCCCCCGATGTCATCACCAACAAAGACCTCGAAAAAATGGTGGACACCAGCGACCAGTGGATCATGGAGCGCACCGGCATCCGCGAGCGTCATGTTCTGGCCAAAGGTCTCGGCCTGAGCGACATCTGCACGGCGGCCGCAAAGAAATGTCTCGCGACTCGCGGCATCCAGCCGAGCGAGGTGGAAGTCATCCTCGTTGGTACGGTGACGCCCGACATGATGTATCCCTCAACAGCGTGCCTGGTGCAAAACAAAATCGGCGCCAAGGGAGCGTGGGGCTTTGACGTCTCCGGCGGCTGCTCGGGGTTTACGTATGCGCTGCAGGCGGGTGTCAAGATGGTCGAGAGCGGCGCGCACAGTAAGGTTCTGGTTTGCGGAGCGGACGCCAACACGCGCATGACCGACTACACCGACCGCACCACCTGCGTTCTCTTTGGCGATGGCGGCGGAGCCGTGCTCGTTGAGCCGGCCGAAGTCGGCGAAATAGGATTCATCGACTACCTGAACGAGATCGATGGGTCGGGCGGTGTCAGCCTGAACATGCCGGGCGGTGGAAGCCTGAATCCTTCCACGCACGAGACCGTGGACAAGAAAATGCACTACATCCACCAGGACGGCCCGGCCGTTTATAAATTCGCGGTGCGCAAAATGGCCGAGGCAGCTTTAAAGTTGCTCGAGCGCAACGGCGTCACCGGGGCTGATCTGGGCTGTTTCATTCCTCACCAAGCCAACAAGCGCATCATTACCGCCACCGCCGATCGCCTGGGAATGGATCCGGAACGCGTGATTATCAATATCGAAAAGTATGGCAACACTTCGTCCGGAACAATTCCGCTCGCCATGGAGACTGCCATTGAGGAAGGCAAGCTCAAGAAAGGCGATCTGGTCCTGCTGGCCGCCGTGGGCGCGGGCTTTACGGTCGGCACCGTCCTCCTGCGCTGGGAAATCTGAAAAGCAGCTATTAGCCATTAGCTCTTAGCTATTAGCTCGCGCCGGTCGAACGACCCTGGGTGCGCTGAACTGGGTATGAACTCCATGAAATTGTGCAAGAGACACCGCTGCCGGCGTGCAGATCGAAAGGCTAATAGCTAATGGCTAGTTGCTAGCTGCTAGCGGCTCTTCCGTCATATACTGTGCTCCACCAACGCCAGATTATTGCGGCGGGTAGACGGTTCCAAGCGGAGGGCGACCATGGATGTGGCAATGACCGCCAGAAAAGGGAAGATTTCCAAGGCGTTGCGCGAGCAGGCCGAGGAGGGACTCGAACGCATGGGCCGCATTCTTGGCCGCACCGCGAACGCCAGCGTCACCTTTACAACCGAGCGCCACGTCCACATCGTAGAGCTGTCTGTCCAGGCGCGGCTGCAGAGATTCGCCGCCACGGGCAGGGCCGATACGCCGCTCGCCGCGCTCCGCGAAGCGATCGAGCACGCCGAGCATCAGGCCAACCGCTACCGCGACCGCCGCCTCGTCAGCAAACGCCTGCCGAAAGGCGATAAGGTGCTCACTGCGCCGCCCGTCACTCGGCCCAAGGCGCGTGTCGAGCCGGATGCCGAGGAAACAAGATCGTCTCGCCTCGCCGGCAAGGCGCGGGCGTCCATCGCGATCCATTCCTTTCCCGCCAATGCCAAGGTCGTCGAGCCGCACATCGTCAATAGCGCCGAGGCCATTGCGATCAGCCCCATGACCATCGAGGAGGCCGTCAAGGACGCTGAGTTCCGCGACCGCGATCTGCTCATCTTCCGCACCGTTTCGGGAGACACATTCGTCCTGCATCGCCGCCGCGACGGTCAGATGGAGTTGGTCGAGATTCCCTAGTTCGCGTGGGTTGATGGAGACTCCTTGGTTGGCGCTCGCTCGCGGAAACTGTTTCGCTGCGCGCAGTGCCGCCGGTCACTGATCCCTGACCCCTGATGCCTGTATTCCGGCAGGACTTTGGTTGCACCCCTTGACCGCTTTTGGGGATGGTGATCAAGTTTTTGACTCAATAGGATTTAAGCCATGGCAAAGTCTCCAACGGGCGCCGGCTCAATGCCGGAAGGCAAGCCTCTGCAATCGGGTCCGCCAAATCCCCTGAAGGCCATTGGCCTGAATCTTTACCAGAACGCGAACCCCGATGCGCAGCGCGAAGTCCTCGATAGCCTGCCGGTCCTCGTGTTTCTAGAGCGCGCCGGGAAAATCGTCTTTGCCAACTCCGAAGCGCGCCGCGTGTTGGGCCTCACCGAGGGCGAGTGGACTTCACGCCCGGTCGAGGAAGTTTTATGGGGACTCTTCCCCGGCACGGCCGAACCGCAGACTCTTTTGACGGGCACGCAGCATAGCAGCCCCTTTCATGCCACTCTTCCTGACCAGACCGGCCACCTGATCCCCGTTGAAGGCACCTATAGCATTCTTCGCCCGGAGCAGCGCGAGGCTGTCATTGTGGCCCATCCCAGCGACCGGGAGCGTGTTCCCAGATCGCGGCTGATGGAGGACGTGCTGGCCAGTCTCCCTGAAGCCGTCGCCATTGAGTACCAGAATCATGTGCTCTATGCCAATCCGGCCTTTACTCGCATGTTTGGCTACACCCCTGAAGAGGCCGAAGGTGGCAGTCTGCGCGAGCTCATTGTGCCGGAGACTCGCCTCAACGAAAATGCCGCCCTGCTCAAAGCCGTCGACGACCATGGCTTCTCGACTGCGGAAACGGTGCGGAGCAACAAAGCAGGCGAACTCGTGGACGTTAGCCTGCAGGTCGCCCCGCTGCTCGTTGATGGCGGCAGGGTCGGCTACGTCTTCACCTTCCGCGATATCGGCGAGCACAGGCAGACTGAAGAAAAGTTAGAGCACGACGCCATGCACGACGTGCTTACCGGTTTGCCCAACCGCGCGCTGTTTCTTGACCACGTCAACCTCGCGCTTAGCCGGCGTCTACGCGATCCCGGCCAGAACTGCGGCGTACTTTTTCTTGACCTCGATACGTTCAAGCAAGTCAACGACAGCCTCGGCCACGCCGCGGGCGACGCTCTGCTCATCGCCGTTGCCGGCCGCCTTCGCGCCTCCTTGCGTCCCCAGGACTCGGCTGCGCGCCTGGGCGGCGACGAGTTTGCGGTTTTGGTGGAGAACATTGTCTCCACATACGATCTCGAGATTGTCGCGGGCCGCATCCTGCGCGAACTTGAGCGGTCATTCGAAATCTTTGGCCGCGACATTCACGCCGGCGCCAGCATCGGCGCTGCCATGGCCGGTCCCGACCACACCACCTCCGATCTTCTCCTTCGTGACGCGGACTTCGCCATGTACCGCGCCAAGCAGGCTGGCGGAAGCCGTTACGAAATCTTCGACAAGCACCTCGAGGTCTCCGTGACCAGCCATCAGGAGCGGGAGCGCGAAATTCGCTCCGCGGTGAACAAACGGCAGTTCGTCTTCCAGTATCAGCCCATCTACCGCCTCCTCGGCGGCTTGCTCGAAGGATTTGAGTCCTCTCTCAGCCTGCGCCGTGCCGATGGGACTGTAGACAGCCTTTTCGATCTGATGGCTGTCGCCGAAGACACCGGCCTTTCAATTCTGCTCGGCCGCGAGGCGCTCGACGCCGCCTGCGAGCAATTGCGCATCTTAAGCGATCGCTTGCCCCAGCAGGAGTTGATCTTGACCGTCAACCTCACGCGCCGCCAACTCTACCATCCTGACCTCATCGCGCACCTGATGAAGGCCCTCGCGGCCAGCGGCGCAAACCCTTCGCGCCTCCTGTTTGAGGTGCCGGAGAGTGCATTCAATGAGAACCCCGACGCAGCGGTCGCCATTCTGCAGCGCCTGGCGGACTGGCAGGTGCGCGTGGCCATCGACGATTTCGGCTCCAGCCTCGCGTCGCTGAATCACCTGGTCCACCTCCCTGTCGGCATGGTTAAACTCGCCCCCCGGCTCACCGCCGCCGCGCTTTCATCGGGCCGCCAGCTCTCTGTGCTCGAGTGCATCATTCACCTCGGCAACACGCTGGGCTTGCAAATGGTCGCTCAGGGAATCGAAACTCCGCAGCAGCTCGCGGCGCTCTCTCGCATGGGATGCGCATTGGGTCAGGGCCCGCTGCTGTCTCCGCCTCTTGATCAGGAGCGCGCGCTCGCGCTTGCCGAGACCGGCTTCGGGGCATTCGCACCGGGGATCTGATCTTCATCGAATCGCCCCGGCGTCCCGCTTCCCCATTTTGAGCCGGCCTCGAATTCCGGTGTAGCATTGAAACCAATGACGCCCCCGAAGCCATCGCCCCGACTGCCAAAATCGCGGCCAACAACTCGCAAGCCGAAGATAGCAGGCCGCAAGCCGAAGACGGCAGGCAAACCGGCCAAGCAGCTTATCATCCTCACTGGAATCTCCGGCGCAGGCAAAGCTTCGGCGCTTAAGGCCTTTGAGGATCTGGGATACCACTGCGTCGACAATCTGCCCCTCGAATTGCTCCCTCAATTCGCCGCGATCGTCGGTAAATCCATTGAGGTCGAACGCGCCGCTATCGTCATGGACGTTCGCGAGGGCGCCACTCTCGATCGCCTCCCGGAAATCCTCAAGAGCATCAAGAAACTTCTTGAGACCCGCGTCGTCTATCTCGACGCTCAGGACGCCGTGCTCGTCCGCCGGTACTCTGAAACACGCCGCCCGCATCCCCTCGGCCAGTCTGAAACCGTCTGGCGCTCCATCGTCGAAGAGCGTCAGCTCCTCGATCCCATTCGCAACGTCGCCGACACGCTCATTGACACTTCCAACTTCAACGTCCACGAGCTCCGCGCCGACATTCACGCCCGCTTCGGCCACGAGAAGCAAACCAAGCGCCTCCTCGTTTCCTGTCTCAGTTTCGGCTTCAAGAATGGCGTGCCCCTCGACGCCGATATGGTTTTCGATGTTCGCTTCCTGCCCAACCCCCACTTCGTCCCCGAATTCCGCAAGAAGACCGGCCTCGATCCTAAAGTCGCCGCCTACGTCCGCGGATTCCCGCAAACGAGAGAGTTCCTCAATCGTGTCACCAAGCTCATGCTCTACCTGCTCCCGCATTACATCGAAGAGGGCAAAAGCTACCTGACCATCGCCTTCGGCTGCACCGGCGGCCAGCACCGAAGCGTGATGATGGCCGAAGAACTCGGCAAGCGCCTTCGCAAAGCCGGCTACCAGGTCAAGGCCCTGCATCGCGACATCGTGCGCTAGTGTTAGCAGACCTTAGGCAAAGGAATACAATCGATTCGCCGGAAAAGCGTCACCGCACCCGGATCACAACGCCACTTCGAATCCGGCCATTAGGCAATCCAGAAAAAATAGTAAGGGAACGATGATGAAAGGTTGTCGCCGGATTCCGCCCATTTTGGCATTTGCAATCACCGCCGCGGCATTTGCGCAGCAGGCCACGCCGCGGCCCCCGCAAAGCGCGCCGCCGCCAACGCAAAGCGCTCAGCAACTCGCCGCGGCCATGCAAGTCATCCAGAAGGAGCTCAACTCGGTGGGCAAGCTGACTTTTAAAGTTGATGTGTCGAATGCGGATGAGAAGGGATCATCTCAGCTCAGCGAACAAGCGAGCAAAGTGATTGCCGATCCTGCTACCTGCACTATCCGGTATCACTGGTGGGAATCGATATCTGGCAACGTAGTGGACGATGAAGACAAGTCGATCAGCCTGCACGATGTGCTGGGAGTCTCGACGATGTCAGCCGAAGAGTCTTGGAAGAAAGAGGCTGAGAAGGAGGGGGCGACCCCCGACGAATTGAAAGTTTATTACGAGAAATTCGATCCGCCCATGTTTATCGTTGCCACGCGAATGGCTGGAGACGACGGGGAAGCATTCTCGTTCACCGATCAAAAGCAGGCAAGCCGTGTTGGCAAAGCCGTGGCTCAGGCTGTGGTGTTATGCGGAGGCAAGACGGTTCCAATTTGATCGGCCTGCTCTGACCCGCCGGCGAGCTGGCAAGCGGGCCAATCAGCGAACCGCCAACCCATCAAGCCACCGGCTCATCGCGTCCGCCGCTTCCTTGTTCGCGTCGCCTGACGGATTCAGCCAGACCAGCATCTTGTGCGACGCGACCTTCTTGTAAGCCTCCGGCCCTTGCGTCGAGCCCGTCGCATTCACGCGCTCAAACCACAACAGCGGCACCCGCACCGTCCCCGCCGCCGCATCCACATCGTATCGGTCCCAAACCAGCAGCCGCGCCGGAACCAGCCGCGCACGCGCATCCTTAAAGATCGCTCCCATCGGATCGTCCATCGGCGAATCCACAACCATCCCGCCCAACTCTGGCTGCTCCGCAGCAACTTCGAATGCCAGATTCGCGCCCAGCCCCGTCCCATCCAGAACAATCGTTCCGGCGTCAATCTGCCGCGTCCCGGTCAGGTAATCCAGCGCCCATTCTGCATCCTGCCGCAGGTGCGCCTCGCTCGGCCTCGCAAACTGGCTCGCTCCATAGCCGCGATAATCGAACGCCAGCACATTCACGCCCACGCCGTGCAGCCGCACCAGCGCGTCCACCGTGTCTCCCAAATTGCCGTCCTGCCCGTGCAGATAAATCACGGTGAACCGCGCCAGCCGAGCTCCCTGCGTCGCCGGAATCCACCAGCCCTTCAGCCGTGGCACGCCTGTATCCGTCACCGCGAATGCAACCGGATCGAACGCCAATCCCACGCTGGCAGGCGTTCTCGCAATCGCCGCCGCCGGATGCGCGTCAGCCGTCGGATGATAGAGCAGTTGCCAGCTTCCCTGCCAGAAAAGCAGGCACAACCCCAGCCAACCGCAAAAAGCCGCGGCCGCAATCGTCCCGCACACAGCCACCAGCAGCCATCGCCCCGAGACAAGCTGCGGCTTCTCGCGGCCATCTTTGCCGCTCGCGTCTCGCCCGCCGCTCGCGTTTCGTCTGCCGCTGGCGTCTTGCTTGCCACCGGCCGCCGGCCTTCGCGGCTCAACCTGCAACTGTGTTTTCTTGCGCGACATGATTACGGCTCGCTGCTCTCTCCACTCCAACCTGCGGAACCACTCCCATCCTAACCGTCGCCGCCCAATCCGCGCCGCGCGCTCGCCCGCACTGAACACACTCAAGCCCGGAGCTAGAAGCTGCTTTTCACTGCCGCATCTCTTCCGCTGTCACCGCCGCCGCCATCTCTCTCGCCGACGGAATGATTCCCATCTCTTCGTAGATCGGCCGCACCACGCGCCGCAGCGCCGGCAGTCGCGTTACAAACCACGCTGCCCCAAGCACCACCACTACTCCGTTCAGAATCACCGTCCATTGCGCGCCCGCCAACGGCGTTCCCCCCACGAAACCCATCGACATTGCCGGAATGGCATGTGCCATCGTTCCGGCCAGCAGGCTGCCGAAAGTCGCCATCCCCATGAAGGCCATCGTGTAGTAGCTCATCACGCGACCGCGCTTGTCCTCATCCACCAGCGTCTGGATGATCGTGTTGCTCGCCGCCATCCCCTGCATCATGCCCATGCCCGCGATAAGCACCGTCAGCATCGATAGCCAGAAAACGTGCGACAGACCGAACCCGATCAGTCCCAATCCAAACACTGCCGCGGCAACCGGAATCATCCGAATGAGTCCGCGTACATTCCTGCGCGCCGCCAATGACAGCGCGGAGATCAACGCTCCCACTCCCATCGCTCCCATCAGGAACCCAAGTGTGTGCGGTCCTCCGTTCAGCACCTTGGCCGCGAAAATCGGCATCAACACCACAAACGGCATGCCCATCAGGCTGACCACGGCAAATAGCGCCAGAATCGTGCGAATAGGCAGGAACCCTGCAACGTAACTCCAGCCCTCCTTCAATTCCGTCAGCATCGATGTCGCCGCCCGGCGCACTGCCGCTGCCTCGAGCCGCATCATCAGTAGCGAAGCAATCACCGCAATGTAACTGATGCCATCGATCAGGAAGCACCATCCTTCGCTCGACACCGCAATCAGCATTCCGGCCAGCGACGGCCCGATCAACCGCGCCACATTCACCATCGACGAATTGATCGCAATCGCGTTGCCCAGGTCGGCGCGATCGCCCACCATCTGCACCATGAACGCCTGCCGTCCCGGCATGTCAAAGGCATTGATGACGCCCTGCATCACGCTCAAAGTCAGAATCAATCCAATGGTGATGTGACCGGAGAACGTGAGCGCGGCCAGCAGAAACGACTGAATCATGGCCAGCGTCTGCGTCCACACCAGCACTTGCCTGCGGTCGAGCCGGTCCACCCAAACGCCGGCGAAAGGCGCGACAAGAAACGTGGGAATCTGCCCCACGAAGCTCACCGTGCCCAGCAACAGCGCCGACCCCGTCAGCCGGTACACCAGCCACGACGTCGCAATGCGCGTCATCCATGTGCCGATCAGCGAGATCGTCTGTCCGCCGAAAAATAGCCTGAAGTTGCGGTGCCGCAGCGCGCGCCACGCGTGCGATGTGCCGCTCAACGCGCGTGTCTTTCCCTCCGCAACTGATCCTTCCGGCGGCGCGCTCGTTTCAGGACCTTGTGGCGTTTCTCCGGGCCCCGCAACCCCTCCCGCATCTGGCCCCGCATCGCTCACTCTTCGGCTGCCTTCGCCGCGATTCCTTCCGCTGCGGCAATATTCTTCATCAATTCCGCGGGGACATTGTGGCGGCCGCGGAGATAATCCGCGGAGTTATAGGAAATCCAGACCTTTCCGGCTTCGTCTTCCCAGACAAGAATCTTGAGCGGCAGATCGATAGCAATGCTCGGTGCTGCCACCATCACCGGCGTCCCCGCCTTGGGGCTCCCGAAGATCAGCAGCTTGGTGGGGCGCATCTTCATCCCCGCCTTTTCGGCCTCGCCGCTATGATCGACGAGGGCAAACAAAGCCACGCCCTTCGCCTCCAGAAGGTCGCGCACCCGCTCGACTGTCTGGTTCACCGAATGACGGCTGGCGATGTCGACAATTCCGCTCGTGCTCATGTCCAAAATCATACGTGAGCCCATCGCATTTTTTCAGGCACGAATCAAAAGGCCCCTTGCCGGAGCAAGAGGCCTTGTCCTTCGAGCGCCGCGTTCAGCTCACGCGCTCGATCGTCACCGACTCCAGCACCACCGGCTTGTGCGGCTTGTCCTGCGCGTTGCGCGGAACCTTCGAAATCTTAGTGACGATGTCCTCGCCCTCTACCACCTCGCCAAAAATCGTGTGGTTGCCGGTGAGCCACGGCGTAGCCGCCACCGTGATAAAAAACTGGCTGCCATTCGTATTCGGCCCTGAGTTGGCCATGGCCAACTTGAACGCCTTATCGAACTTGTGCGCCGATCCCCTGGTCTCGTCCTCGAAGCGGTAGCCCGGCCCGCCCATTCCGGTGCCCGCCGGATCGCCGCCCTGGATCATGAAATCGGGAATTACGCGGTGAAAAACCGTGCCGTGATAAAGCTTGTCCTTTGACTTGGCGCGCGTCACCGGATGCGACCACTCCTTCGCGCCTTCGGCCAGCTCGATAAAGTTCTTAACGGTGATGGGCGCGTCGGCCTCGAATAGCCGAACAGTGATTTTCCCTTCCGTGGTCGTAAAGACGGCGTACGTTCCTGCTGCAAGTGCCATGAATTCTCCTGTTTCTTCTGAAAATTGATAACTGACAACTGAAAACTGACGACTGCTTACGGCGCCACCGGCGGCATCGGCTGCCCTTCGCGCACAATCGTCACTCTCTTCAGCACCACCGGATTCAGCGGCTTGTCGTTCGAGTCGCGTTCCACGCGCGCAATGGCCTTCACCACCGACACGCTCGCGTCGTCGCACTGTCCAAACAGCGTGTAATGCCGATCGAGAAAATCCGTCGCCTGCTCGGTGATAAAGAACTGGCTCGCATTCGTATTCGGTCCGCTGTTGGCCATCGCCAGCCGACCCGGGCGGTCGAAGTTCAGCCCCGGATCGAATTCATCGTCAAAGATATACCCGGGGTTGCCCGTCCCGGTCCCCGTCGGATCGCCGCCCTGAATCATGAACTCCGGAATCACGCGATGAAAGATCGTTCCGTCGTAGTACCGCTTGTGGCGCTGCACCTTCCCCGTCGCGGGATCGGTCCAGTCCTTCGTGCCCTCGGCCAGTGCGATAAAGTTGGCCACCGCTTTCGGCGCCTGCTTCTCGTAGAACTGGCAGGTGATCCGGCCCATTGACGTGTCCATCACCACTGTTGGGCCGTTAGGAACCGTCGTGGCCTCAGGCGTGGCCTGCGGCGCATCGGGAACCTCTTGGTTCCCAGATTGGCTAGCGGACGGGCTCGCGGGTGCCGCAGCGGGCGCCGTAGCCTGCTGGCCAAACAAAGCGAAGGCCGCGCCGGCTACAGCCGCTACGGCCAGAGAAGAGAAAAGAAGCGTGCGCCGAATGTTCATGCCGCTCTTGAGGGTAAATCATGCGGCGTGCAGCGTGCTACCCGGCTCCCGGCCATCAAATTCGGGCTAGACCAACTTCAAGAATCCCGCCCGGTTCAGCCGCGCTCCAGGAAACACCGTCTCCAGATTCTCCGCGCCAAGCGTCCGCGTTACCACCTCGCCCAGCACCTGCCGGTAATCGGTGGTCAGTGCCAGGTCGCGGCCTTCGTTCAGTTGCCCGTCGTCGAGCCCCGGCCACTTCCCGTAAACTTTGCCGCCCTTCACCTGCCCGCCCAGCACAAACATCGCGTTGGCGTGCCCGTGGTCCGTTCCGCCCGTCCCATTCTCGCGAGCCGTGCGTCCAAACTCCGACATCGTCACCAGCGTCACGTTCCCGGCAGCGTCGCCCATGTCGCGCCAAAACGCCGCAATGCTCGCGGAAAAATCGGTCAACCGGTTGGCGAGCTGTCCATTCACGCCGCCCTGGTTCTGATGCGTGTCCCATCCGCTCACATCGGTAAACGCCGCCTCCACTCCGAGGTTCGCCTTCAACAATTGCGCAATCTGCCGCATGTTATTGCCGAAATCGCTATTCGGATAATTCACTCCCGCTGCCGGCGAGTACTGCGCGGGATTCGCCGCCTTCAGCATCTTCACCGCTTCAAACGTCTCATCGCCCGCCGCGTGAAAAATCCGGTCGCCGGAGTCGGCATACATTGCCTCAAACGCGCTTGCGGCCGGCGACGGCGTCGCTCCGCGTCCCGCCACCGTAAAGTTGTTCACGTTGCCGATCGCAATCGCCGGAACCGTACCCGCCAGCGTGCGCGGGACTTCGGCGCCGAGTGCAAGCGCTCGAAACGCCGTATGCTCCTGGTTATGCCGCCCGCAATTGCACTGGGCTTCATACGCATCCTCTGCCTGCAGTGCGCGGTTCAGCCAGCCGTCATCGGTGTTCTTCACTCCGGGCGTGCCCGACTCCATGTAATCCTGCGCATCAAAATGCGACCGGCTCATATCCGGCGACCCGCACGCATGCACAATCGCCAGTTGTCCCTGATCGTAAAGCGGCTTGAACGCGCCCAGCGACGGATGAAGGCCGAAAAATCCATCCAGGTCCAGAACTTGATTTTGCGGAATCGCAATGCTCGGCCGCATCTTGTAGTAATTCTTTTCGCGATAGGGAACCACCACGTTCAGCCCATCCGCAGCGCCGCGCTGGAAGATCACCACCAGCCGCTGCCCCGGCGCGCTAGCCGCAGCCTGCGCCAACACGCTGCGCACAAGAAAATTCGGCATCGCGGTTGTGCCCGCCACTGCCAGCGCGCCCCTGTGCAGAAAAAATCGCCGATTCATTCGCATTTCAAATCTCCTGGTTCCAACCCTGACTCGACTTCCGCTTCGCTCGCGACTTACGCGATTTCTAACTCCGCTAACTCGCCCACCCGCCGACTCGCTAACTCGCGAGCTCGCTGTCTTTCTAGCGCCGCTGAAACTCCGGCGACCCCAGCAGCAATCCCGCCAGCAACTGATCTTCCCGTTCGTACGCATCGGCAGCCGGCGCGCGATTTGGCCGCCGCGCCGCCGGCGCCCCCGAACCCGCCCCCGCGCCTGATCCCGATCCCGCCCTGATCCCGTCGAAAGGTCTCGATTCGGACAGTTGGGAATTCCGCGCCATCATCATCGGCGGATCAGTCGTCGCCCCCGCCGCACTCTGCGCAGCAAACTCCTTCAGCGCCGCCGCCCGTGTCGCATCGCTCACTCCTCCCGGCAGCAGCACTTGTTCCAATCGCGCCTCTTCCGTCTGCGGTGTCGGCACCACTTGCTGCGCCGGCGCATCGCTGTCCAGCGCGCTCATATCCAGCTCCGGCGCCCACCCCACGGTAATTCCCGGCAGACGGTTCGCCGCCAGCGATAGCGCAAAGTTCATTCGATCCACCAGCGCGCCCGTACTCACCCAGTCGCCCTCGTCCCACTTGTACCCCACCGGCGGAACGCATCCATACAGCGGCATTCCCATCTGTTTGAGCGAATTCACCAGCGGCTCAAAATTCGCCACGTTCGCGTTGCTCGCCCGCACCGCGCTCACCACATACTCCAGCGGCGTCTTCACCTTCGCGCTGTCGTCGCCCGCCGCCCAGAACTCCGGCGAGCGGAACAGCGTCTTCAGCACCGTCGGAATATCGCCATCACTCGCGAGATACGCCTTCGCCATCCGGTCCACCAGCGCCTGCGGCGGATCGTCGCTCACAAATCGGATTGCCAGCTTGCGCGAGATAAACTCGGCCGTCGCCGGACGCATCGCTAGCATGTGCAGCAACTCGCGCCCCTCCTTCTCGCCCCCATCCTTAATCTTCGCGCCCATCACTTTCTTCGTGCCCGGCTCATGCCGGTTCTCGTTGAACTGAAACGCGCCGCCCAATTGCGGCCTGTCCACAGTCCACCCCGTCAGCACGCGGGCGACTTGTGTTATATCGGCCTGCGTGTATCCGCCGTTCACGCCCACCGTGTGCAGCTCCATCAGCTCGCGCGCATAGTTCTCGTTCAACCCCTCCGGCGCCTGCCTCCTCGCGTTCGGCCTCCGCTCGTTCACCATCTTCGCGCGGTCCGCGGCCAGCGAATCCGGCCCCATGCTCTGCGCGTTGTCCAGATAAATCATCATCGCCGGGCTGTGTGCTACCGCTTCAAGCAAGTCCTCAAACTTGCCCAGCGCGCGCGGACGGATCGTGTCGCGCTCATAGCTCACCAGGTAGTAGGGCATCTGCTCGTTCTTGCGCAGATACACGTTGAAGTGGTTCAGCCAGAAGTCCGTCATCACTTCCTGCAACTGCGCATTCGAATAGATGTCGCGCGTCAGCCGCTCGGCAAACAGCTCTCGCACCACCGTCTGCTCGGGAGCCGCCAAATCCTCCACGGACTCTCTCAAGTCGGGGCTCATGCCGGCCACTAGGGCCGCGCGCTGCCCGGGCTTGAGCGATTTGATAAAGCTATCGAACTCCTCCGGCTGCATCGCCTGCAACCGCCGCACCCGCTCCGTCGGCTCTAAAGCAAGAATGCGAGCGATCCGCGCTTCGTCAACCGTAGGAGTCGCGGACGCCTGATTCGTTGCGGGCGTCGTCGTTGCAGCCATATTAGGAGCCGCCGCGCTCATGTCCGGTTCCTGCGCCGCTCCCGGCTGCGTCGCGGACCTATTCGGCCCGGCCGCACTCGGCGTCATTCCCCCGCCCGCGTCCATGTTTGGATTTGCGCTCGGGTTCCCGTTCGGACTTGCGCTCGGGTTTGCGCCCCCATCCATATTTCCGCTGCTGCTCGCCGGGGCCGTCGCGCCGCCCGCCGGCGCAGTCGTGCTCCCTGTCGGGGCCGTTGCGCTCATCGACGGATTCCCTGTATCCGCCGGCCCGCTGACTTGCTGGCTCGCTGACTTGCTGACTCGCTGCTCCTGCGCCGCCTTCCTCATCTGGTAGCGGTAAATCTGGTTCTCGTACACCGCGTGCAGCGTCCCGCCCCGCGGAATCTCAGTCTTCCCGTCCGCCGCCTGGCGAATGATGGCCGGGCTCGGCATGCGGAACATCAGGTTCTGCGTGCTCCACTGCATCGCGGGATACTGCGCCAGACGGGCATTCAAGTCGGCTTCATCCAGGCTCTCCGGGTGCAGTTGCCCGTCGAACCACTTGTCGAGGCCCGTTTTGTCGGGGCCGATTTTGCCGGGGCCCATCGCCCGAACGGCTTCCAGATCCCCAGGTCTCGGCCCAAAGGTCAATCGGTTCAGAGCATGGAGAATCCGTGCGTCGCCCTCGAGTTGTCCCGGTTCGGATTTCGCCGCATAGTTCGTTCGATGCTTTTGGGGAGCGGAAGACTGTTTTGCTGAAGCGGAAGAATGGTCGCCCGGCGCCGCATCCTGAGCCATCGCCAGCGGGGCAGGGAAGCAAAGGCTCCAGCAAAGAACGAGGGCAATCGCGCAGCGCAACAGATCCATCGCAAATGCTCCTCGTAGGGGAATGGCCGTCACATTGCTGCACGGCACGAGCTTGCTAATAGGTCAGACTCCATCTTGCGCCGAAAGTTGTGGCCCCCGCCCGCACTCGCTCGCCCGCCAAATCTCAGGTACCGCAGGCGTCCTCGCCGGCTGTCGTACGGGCGTCCCCGCCCGCACTCGCTCTCTCGTTCGCTACTGGCTACTCCCTGTTGGTTACTCCCTGCCGTCTCAGTCCCGTAGCACCGTAGTCCCTCAGTCCCGTAGTCCCTTGGTCCCAAGTTCCCTTGGTCCCTGTCTTCCCATCACATTCCACTCTCCCGCGGCGGTGCTATCATGGCGCGTCATTTTGAACGGCCTGGAGGATGTCTTGAACAAATCCATTCTTTTCGCAATCGCGGCATTGGCTCTTCTTGCGGGGTGCGGACCCCAGGACAAGAACTCCGGCATTCCGGTTAAGCCCAAATTCTCGGGGCCTCCTTACCATCTCGCGTTGGCCGCGCCGCCCGCCAAGGCAAGCAAGGCGGGCATCACCATTCCGCCCATCAAGTACACGGCCGATCCCAACGCGCCTCCTGACTCGCTCGACAAGAGAGCCATTCTCGTCGTGCGCATCGATACTGCCAGCCTCAAGAGTAAAGGCACAATGACGATGAACCAGATCATCATGGGCGCGGTCGATCTCCCCGGAACCGACGGAGCACTCTCTGCCGGCTACATGGATGCAACCGACCAGAGCCTGGCCACTCTCCTCGAGGAGTACTGCGTAAAGGGCAAAGTGAAGGTCACCGTGGCGCTTACTCGGTCGACGCTGTCGAGCACCGCCGGAGACGCCGAAATCGACAATAAGCGCCTGACGGACTGGCTCCCGATCGACCTGGTCTTCAAGAACCCGCTTCCGGGCTGCTGAAGCGGACCATGCAGAGGAAAGAGAAGCGTTCATGAGCTCGTTTTTGCGGGCGGAAATAGCTGTTTGCTCGAATCGCTTGAGAGAAATGCGCAAAAAATTCTGGCGAAAACAAGAGCCTCAAAAACCGAGAAAAGTTTTTAGCTTTTAGGTCTTAGCGATTCGATCGAAGCGCGAAAAGCAAAAACCTCAAAAACAAAACTGTGAAACTGTGAAACTGTGGCTGCAAGTGGTTGATTCGGCTCGCTCCACAGTTTCACAG
>PLGG01000038.1 GCA_003138515.1 Acidobacteriaceae bacterium | reverse complement strand
TCCGCTCGCTGTCTTTCTAACCACTAACCACTACCCACTAACCACTACTTTTTACCCCACCCCCCCCATGCCTGTTTGTGAAACTGTGAAACTGTGAAACTGTGGAGCCTTTTGAATCAACAACTTGCAGCCACAGTTTCACAGTTTCACAGTTTCACAGTTTTCGAATTTCGCTGTTTTACAGTTTTGTTTTCGGGGATTTGTCGCCGACTTTTCCGCCGCTGCGGACCAACGCCGCTAACGCCGCTAGCTCCGCTGCTCTTCTTCCGCCGCCGCAATCTCCAGCGTGTCTCCACGCTCGGTCTGCGTCTCGCGAATCGTTCCGGCAGGAAGTTCCAGAATGCTGTGCGCCGACAGGCACGCGGATAGGCGCCACGGCCCGACTGCGCTGCGCGCTTTCTTGATCCGGCGCTCGCGGTCCAGGTAAACCAGGTCGATGGGAAATCGCATGAAGAACGTGTGTACGGATTCGCAGGGAGCGATCCACAGTCCTTCGCCGCGCTTGAGGCCGTCACGGCCCAGCAATCCTTTTCTGCGTGCAGGTCCTGTGCGTGCGGCTTCAAGCTGCGTGGCCAGCACTGTCCCGCGTGTCAGGTTGAGAACCTGCAGCGGTCCTTGCGGCCCGGCCTGCGCGGGTGGCGAAAGAAATTCCCTCACTGCCTTCGCAATCCTTTGCAAGGGATTCATCCGCTCGCCTCGGAATTCTGCCGGCGTCCCTGAACAGAAATCTCTATTGTTGCGGTGGCGCTGCCCCGGCAGTCGACCCGCTCGCAGAGCCCGAGTTGATAGCCCCGCCGGTCGTGCCGAATCCACCCCTTCCGCTTTCGATGATCAGCGGCTTCTCCGGCTTCATGCTTTCGACCAGCGTCTCCACCGGAATCGATGCAGGAGCGGGCGGCAGAGTGTTCCCTGGCGTCTTCGCATCCGGCTGATGCATCGCGATATTGGAATTCGGCGGGATGAACGGTACAGGATAATTCGGCGTTGGCAGCGTCGCGTTCGCTGCTAACGGCGACACGATCTCCGGCGTCACAATTACGATCAGCTCGGTGTCGTTCTTGGTCCTCTGCTCCGACTGGAACAACTTGCCAATGATCGGGATGTCGCCAATGAAAGGAATCTTATTGAAAGTATCGCTAGTGCTCTTGTCCAGCAGGCCACCGATCATAAAGCTTTCGCCGTCGGCTAGCTCCACTTCCGTATTCACCCTGCGCGACGTGATTCCCGGCACCACGAATCCTGAGATGGTTGCTTCGTTGGTGTAGTCCAGCGAACTCACCTCCGGCGCCACTTGCAGGTGGATCGTTCCCCGCGGCGTGATCGTGGGGATGAAATTGATCCGGATGCCGTATTCCTTGAACTCGATGCTGACTGCGGACGTGCCTCCGGAAGTGCCGGATACAACCGGATAGGGAAACTCTCCGCCCGCCAGGAAGCTGGCTTCCTTGCCGTTGGTCGCCAACACGTTCGGCTCCGCCAGCACCTGCACTACGCCCTTGGTCTCCAGCGCCGAAATGTCGGCGCCCACGCCCAAGCCGGGGAAGTAAGCAAGCAGGTTGTACTCATTGGAAAACGACGCCGACCCGGCCGATCCACTCACGGATCCGCCGCTGCTGGAGCTGGAGCCACCACCGGAGATCGTTGGCGGCGAGAACTGACCGGTGGACACTCCGCCCACGGCATTTCCCAGGCCAAGGTTGAACAGGTTGATGCCAAGCTGCCGCGCCCGGCTGCGATCCACGCTGGCGAATCGTACTTTGATCAGAATCTGCGGATCGGCCTTCGGCACATCTACGTCGAGCAGGTTCACAACCTTCCCCGCTGCCGACGCTATCTGCACCGCGCGCGATGAGCTCACCAGGTCGCTCACCGTGCCCCGCAGAAAAATGCTGTTGTTGCTGTAGCTCACCCGGACCGTCTGGCCCGGCAGCTCCGCCCTCAGCTCGCGCCGGATGGCGTCCAGATTGTCGCCCGTTACTGTCGCCTGAGCCCGCACCGTCACATTGAAGAACTGGCGTCCGCCGTGAATGTCCCAGATGATCAGGCTCGTTTCGCCGGCAGCTTTGCCGTCGACCATGATTTCGGTGGGGCTGATCGCGGTAGCTTCCGCAATGTCGCCAATCCCGACCGCGACGCGCTGGATCGGTTGCGCGCAGTCCACGAGCACCGATTTTCCCACTGTTACTGAGAGCTCGTTCGTTGAGTCCTCATAGGTGGTTTCTGCTGCCGGCGGCTGCGCAGCGGGTGTGCTCTGAGCCGGCACGCTCTGAGCCCTCACCGCCTGCCCGGCAAACAGTGCCAAGGCCAGCGCGCCGCAAGATACGATGGTGACCCCTGCCTTCGATCTCAATGCTGCCCCTCAGGTGAAGCAAACTTTTCGTCTGTGGATTTGTTGCCGTTCATCACGACTATCGAATACGGTTTGGTTGCGGGCTTGCCTGGGCCCCTCGGGGCTCGCTCATGTGTCGCTGCCGGCGGAGCCTGGCTGCCAAATAGGTTACTCATCGACGACGCCGGAACCTTGGTCATCTGCGTATCCAGCGGATTGCGCAGCACCAACTGAATCTTCAGCGAATTGGCAGCCAGGCTAAGCAGCTCGGCCTGCTCCGGTGTCACGAGCAGGTTCACCACCTGCACCTGTTGCGGCTTGCCTTGCTGGTCCCTCTGAATGTCGGTGCCCGCGGAGAGAACCTGGATGTTCTGCAGAATCGTCTCTGTGACTACGCCTTGCGAGGCGCTTCCGCCCGGCGGATTGCCCGAGGCCAGTACGTCCACGCGCATGCCTGGCGTCACGAAGCCCGCGACACCCACAACTTCATCCACTCGCACCGCGCATGCCCGCATACCCTGCGGAATCGTCGGCGCCAATCCGCCACCGGAGCCGAGACCCGCCAACTGGCTGTCCAGAATCGGTTCCCCTTGCGAGATCTGCGTAATCACGCCCCGGCCAATCGCATCTTCCGGTTTAAGAATTGCGCCCTTGGGCGGCGTGCCCGCCAGCGTCATCGTCGTCAGGTCCGCCGACGTCAGCACCGAGCCCAGCAGGATATCCTTCGATGCCGCGACCACCTGCGTCGTCGACACCGGCTTCGACGCTAATATCCTCACGCTCACAAGGCGATAAACGACCCAGGTGCAGGCGCCGGCAATCAACGCTGCAACCAGAAGGATCGTCACGAGTCTTCGATTCATTCCTGCTCCGATGGAGCCGGCTCTCGCCAACCCCGCCCTTCTTTACCTGCCTCACTCGATGCGTTTGCCTGCTCCGCCGCGAGTGTCTTCTTCGTTGTCACTTCCGGAATTCATCGGCCCCATCTCGTCCATCCTGCGATCCTGCAGTCAGGAATGGACTCCGAATTCGATTCCCGATTCCGAAAATGCCCGCACATTGCGCCCCCTCCATTCATATTGATCGAGTTCGGCGCGCAGTGCGGTTTCAGTGTAGTCCCTGAAAGCCTCACAAATCGCATCAGAATCGCCGCTATCTATCGATGAGGTATCAAAAGTGCTATGGGGGAAAGCCTCTCGATGAGCGATTCTAAAAGGGCAGCAATGGAACCGCCTGCCATTACGTCGCACTCGCGTTCTGCGGGCTGTCCCACGATAAGTTTAACGTGAATTCTACTCGGCAATCGGAGGTCGCGCTTGCATCTTCCGTGTTATAGCCTCCATGGATTTTATGTGCCAACTTGGGAATTTCCCCGGACAAATTCCCTCGGGCGCACGTTCCAAAAGTCATTGTCTCTACGCAGAATCTCTAAGGGGGGGTCCAACCGTTGATGAGCTCTTCTTACACGGTTACTCTCTTCACCGAGCCGTCCGATCTCGGCCCCCGGCCGACCTCGATTGCGGCTTCCATGGTCCTTCACACCTTCGTAATCGCTGTGGTGTGGTTCGGCTTCGCCTACATGCCCCCATTCGCCCGGGTGTCCACGGCACACTTTCACGTTCGGGAGCTTGATCTAAATATGCCCGAGGATGCGCGCGTGTCTCCGCCTCGCATCCCGTATCCTGCCGCCGCTCCCGGCGCCCACGCTCCCGCTTCCGAAGGCAAGCCGAAGCCGAGCGACCCTGCTCTCCGCGAGGTGGCACAGGCTACGCCGGGACCGCAGACGCTCATCCAGCCCGACGTCGAAAACCCTGTCAAGCTCCCCGATCAGATTCCCGTGCCCCAGGTGGTCATCTGGACGCCAAGCAGTGTCCCGGTCAAGAAGGTAGTTCCCCCGACACCGCAGAAGCCTGCTTCGTCCGACGTCAAGCCCTCGGTCGAACGTCCCAATGAAGAGATCACCCTGGCCGACGTCGATATCGCTTCCAGCTTTCATCCCACGCCCAGGCCGATTGTCACCGCGAGCACCACTTCCCCCGTCACCGTGCACGTTCCGCAGCAGGTGCTGCGGCCGCCAGTCACCTCCTCGCAATCCGCGGCACAGCCCACGCCGGCCTCAATTCTGTCTCTGTCTAACCTGCGCATGAAAGAGGGGATGGCCACCCTGCCCCCGGTGAATGAAAGTGTCGTGGTCAGTGGGCCGGGAACGCTGGCGGGACAAGGGAAGGACGCTCCGTCTTCCGGGAAGGACAACTCCTCTGCTAAACCAGGCCAGGGTGGATCAAGTCAGGGTCCAGCGGGTAACCCGAACAATCGAGGCTCCGGCGCGGGTCAAGGTCTGGCGTATAGGGTGTCCGGGCCAGGCATAGCTGCTCCCAGCAGCAAACCTCAGGGCCCCGAAACCGAAAACGGCAACGGCCCCGACAGCCTTGCGGGCGATCGCCTTTCAACGACGGCCATCTCCGTCCCCAAAGATGGCCACTTCAACTCGATCATCGTCGGAAACTCGCTTGACGATCAGTACCCCGAAATGGCCGGCGTTTGGAATGGAAGAACGGCGTACACCGTTTACCTGCACGTCGGCTTGTCGCATAGCTGGGTGTTGCAGTACTCTCTTCCCCGGACGATCGACGCCTCTCAAGGGGGCGCAGTTGCCCATCTTGATGCGCCCTGGCCCTATGACATCGTGCGGCCCAATCTCGATTCCGGCTCCATCGATGCCGACGCGCTTATGGTTCATGGTTTCGTGAATCAATCTGGCCACTTCGAAACGCTCAGTATCGTCTTCCCGCAAGCCTTTCCTCAGGCCCAGTTCGTGATCGCCGCGCTGGAGAAGTGGCAGTTCCGCCCCGCCATGCAGGGCGGCCAGATTGCCAAGGTCGAGATTCTGCTCATCATCCCGGAAACGTTGGAATAGAGCATCTTCATTTCTAGCCTCTCATCTCGCTAGGACGCTCCTGCATCGAGGCGGCGAAACGTTCCCTGGAGGGCGCCGGCTCTTACTGTTGAATCGCCTGTTCCGACGTGGCGCTCATCGTCAATTGGGTCAATTTCAGAAAAGGTAAAAAATTAAAGGTGTAGCTGACCGTCACTTGCACCAAGCACATTTGACTCTTGGGGCTATAGGAACCTGAGCAAAGGGCGGTGGTGTTATCCGGCCTCTTACCCGGCCAAACATACGAATTCGTCTCATTAATCGTCACATTGCTTGGGTTAATCCCTGGCGTCGCCAGGCTTTGTACATAGTTCTGAATATCGGTGCTGGCGGCTGTGCAGCCGTATATCATCGTGAAACTCGGGGGCGCCGATGTCCCGCAATTTGTGGTTTGGAGCTTACTCCAGGTGTAGCCGCGCACCGCGGCGAATCGCGAGCCCTGCTGCGCTGCGGAGCTCACAAAGTGGTAGCTGTACACCGCAAGCATCATTTGGAATGAGCCAAACAAGAGGAGCATCATGACCCACGCAACCATGGCGAACTCCACCAGGGAGCTGCCGCGCTCGCCGCGAGTCAAGCGGAACAGTTTCCGCACGTCGACTCTTTTTTTCATCGACCGCCCTCTCTTTTGCCCTTTCGCTCCGCTGCTGAACCCCTCTTAGGCCCGCGCTCCAGCGGGCAGCCACGAAGAATCCCGCGTGTCTTGCTCCCAAGCCGTAAAAAGACTAGCGGTTGCGCGCCGACGCCGAACTGGAAAACGTGAATGAGGATGGGATTCTCCCCATCCCGGCCCAGGACCATGGGAACAGCGGCGTATAGGTTGCTGTAACCGTTACGTTCACGCGGTATACCCCGGTCAGGCCCGTACACGCTGGCATGGTTCCGGGACCCGCGCTGTAGCTTGTGCCGTCTGAGCATTCGCGACCATAGGTAGGAGTATTGACTGTCAGGCCCGGCACATTCGGCGCATCGTCCTGGGCCACAGTCTTCATGCCTGCCGTATCGCTCGGATTCTGAGACCCGTACATCGCGGCCGCATGAACTGCGCCTGCCAGCTCCATCTGGAGATAGAAGGCCCGCCCAAAATCGACAGCGCCCAACAGCAGCAGTGGAAACAACGGCAACAGGAGTGCCAGTTCCACCAGGCTTGCCCCGTGTTCGCCTCGCAACAGATCGAATCGATTTCGTTTCTTCATAAGCTACTCCGCAAGCGCAAACGACCCCAATGTCTGAGAACTGCCGCCACCGCCGAGCAGTGCCTGGGAACCATTGAGGTCGAAGGTTATAGAAGAATCAACCATGAGACTCTGCACGTCGACAGCCGTGGCGCTCGCTCCGCTGTTGATGGTGGTGCCCGAGGCGCTGTTGAGGGTAAGTGTCGCGTCGGGAAGATAAATGATCCCGTTAAAGTAGGACGATGAGCCGGCGTCGAGATCCATACCCGAGCTATTGGTAGAGCTCTGCCAAATCAACATATTGGCCACGTCGCCATTCGTCGTGCTGCCTGTAGAGGGCGCCGTAAGCGTGACCGTGGAGCCGCTGTTTGGCTGAAGACTGCCGTTAACAAAATAGAGCGTCACGCCTAGCCCCCCCGTGCAACCTGTGCACTTAAGCGTCGCGCCGCTGTTGACGTTGATGCTGCCGTTCATGTAGTAAAGGCCTGGAGCGAGGTTTACCGTAACGTTCGAATTGAGATTGATGCCGCTGCTGTAGTAGCCCGGTTGCAGGGTTGTGCCGCTGGTTGGCGTGGTGTTGCTGGCGGTAGAAGAGGCCGCCGGCTGGCTGGGCGCCGTAAGGCCCGCCAGCGGGTCGGGTTGCGCCGTAGTCGTGTGCGCCGGCTGGGTCTCTGAATCCCCTAAGGTCCATGTACAGCTGCTGTTGCAGTTGTTAGGACTCCACGATCCGTAATAAAGGAAATCCGTGGCTGTCACGCTGTCGCCGCTGTTGGTGGTTAGGTCCCCATTGTCGTAAATGCCGCAACTGGTCAAATTAAAGTTGCCGTTGCTGCCGTTGATTGTGATCGAGCCCGTCCAAATGCAATTGGAGCCGCCGCCGGGGGTATTAATCCATGAATCACCTGCTTCCGCGCGCGCCATCAGATTCACGGTTCGAATCCCGAGAACGGCGCCAAAGAACGTGTTCTGCGGCTCGGTAAGCACCACCTCAGCCATAGAGGTGTTGCCGTAGTTCGGATCGTTCGCGGTCGATCCCAGTACACAGGGAGCATCATTGATAATCATGGCCAACCCCGACGAGTTGGAGACTGTGCAACCCGATGTGGGAGTGATGGTAGAGGCGGTAATGCCGACTTCTTTCAATGCCGTCGCTGCCGCCGTTTTCATGTTGGCGCAAACTGTATTGCCGCAGTTGCCAATCTCCTCGCCTGCCGCTATCGCCGCTGAATCAGCCGCGGACTGCAACTGGATTTGTCTGTAATGCAGATAGCCCACGTCAATCGCCAGAGCCATCACGCCCATCAACATGGCCATGCACACCGCGCCAAGCACCAGCGCCTGGCCGCTCTCGTCGTTTAAAATTCGCCACAGACGGTTCGCATTTTTCATCGTTTCACCTCTCAGCTCAGCCGGTCTTTACCTCGCGATTCGGTCGCGCTCGCCTTAGGATTTTTTCCTGCGCCCCATGGCGCCTGTCACCCTTCAAACTTCAACTGCGCCAGAAAGAGTTCGAATTCCTCACGGCTGGCCGCGTCCATCATCGTGGTCTTCCCATGGCGTAAGTCTTGGTCGTCGGTGAGAATAAACTGCAACCCCACACCGTCGGGCCCCCAGCGCACGTCGCCGCATTCCACGGCCGATTTGCAACTTCGCTTACGGCCGGGTCCCAAGCTGCTTGTACGTCGCGCCCGCGGCCAGTGGCGTCACCACCGGCACCGCTGCTCCAACAAACTCCGCCAGTGGACCAACATTATCGTCGCTCGCCACCCAAACATCGCCCGATCCGTCGATAGCGATCCCGTACAATGTGACTTTGACCAACGGCACAAGGGTGACTGAAACGGCGGTGGACAACACCATCTGCTACCCCATTCTCAATCTCAGCGACGCCTCCTCGGTTACGTTTTCTCCCGGCTATACCTATTACTGTGCATCTCCGGGCACTTGAAATCAGAAGCTCCCTCCAATCCAAGAAGCTGAGGCCATTCAGTCACCTTCTTCCAAAAGGGATCGCGATCCCCGTCCTTACTGAATTTCACTTTTGCAGGACTAGCCGGCGCGAGTGAACTGACTTCTTTTCACAGGAATCGCGATAGTAGTTCCAGCGAGACCCCTTCGGCGCAAGAATCCCGATGCCTATGGCGCATTCGGGGAAATGAGGCGCACCTGCTCCAATTGGGTAACGATCGCTTCAGCGATATCCTGCAGATTGGTAGTCGTTTGATTCTCATTTGCTGCCTGGCACCCGGTGTCTCCTTGCGCCGCATCAAAGTAGTCGGAGAAGAAGTGCGACGTATTCTGCGGCGTGCCGCTCCAGCCAGAGGACATTTGCTGCATATCCTGGCAGGGCGTGATATTGGGGTGCTTGCCATAGCCCCTGTCGCTGGCGCAGTTTCCCTGATTTCCATTCATGCCGCCGCCTGTCGAGGTTGATGGAGAACCGTAGGCGATCGTGAACACGAGCGTTCCTGCGGCTGTAGAAGCAACCGCCGCATCCACCGCCTGTCCGCACTCACCGTACAGACTGGGGTATATACCGTTAGTGGAGTTGTTAACTGCCGGGCCCGGGGTGGTTTGACTGTTCATGTCCTGGAAGGAGCTGTTGTTTACCGCGGTGGCATTGCCGTCGCTGAGGATGATCATCGCGTTCTCCGTGCCCGGATTAGCGGCCTGCTCGGCGTCCAGCGCTGCCTGCGCCTGGTAGATGGTTGCCGCAAAGTACGTATTCTGCGTGTCGTTTGGCACCATTCCGGGGCACCCCGAGGACTGGCCGATTGCTTGGGTCAGCAAGGAACTAGAGGTGAGCGACTTGGCTGAGTAGGAACTCCGATAGGTATCGAGGAACCCCGTGATCTGGTAGGTTGTCTGAATCGTGGTAGCGCTGCGCCCACTCCCGGTTTGGATGGGCATTGTCGAAAGCGAGGTCGCACTCGTCGACGGGAAAGTGTAAGGTTCGCCCGTCGCTGCCCGACCAGAGCAGTTGGAGTCGTTTGCCGCCGAGTTGACTTCCATGGCCGGGAAAGTAAACAGGCTCACTTTGTCTATGGAAGGATCCAGGCCGCCGAGGATCGTCGCGATCGCATTTTCCGCACACTGCTCCTGCGTCGCGCCGCAGTTGGAATCATACAAGTTCATCGAATTCGTCGTATCCAGGACGATCGCAACGTTGTACGGCGTGGGCCTGGCTCCCTTCGCTGCTGCTGAGACAGCGTTCACTGTGAGCGTTTTGAACCCCATCACCGAAGCGAAGAATGTGTTCACATGTGCGGTCTCCTGCACGATGACCAGGTTCGGCATAGTCGACGAGCAGGCAACACCATAGGCCTTCACCGTGGATGAACACTTGGTGGTGATCACCGGCGTATCCAGGGTGTAACCGCCGTAGCCGTTCAGAGTTCCCTTCCCGCTGTAGGTCATGGCCACAGACGCCCAGGTTCCGTCCGCCAAGTGCTGGGCTGCCGCCAGAGCCGCCGCATCGGCCGAGGCCTGCAATTGCTTCCTCACCAGCATGGCGTGGCCGACATCCACCGCAAAGGCGCTGACTCCAATAAGCAGGGCCAACACCATAACCACCCAGACAAGCACTTGCCCACGCTCGTCCGCTACCGCCGCTGTGAAAAACGGCTGCCGCCGACAGATTGTGCCGCGCACTCCTGAGGTCCGCTGCGACTCTCTAAAGGCCTTGCGCGATCTAAGTCTTTCAAGTCTCGACATGGGACAATCTCCTTTGCGTTCGTCTGACCAGTTCTCCTTTTCGGTCCCTGGAGTTTGCGTTCTGCTGCCTGGTTCCGCGTGAATGGCTCACTGAACGAGCTGAGTGGTATGGGCAATCAGATTCAACGTCCCCGGCCGGGTCCAGACGAAAATGCCTTGTTGGCTCACGAGAGGAATTACAGCCGGATAAGTCGCCTGCATCGCGACCGAGTCCTGCGAATTCATGGCATCTCCTCCCAGTGCCGTACAGGTATTGGTGTATGTGGTTGATGTGGTTGATCCAATAGGGGTATACGTGATGCGGTAGGTGATGCTGTTCTGATTCAGACTGGCTGCGTCGCTGTTCGCCACCTGAACTGCGTATGCACACGGATCTCCGCCCGTAACGGAATCCTCGTTCCGGGCCAGAGCGATGGCCCGGGACCCGGCGCTCACTGCGTCAGTGAGAACAATGTAGTTGTTGAGGGCGATCCCGAGCCAGACGATTCCTAGGATCAAAACAAACAATACCGGCGCGATAAGCGCGAATTCCACGAGCTGCGAGCCTTCACGCTCCCGGCAACAATCACGAAAACGGGAAAGGAAGGGTCGAGGGGCGCTCTGCACCCCGGTCCTCTCGCCAATGTGTTTTGGGGATAAAGCGCACTGCGCAACGGCACCATGCGCTCCGATTGGATATTCCATAGGAGTCCTTCCTCTTCCTGCACCACCGCGCGATCTTCTAGGGCCACGCGATGTTATGGGGAAGCGTCTTTCGAGCCGAAACCCTAGCCGGATTATCAACAGAATGATACGGCAATTACGCGAATGAAATAACACATTCGAGTTACCTTGGTTATGGGTCAGTTAAAGACAATCGGCACGGCGCCGACTGATTCCGGATAGAGACCTTCCAAACTGGAATCTCCTTTTTCGACCCAAAATCCCGGTATTTCCAATCTTCATCACTTTGCCTCTCAGCTCAGCCGGCGTTGACCTTGTGCCTTGGCCGCGCCCGCCCAGGGACTTCCCGCGCTCTTCGGCGCCTATCATCCTTCCAGCTTCAGCTGCTCAAGGAAGAGTTCGAACTCCTCCCGGCTGGCCGCCTCCATCATCGTGGTCTTCCCATGGCGTAAGTCTTGGTCGTCGGTGAGGATGAATTGCAACCCTACGCCGTCCGGACCCCAACGCACGGCCCGCGATTGCACGGCGATTGACCGTTCCGCATACTCCTCTCCGTGATCGCTCCTCTGCAGAGTCATCAGAACCAGGGTCCCCGGATACCACCGCTCCTCTGTCACCACATAGAGCCCTGACGAACTGATATCGCGGACCCCGTGCGCTACCGGCGCCGCGCCATTCCAGTAATACGCAGCCAAACCCGGCTCCTTGACCCGCGGAGCCCTTCGCGGATCCGGCGACCACCAGCGCTGAATCCAGGTCCGCAGTTGACTCTTCGTCTTCGTCTCCGGAGGTGTCAGATCCATACTGTGCGCCTGCAGGGCTTCCGGCTTGTCGTGTCCATTACGGTCCTCCAGCTCCAGCAGTCCCGGGCCCCCGCTCCAAAGTGGCTTCTCGCGGAGCAGCGCCGCCCCTGTAATCGCCGGTACGGTTTCCACTTCTTCGCGCGTATTCGTTAACCTCTCCAACTGCCGCTCCATTTCCTCGGCTACGCACAGCACAAGCTGATCGCCCGATTGCGTCTGCGACGAATAAATCGAGTGCGCCGGCAGCGCCAGCACGCTCTGCGGCCGCGGGCTCGAGGAGCTCACCTGAAAGGTCGGAAACGATTCCGCCAAATCAATCACCCGGCACTCATCGTCCAGATAAATCAGATCCAGCGGCGCTGGCATCGCCGTTGCCGCGATTCCTCTGAAGGGCGTCATCCACAAGCCTTCTCCCGACTTCATCGGCTTCTCCAGCATCAGTTCTGCCACATGGTTCGAGGAAAGTTCGCCGGCCTTTACCTTCAAGCCCAAAAAACACTCCCGCGTCTGGTTGTAAGCGCAAAATGTTTGAGATTCCATTGTCCTGGTCCCTGGCGGCTTTGCCGCCGCCCCTTCTTTCCCCGGCGTTCCATTCGCCGGTTCGGCTCTTTCCATCAATTCCATGTGCGGCTCCGCCCTTTCTATTCGCTTGCAGTCAGGCCCGCGAAGGGAACACTTCACCTGTTCCCCTTGCCCAGGCTGCCCACTGAGGCGTCTGCCCCCTACACGGCAAGCCACCCTGGCAACGGAATCATTGCTTCCCAGCCGTGGCCTAACACAGTCTCGTCACGCCACGGTTTGTTGCGCTCCGGCTTCTACTTCACTCTGGTCCGGCGGCGCTGTATCAGGATCACCAGAACGATGACCGCCAAAACCCCGGCAACCCACTGCATGATCCTCGTATTCTTGTCTACGGGAGCGTCCAAGAGGTACATTCCGAGGTATCCGACGACATTCTTGCAAATTACGGAAAAGCCCATTCCAATTTCCCCTTCCTGCCTCAGTTATTTTGTTAGTGAACTGAACGACTCAACCATCACGATTGCGGCTGGTCCCAGTGTAACCAGAAATAGCGCGGGAAAAATGAACAGTACCAGCGGAAACACGAGCTTCACTGAAGTTTTCCCCGCCATCTCCTCGATCATTTGCACGCGCTGCACGCGCAGCGTGTCCGAATGAACGCGGAGCATTTTCGCAATACTCGTTCCAAATTGTTCGGTCTGCACCAGCATCGAGACCAGGTTGCGCAGACATTCAACGCCGGTGCGCTCCGCCATGTTCTTCCAGGCCTCTGAACGGGCGCGCCCGGCGCGCTGTTCCAGCACCACCATGGTCAGCTCATCGCAAATTTCCGGCTGGGACTGGCTCAACTCTTCCGCGCTGCGCGCCGTCGACTGGTCAAGGCTCAGGCCCGCCTCCATGCAAATCACCAGAAGATCGAGAACGTCAGGCAAGCCGCGAGTCAGCTTTTTCTGCCGGGCACTGATGCGTTTGCCCAGCCAGAAGTCCGGGGCGAGGAATCCTAAGCCCAGCGCCACCAGGTACACGAGGAACGGCGCCAGATTTGCTAATCCGCTGACCGCCGCAATGGTCGCCAACAGCAGCGGCGTCAATACCTTGCTGCCGTAGAAGATCTTCATCGCGTTCTCGTTGCGATAGCCTGCCCGCGTCAATCGCAGCCGAATGACCGAAACTTCCTTGTCGCTCTTCGGCATCAGGTTCTCGAACCGCTTGACCACGTTGCCGATCGAAGACCCGGTATTCTGGAAGGTCTCCGCCAGCGTCTTCTGCTTGGGCTGCGGATTGATCACCTGGCTGATGCGCTCCAGCGCCGCCTCGCGATAGAACATCAGCACACCGATGCTCCCCACCAGCACAAAGATTGCCACGAATGCCAGAATTGCAAAAGTCACGATTCTTCCTCACACATCGATGTCAACGATCTTCCAAATCACGAGTCCACCAAGCACGATCAGCCCGGCGGCAGACCACAACAGCTTGATGCCGATGTCGCGATGCCACAGGATGCTGATCATTCCCGGGTCAACAAAATAAATGCCCACGCCCAGCGCGATCGGCAACAGCGTAAGAATCAAGCCGGTAAGACGCCCCTGCGCCGTGTGGACCATGATCTGGCGCTTGAGCCGGAATCGCTCCCGGATCACATACGTCGTCTTGTCCAGCACCTCCGCCAGGTTGCCTCCGCTCTCCTTCTGGATCAGGATTGCGGTGGTTGTGATCTTCAAATCCTGCAGCGGAACCCGCACGATCAGGTTTTCCAGCGCCGTCTTCATCTCCAGGCCGTAGTTCTGCTCCTCGAAGCAAATCTTGAATTCGCCGCCCACCGGTTGCGGGCATTCGCGCGCCACCAGGGCCATCGCCGCCAGCAAGCTGTGTCCGGCGCGCAGGCCGCTGACCATCAGATCCAGCGCCTCCGGCAGATTCTTTTCAAATGAGCTGAAGCGCCTGTGGCGCTTGACCAGAACAAAGCCAAACGGAAGCAAGCCCAGCCCTGCGCCCGATGCGAATGCCAGCAAGGGATTGTTGGTGGCCAGCAGAAGCCCATAGGTCGGGATTACAAAACCGGCCGCGCACAGCACCAGCAGCCGCCCCGTGCTCCAATTCAAATCGGCCTGGCTCATCATTCTGCGCAGATAAGGCGTCAGTTCGAGCTTCAGCAGCTTCTGGTTCAGCCACGGAATGCTGCTCAGCAACTCGTTCTTGCGCACATTCAGCTTCTGCGGAAGCAATTCCCGCCGGTCGACCTTAATCGCCGAGTCCAGAGTGGCCAGGGCCTGCTTGGCGCTGCTGGACGGGCCCATGGTCGCCAACGGCAGCGCGATTACCGTGAATATGCCCACAAAGACCAGACCAATGATCAATCCCATCTCGCTTCCCTCCTTTCCTCTCAGTTGACCGGCGTTTCCCGCTCGAACAGGCTGGGCGGCAGGATGACGCCCGACACCCGCAGCCTCTCCAGGAACTTGGGACGGATGCGCGTGGGCTTGAACACGCCGATCACGCGGCCGTCCTGGCCGATGCCTTTCTTCTCAAACGTGAAGATCTCCTGCATGCTGATCACGTTCTCTTCCATACCCGTGATCTCGGAGATGTTGGTGATCTTGCGCGTGCCATCGCTCATGCGCGTGGCCTGCACCACAATCGTGAGCGCCGAAGCCATCTGCTGCCGCACCGATCTCTCCGGCAGGTTCATGTTGGTCATGGCCACCATCGACTCCAGCCTCGACAGTGCGTCGCGCGGCGTGTTCGCGTGAATGGTCGTCATCGAGCCCTCGTGGCCGGTGTTCATGGCCTGCAGCATGTCGAACGCTTCCTCGCCGCGCACCTCGCCGATGATGATGCGGTCGGGCCGCATACGCAGCGCGTTGATCAGCAGTTGCCGCTGACGGATCGCGCCTTGTCCTTCGATGTTCGGCGGCCGCGTCTCCAGGCGCACGATGTTCTCCTGCGCCAGTCTCAATTCGGCCGCGTCCTCAATCGTCACCAGCCGCTCGTTGTTGGGAATGTACTGCGACAGAATGTTCATGAACGTGGTTTTGCCGGCGCCCGTGCCTCCTGAGACCAGGAGGCTGATGCGCGCCCGCACCGCCGAGGACAGCACTTCCATCATCTCCGGCGAAATACTCTTCAACTGCACCAGTTGGTTGGCCGCCAGCGGGCCGGTTCCGAAACGCCGGATCGATATCGATGGTCCGTCCAGCGCCAGCGGCGGAATGATCGCGTTCACGCGCGAGCCGTCGGGCAAGCGCGCGTCCACCATCGGCGACGACTCATCCACTCTGCGGCCTACGCGCGAAACAATCCGGTCGATGATCTGCATCAGATGCCGGTCGTCGCGGAACGTCGTATCCACCCTCTGCAGCAGTCCGCCCTTTTCCACGAACACGTGGTCCTTGTCGTTCACCAGAATGTCGGAGATCTTCGGATCCCGCAAGAGCGGCTCCAGCGGCCCCAGCCCGAACACCTCATCCAGCAGCTCGGCGTGGATCTTCTCCTGCTCGTCGAAGTTCAGCGGCACGCGCTGGTCCGACATGATCTCTTTGACCAGGCCCGAGACCGCCTGCCGCGCCTGGCTCGAGTTCACGCGCGAAAGCTTCTCCAGATCCAGCTTCGAGATCAGCGTCCGGTGAATCTCCGCTTTGTACGATTCCAAGTTGAGTATTTCCACGTTTTACCTTCGCTCCATTTGGGGAATTCTTCTCGATGACCTCATCCGAAGATGTTGAGACTGAACGCCTTCTTCTTTTTCGCCGCGGTATCGCTCTTCCCGGTCACAGCGCTGACCATCAGCCGCACCTGCCGCGAGATGGCCGAATCCGTAAGCACCAGCGGCTTGGCGCTGATCTGCATGTTCTTCACCGAGGCATAATCGTTGGGAATCTTCCACTGCGCCGCCCGGGTGAGCGCCTTGGTAATGTGCTCCTCCGACACGCCCATGACGCGCGATTCAAATCGGTTGATCACCACTTCCAGCTTGGGTAGCTGCGCGGAGAAGAACTGCGTGATCAGCCGGTTCGAGTTGCGTAGCTCCGGAATGCTCGCCTGCGTGACCAGGTACATCGTGGTCGCTTCCTTGTAGGCTGTCGTTGCCATCATCTCCAGCCTCGAACCCATATCCACCACCACGTTGTCGAACTCATGCCGGGCAACGTGCAAAAGCCGGTTGATGACATCGTTGTCGCTCTGATACGGGACAAACCGCCCCGGCGCCGCCAGCACGAACAGGCCCGAGCTGTGCTTCACCAGAAGCTGCTCCAGAAACCTTCCATCCAGGCGATCCACTTGCTGCAACGCGTCGATAACCGAGAACTCCGCCGTGATTCCCATATTCAGTGCCGCATCGCCCAGCGGCAGATCGAGATCGATCAGCAGAGTCTTCTCGCCCGATTCTTTGGCCAGCGCTACAGCAAAATTGCTGGCCAGCATGGTTGTCCCGGCTCCGCCCTTGGATCCCAAAAATGCGTAGAGCTTGCCCGCCGGCTTCTTTGCCGGCCGAGTCGCCGGCCGCCGCGCTGCGGCTCGCACCAGGGCCTCCACCACTACGTCGGGCGAAAACGGAAGCGTCAGAAACTCTCGCGCTCCTGCCCGCATGCACCGCACCAGAAGCTCCGGATCCGAGCTCTCCGAAAACACCATCACCGTCGCCACGCCGTTGGCCCCGATGCTCTCCACCAGGTCCAGGGCGGACTCTGCGCCGCCGTCCAGATCGATGATGATGACGTCGTAATCCTCATCCAGGGTCGCGGGAAGATCGCCCACTCCCGCTGTATAGCTTGAGAACTCGCCGACACAGGCGCCCGCGCAACCATTCATCGCCTGCATGGTTTCCAGACGATGCTCCTCGCTGGGGCTGATCACCGCGATGGAGAGATCCTCAACGCCGATCGGATTCGGAAACGGGCTGCTTGAATACGGAGATGGATTCGTGACCACGTTGCTTTCGCTCCTTGCTGCTTGGTATGCGCGCTGACTGGCTGGCACAGCGTCCCAGTCATCCGGCAGTTCATACTTGGCTTGCCCCAAACTCGACACTGTCGTGCTCCGTCTTTAGCGTGCGAAAAATGAAATCAATGTCCCGATCGCTATCGCCGGCGCATAAGGTATCTTGCGCCGCCGCGGATTGCTCAAGACTGCTTCTCCGCATTCCTGCGAGCTGAATACCAGATCGCCGGTGTGCTGAAACAGCTCCTTCAAGAATCCGCCCCACGCCGCTACCCCCAGCGCGATCATGCCTCCCACCAGGCCGGTAAATACGAGCGCGTAAAACAACTGAAGCGGGCCAATCCACGCGCCAATCGCCGCGCAAAGTTTTACGTCCCCCGCGCCCATTCCGCCCATCCAGAACAGGAACCCGTATATCAGCAGCCCAAGTCCCGCTCCGGAAAGACTCTGCTCGGCCCCTTGCCAGCCGTGCAACCACACCGAAACCACGAGCCCGCAGACAAAAAAAGGAAACACAAGCCAGTTCGGAATCCGCCGGCTGCGAAGATCCGTGAAGGTAGCCACTCCCAGAACAATGACGGTGGGCCACCAGGCAAACGAATGCATTACACGGGCTCCTTGTCCTGAAGGCCTTCCAGGACCACACCCCACCAGTGCAATTCCCGCGCCAAACCTTGGTTGCCATGAAGCCATATCGATTCAGATAGATGGGCGCATATCGCCCCTCCTGGTGTGCACGATTGTTTACACCCAGGCCCTCCTATGGAGTGGCCTGTATACACTTCCACGTCACCTTCGATTCGCGGCGATGACCCGGGTAACTCACTGTTAAATCAGAAGATTACGAAGCTGATTACGAAGGCCATTCCGGCCTGTTCTATGGAAAACGCGATCTGCTGTCTGGACTTCGGTTAGAAGATTCTCAGCAACTTGGGTCTCTTTTAGCTTCAGAACTGTTACCAAGGTCTCGTCTTGTAGCACGAAAGAGGAATGTTCCCTTGGCCTTCATTTGCCGATGATGAACTCACATCGCCCTAGTTTCTTGAATCGGCGTCGCGCTTATCGGCGACATAGTAGATCGCCCGCCAATGACCAGAATCGGACTGTTTTCGGAAGACCGCACTTTGCACCCGCTTCTTTCTTCTGCCCTTGGTAAGGACTTCGAGGTCCTGCTCCAGCCGGATGGGGATGGAACGGACGCTTTCGCGTCGCCCCCCGACTGCGATGTGATGATCCTCGACCTCTACTCCTCCCAGGACACGTTGCAATCCCGGATTGAATTTGCCCGGCGCATGATCGCCTCAAGTGTCCCGTCCATCCTGATGGCTGAAGACAGCCTGCGCTCCACCGCCTTCGAGCTCGTTCGTTCCGGGGCCTTCGGCTTCTGCCGCCGTCCGCCATCGATTCGCGACCTCAAGACCATGCTCGTCCGGGCCTGCGAAACCTCCGCGCTCAAGCAGCAGTTGCACAGTGTCCAGCAGCGCATTGAGGAGCCGGGTAATTGCGACCGCATCATCGGATCCAGCCCCGGCATGCAGCGCGTCTACCAGTTAGTTCGCAGCGTGACCAGTCTCAACGCTGCGGTTCTGATTACAGGCGATAGCGGAACCGGCAAGGAGCTCATTGCCCGCGCCATCCACAATCTCGGCAGCCGCGCCAACAAGCCTTTCGTCGCCGTCTCCTGTGGCGCCATCCCTGAAACCCTCATCGAATCCGAGTTATTCGGCCATGAGAAAGGCGCCTTCACCGGCACCGTCGGTTCCCGCGAAGGCTATTTCGAACAAGCCGCGGACGGCACGCTGTTCCTCGATGAAATCGGCGACCTGAGCGTCTTCACCCAGGTCAAGCTCCTTCGCGTCCTGCAGCAGATGGAGTTCAGCCGCCTCGGCTCGAACAAGCTCATTCCGTTGCGCGCACGCCTCATCTTTGCCACCCACCAGGATCTGGGTAAGCTCGTGGCCGAAGGCAAATTCCGTCAGGATCTCTTCTATCGCATCAACGTCATGCGCATCGATTCGCCGCAGCTCCAGGAGCGGTCAGAAGACATTCCCCTCATCGCCGGCCATTTCCTGCGCCACTACTCAAACGTCTTCCAAAAACCAATGGACTCGATCGAACCGGCAGCCATGGAGATGCTCCAGAACTACTCTTGGCCCGGCAATGTGCGCGAGCTTGAAAACGTCATGCAGCGTGCCATCATCCTGGCTCCCGGCCACGTGGTCCGCGCTGAGGACTTGAACCTCAAGACCCAGGAGCCGGAAGAAGATGCCGACGCCTTCGACCAGATTGTTGACATCGCCGACTATCAGTCATCGGGCTCGTTCGAGCGCCAGCTCCGCGACTACAAGATCCGCCTCGCCGTCGCCGCCGTTCGCGAGAACAACGGGAACAAGACCCTGGCAGCGCGCAGCCTGTCCATCTCCCGCGCCTATCTTCACAGGCTTTTGCGGCTCGCCGAGAACGAAGTTCTCCCCGCGTCCGATCCTCTCTATGCAGAACACAAGCTGCGCGAGACAGTTACCGCCTGACGCGCCAACCCTTACCCGCAGAGCCTGCGGCAATCTAAAACCTGCAATCCATCTGCAGGCCTCATCTCATTTGGAATTCGTTCTCGCGTCTTGAATCACGCGAAATAATCGACCTGCTTCGCTGACGCAGCTTCAGGGGCTTCCGCTCCCGCAGCCGTCTCATCCTCAAGCGCGAGATCGTCCTCTTCGTTCTCCTCCGCCCCCGCGGCTTTTCTCCTGTTTTGCTGTTCTCCGTCGTCGCCCGGCCTTGCTGAAGCGTCGATGTCGAAGATGGATGGCGGCCGAATCTTCGCCTGCGGCGCCCCCACGGCTGGCAATGCACGAATTCCCGGAATGGGGGCTATTTCCATCTTCACGTCCTGGCTGCTGTCGCTGTATATCGACAAGAATGGAAAAGTCTTTAATCTTCTCGCGTCAATTTTGTCCGAATTTCGGACACCTGCGCATGGCGCCGCTCTACCTGTGAAGGGTCGCCTCGGTTGAGACCAGCAGCCCATTCCCGCCGTTCGGGAGTTGTTGGCCCCTGCTCAATCCCTCGACCCCGGCCCGGTCTTGATTCAACAGCGCCAGCCCCTGTTTGAGGCTCATCCCCGCGGGAACCGCAACGAAGCCGCCGCGCACCTCGCTCGTCTCTCGCGCGAATGTCTTTACCAGCAGCGCACGGATGTTCATGTGAACCTCAAGCGACTCTGTCTTCCAGTCGGTCGCGCTCACCTGCTCGCGCACCAGCCGGAACCATCCGCCTTTGTACAGCCTGCCCAGGATTCCGAAGCCGAAGTCCACATTCTCTTCGACCCGGCCCTCCAGCCGTGCCAGTCGCTTCGTTCGTGCATCCACCCACAGCGTCCCGCTCGTGGCGTGAAAAATTCGCGCCTCAATGCCGCGCGCGCCGTCTTCGGGATTGGGCTGGAAACGCAGCCGGTAGCAGCCGTTTTCCTCGCCGTCGTAGTCGTAAACGAACGCGGTCGGCAAGAGCGCCAGAATGTGTCCGATTCGCTCCTCGTCCTCGTCATACTGCCTCAGTTGTCTGGCCTGTTCGTCGCGCGAGCTCAGCAGCCTCTCCAGCCTCTCTTGCTCCTGCCGTTCCGCCTCAGGGGTCAGCGCGCGTCCATTGCTCAACGCAAGCCGCGCAACGGGGCCTTCGGAGGTTTCCACCTGGTCTTCGAGCCGCGTTCCTGTCTGCGAACGCCGCTCCACCCAGTACCGCCAATAGCCGTGCCGTGAGTGATCGTTCAACTCGTTGTAGACGACTTCGCGGACCAACTGCCCCGCCGGATTCGGCGGCTCAGAATGCGCGATGCTTGCGACCTGCGTCAGCGTGAACACCAACATCGTCATCCAAAGCACACGCATCGCATCACTCCTCGCGCCGAGGGATTCCGTCTTGCAACTTGGCCTGCGGGCATCATGAGGGATTCGCAATGAAGTTCCGGCGAGACCGGTGTGAAAAGCCAAAGAACCGCGCAGCCGGAACCATGTTCGTCAACGCGAACCTTCAAGACTCGGCCGCGACTCGTGCCACCCGGTTCGGGCGCTCGACCAAGCCGTCCCAGCCGCGATTGGCACGCATTTGCCGAGCGTTCCGGATGTTACGATAGGTTGCATCCGTTTCGGAGGTCGCCAACCATGATTGAAACTTCCGCGCCCGCAGCGCTTACCAGCGAGCAGATTTCCAACCTCACGCGCCAGAATAATTACGGCACGTGGCGCTTTCAGAAAACCTGGAAACCACTCTATATTGCTGACGCTGAAGGTTGCTGGTTCATTGATGGCGCGGGAAAGCGTTACCTCGACTTCAGCTCGCAGCTCATGTGCGTCAACCTGGGCCACAAGAATCCTCGCGTGGTCGAGGCTATCGCCGAGCAAGCCCGCGAACTCTGCTACGTCGCGCCGGGATACGCCACCGCATCGCGTGCTCGCCTCAGCGCCAAGCTCCTCGAAGTCCTCCCAGAAGGGTTGACCAAATTCTTCTTCGCCACCAGCGGCACCGAGGCAAATGAAGCGGCCTTCAAAATCGCCCGCATGTACACGGGCAAAACCAAGATCATCTCCCGCTACCGCTCCTATCACGGCTCAACCATGGGCTCCATTGCGGCCACAGGCGATCCGCGCCGCTGGGCCATGGAGCCGGCGGGCAAAGGCGCCGGCGTCGCATTCGCGCCCGAGACCAACTGCTACGACTGCCCCATCAAGCACACTTACCCCACCTGCAACATCGCCTGCGCCGACTACATCGAGCACATGATCCGCAACGAAAGCGACGTCGCCGCCATCATCGTCGAGCCGGTCGTCGGCACCAACGGCGTCCTCGTTCCGCCGCCCGAGTACTTCCCGCGCCTGCGCGAGATTTGCGACCGGCACGGCGTCCTGATGATCGCCGACGAAGTCATGGCCGGCTGGGGCCGCACCGGCAAGTGGTTCTCCGTCGACAACTGGAACGTCAAGCCCGACATCCTCGTCACCGCCAAGGGCATCACCTCGGCCTACGTGCCCCTCGGCCTCTGCGCCACTACCACCAAAATCGCCGACTACTTTGAAGACCACTACTTTTCACATGGGCATACTTACGAGGCGCACCCGCTCACTCTCGGCCCGGCTGTCGCCACCATCGAAGAGATGCAGCGCCTCAAGCTCGTCGAGCGCGCCGCGGAGCTCGAGCCTTACGTCCGCCAGAAGCTCGAAGCCCTGAAGGCCAAACACGCCTCCATCGGCGACGTGCGCGGCCTCGGCCTTTTCTTTGCCGTTGAGATTGTGAAGAATCGCAAGACCAAGCAGCTCTTCAACACCATGCGGGACAAGGTGGAAGGCAAGCCCCTCGTCGTCGACCAAATCGCCGCCAAGATGATGGCGCAGGGCGTGTCCATTCAGGCCTGGGTCAGCCATTTCGTCATCGCGCCGCCGCTGATCGTCACCAAAGAAGAGCTCGACCTCGGCATCGCCGCCCTCGACGAGCATCTCTCCATCGCCGACGCGCTGGTGGAAGCATAGCCCGGTACTTAGCAAAGTAGGGTGCCCCATCCTTGGCGTCCGCCGCAGGGGACGCCACCGGTGGGATAGCACGAACCCAAATTCGCCTCTTCCAATTACGCTATGCGATCTCTTGCGCTCTCTCCACCGCGCCAACCGGCGCCGCCAGTTTCATCATCGCCACATACGACGCGCCCGCGGTAAAGAATCCCACGAACCACGCGTAGTCGTAGAGAAAGTGCAACGGCTTAACGAACACGCCGATCAGCGCGATTCCAGCTCCGAGAGCCAGCGCTATCAACGCCCTCGGATTCACTCCCTTTGTGTAGTGGTAGATGCCGTCACGGTGATACAGCGAGTTCACATCCAGCTCGGTCCCGCGGATGAAAAAATAGTCGCACACCATGATCCCGGCCACCGGACCCAGCAGGCCCGAGTAGCCCACCAGCCATCCAAAAATGAACGCGTCCGGCGTGGCCAGCAGCTTCCACGGGCACATCGCCAGACCCAGGAATCCGGTAATCAATCCACCCGTGCGAAAGCTGATCAGCCGCGGATAGAGATTTGAAAAATCGTTCGACGGCGACACCACGTTCGCTCCGATGTTCACGTTCAGCGTGGCGACAAGCACTGCAATCAGCGCGACAAACGCGACCACTGGCTGATGGAACATTCCAATCAGCTGCACCGGGTCCCAGATCGGCTTGCCGAACAACACCACCGATGCTGACGTCACCGCGATTCCAAGAAACGTGTACAGCACCATGGCCACCGGCAGTCCGAACGCCTGCCCCCACGACTGCACGCTTTGCGACTTCGAATACCGGGTGAAATCGGGAATGTTCAGCGCCAGCGTCGCCCAGTAGCCCACCATCGCCGTCAACGACGGGAAGAACACACTCAGAAACTCTCCCCGCGAGTGAAACTGGCTCGGTGTGGACAGCATGGCGCCAAAGCTGCCCGCCTTCATCCGCACCCAAACCAGCAGCGCCACGGCCATTACAAACATGAACGGCGCGCCAAACGCCTGGAGCCGCCTGATCGACTCCACGCCCCGCCACACCACAACCATGTTCAGCAGCCAGAAGCCGAGGAAGCACGCCCACAAAATGCCGCCGTTCCCTTCCGCGCTCGGCCAGATCACGATCAGCATCGCATCAATCGCGCTGCCGCCGATCCACGATTGAATCCCGAACCATCCGCACGCCACCACCGCTCGTAGCAGCGCCGCCAGATTCGCCCCGCGTACGCCAAACGACGCTCGCAGAAACACCGGAAACGGAATCCCGTACTTTGCGCCGGCGTGCGCGTTCAGCAGCATGGGAACGAGCACAATCAGGTTTCCCACCAGCACCGTCCCGATCGCCTGCTTCCAGTCCATCCCTTTAGCGATCAGTCCCGACGCGAGCCGGTACGTCGTGATCTCCATGCACATCGAAAACCACAGCGCCGTGTAATTGTAAAAACCCCACGTGCGCTGCGCCGGAGTCGTCGGCGTCAGGTCGCGATTCGATAGTGACGGATCGACGGTGCTCACAGGACCTCCTCTGTGACGTTGGGAACCTGTCTCTAAAGTAAGTTCAATTTATTAGGCTGTCATCCTGAGTGACCGAGCGCGCCGGAACGGCAAAGCGACGGAGTCGAAGGATCTGCGGTTGCTGTTGGATCTTGGGTGCCCCAGGCCCGGATTTTCGGACCTGGGATCGCACGATCCACGACCACAAGAACAGGCTAGCAGCTAGAAGCTAGCAGCTTGAGGCTGCCTTATCTCCACGCCCCGCCCCGTGCCTCGCGCCGCAAATACTTGCCTCGCCCCGGCTTTCCAATAAACTTCCCGCCGCTCACAATCAGCTCGCCGCGCGAATACACATCGCGCGCGTTTCCCCGCACCTTGAACCCCTCGAACATCGAGTAGTCCACGCGCATATGGTGCGTCTTCGCGCTGATCGTATAGTCCTCCACCGGATCCCAAAGCACCAGGTCCGCATCGCTGCCCGCGGCCAGCACGCCCTTCTTCGGATACATTCCGAAAATCCTCGCCGGCGCCGTCGATACCAGCTCGACAAATCTGTTAATAGAGAAATTCCCCTGCCCCACGCCGTGGTGATGCAGCAATTGCAGCCGGTTCTCGATCCCGGGGCCGCCATTGGGAATCATCGTGAAATCGTCCTTACCCAGTGCCTTCTGATCTTCGAAACAAAACGGGCAATGATCCGTCGACACCACTTGCAGATTGTCCTTCTTCAGACCCTCCCAAAGCTTCGGCTGGTTCTTCTTTTCGCGAAGCGGTGGCGTAAACACATACTTCGCGCCCTCCCAGCCCTTGCCGTCCATGTTGTCTTCGATCGAGAGCAGCAGGTACTGCGGGCACGTCTCGGCAAACGCCGGCAATCCCCGATCCCGGGCCTCGCGCACCTGGTTCAGCGCGTCCTCGCTTGAAAGATGCACGATGTAAATCGGCACGCCGGCAATTTCCGCCATCGCAATCGCGCGATGCACAGCTTCGGCCTCGGCCTTCGTCGGCCGCGTCAGCGCGTGATAAACCGGCGCAGTCTTCCCCTCGGCCAACGCCTGCTGCACAATCACATCGATCACCGACCCGTTCTCCGCGTGCATGCAGATCAGCGCTCCGTTCTTCGCGGTCTGCTGGAGTGCTTTGAAGATCGTGGCGTCGTCCACCATCAATACGTTGGGATACGCCATGAACAGCTTGAAGCTGGCCACGCCCTCGCGCACCATGTCGTCCATGTCTTCCAGGCCAGCGTCTCCAAGGTCCGTGACGATCATGTGCAGCCCGTAGTCGATGCACGCTTTCCCCTCGGCCTTCTTCCACCACGTGTCAAGCGCTGTGCGCATCTTCGTGCCCTTCGCCTGGATCGCGAAGTCCACAATCGTCGTCGTTCCCCCAATCGCCGCGGCTCGCGTGCCCGTCTCAAAATCGTCCGCAGATTTCGACCCTCCGAACGGCATGTCGAGATGCGTGTGCGCGTCGATCCCGCCAGGCAGAATCAACAGTCCAGTCGCGTCCACCACTTTGTCCGCCGCGCTCGCTGGAATCCCTGCGCGCACTTCCTTGATCGCTGTGCCATCAATGAGCAGATCAGCCTTGACGCTTCCGTCAGCGTTCACAATCGTTCCGTTTTGAATCAAAATCCTGGACATCGCTCTCGCCCCACTCCTCGCTAATTTGCCGGCTCGCCGACTGTGGGCACGCACGCTGCTCCCCGCGTGCGTTCGTCCCACGTCTCCGGCTTGAGGCCCGTATCAACCTGCACCATCGTGATGCATCCGTCCACCGGACAAACCAAAGAGCATAAGTTGCACCCCACGCATTCAGTCTCGTCCACTCGAGAAATCCTCTCGAGCGGCGCGGGATACGGCCCCGGAGCAAACGCCGCCGCGCGTTCCTTGCGCGTCACGGGAGTCTCCGCAATCGACGCGCGACTCTCCGATTCCTTCGCCGCCGGCGTTCGATGCAGTTCCAGGTGCCCGTCAACCGGCCCGGTCACTCGGTCCAGATGAATGCATTGGTGCGCACCGTCCCAGCACGCAATGTGACACAGGTCGCACCCAATGCACTTCTGCTCGTCGATGTGCGCCACGATCTTGTAGTTCAGGTTCAGGTGTTTCCACTCTGTCACGCGATTCAAGGACAATCCGCGAAAATCCTCGAGCGTCTTGAATCCTTTCTCCCGCATCCAGTTGTCCAGACCTTCAGCCATGTCCTCGACAATCCGATAACCGTAGTGCATCACCACCGTGCACACCTGCACCGTCCCGCATCCCAGCAGCAAAAACTCAGCCGCATCGCGCCACGATCCGATCCCGCCGATTCCCGAAAGCGGCAGCGTCGACTCCGGATCGGCCAGAATCTGCTGCACCATGTTCAACGCGATCGGTTTCACCGCCGGCCCGCAGTACCCGCCGTGCGAGCTCTTCCCGTCCACATTGGGCCGCGGCACAAATGTGTCCAGATCGATCCCAGTAATCGAATTGATGGTGTTGATAGCAGACAATCCATCGGCCCCGCCGCGCTTCGCCGCCCGCGCCACCGTACGAATGTCGCTGATGTTGGGCGTCAGCTTCACCAGCACCGGCGTGCGCGCCTTTTCCTTCACCCACTCGGTAATCATCTGGGCGTACTCTGGCACCTGCCCTACCGCCGAGCCCATTCCGCGCTCACTCATGCCGTGCGGGCAGCCAAAGTTCAGCTCCAACCCGTCCGCTCCCGCATCCTCTGTGCGCGTCACAATCTCGTGCCACGCTTCGCGTGTGGACGCCACCATCAGCGACGCAATCACCGCGTTCTTCGGATAGCGCTTTTTCACTTCCGCCATCTCGCGCAGGTTCTGCTCCACGGTCCGGTCGCTAATGAGCTCAATATTGTTGAAGCCCATGATCCGCTGACCGTTCCAGTCCGTCGCAGAGTAGCGCGAAGTCACATTGGTAATCGGCTCGCCGATGGTCTTCCACACCCCGCCGCCCCAGCCCGCGTCGAACGCGCGCATGATCATCTCGCCCGTATTCGTCGGCGGCGCCGACGCCAGCCAGAACGGATTGGGCGAGTTGATGCCGCCCGCAAAATTCCGCACGCCGATGTCAGGCATGGGCCACCTCCGCTTCTTTCAACATCGCGCGCGCGGCACGCTTGCCTCCGGCCACCGCATCCACCACCTCGCGCCCGCCGTTCACGCAATCGCCGCCGGCATAGTACCTCGGATTCCCCGTCTGTCCCGTAACGCGATCGGCCACAATCTTTCCGTCGCGTGCCTGAACGCCGCGCAGCTCCTGCAAAATCTGCGTCAGCGGCGACTGCCCGATTGCCGGCACCACCAGATCGCACGCAATCGCCGACTGCGAATCGGGGATCACCTCAATCTTTCCATCCGCCTCGCGCGCTTGCACTGTCTCCAAAATCAGACGGCCATGCTCGCCCTGCCCGATCGCCACCGGCTGCCGTCGCCAAAGAAACTGCACGCCTTCCTGTTTAGCGTGTTCATATTCAAAATCGAACGCCGACATATCGCTCTCGCTGCGCCGGTAAAGCATATAGACAGTGTCCGCGCCCAGCCGCCGCGCTGCATTGGCCGCGTCGATCGCCGTATTTCCGGCACCCACTACCACTACCGTCCCGTGCAACTCGCGCAGGTGCCCCGTCTTGTACGCCGCAATCAGCTCCAGAGCGTTCATCACGCCCTCCGCGTCTTCGCCCGGAATGTTCAGCCGCTGCATCGCGCCCAGGCCCAGCCCCAGAAAGATAAAGTCGAACTCCGCTTCCAGCGCCACCAGCGCCGCGGCCGAATCCACTTCAAGGCCGCACCGGAACTCCACACCCAGGCGCCGGATCATCTCCACCTCGTGCACGCTGTCGGCGGCGCGCAGCTTGTACTCCGCTACGCCGTATGTATTCAATCCGCCCGGCAGCTCACGCCGTTCGATCACCGTCGCCCGCGCACCCTGGCGGCACAACTCCGCCGCGCAGGCCAGCGACGCCGGCCCACCGCCAATGCACGCCACGCGCAGCTTGTGCGTTCCCGGCGCAGCCACCGGCACAGCCTCGCCGGACGCCCAGAACGCGTCCATAGCGCGCCGCTGCAGTTGCCCAATTTGAATCGGCTTCCGGTTCTGCCGCGTCAGCACGCACGCGCCCTCGCACAGCACGTCCACGGGACAAACCCGTGCGCAGCTCGCCCCCAGAATATTCGCATCCAGAATTCGCAGCGCAGACCCGCGCAAATTCCCCGATGCAATGCGCTTGATGAACCCAGGCACATCGATATGCGTGGGGCACGCCGCCGTGCACGGCGCGTCGAAGCAATTCAGGCAGCGGTCCGCCTCAATCACCGCGGCCTGCGCAGTCAGCGCCGGCTTCAATTCGCTAAATCGCGCTCGTAGTTGCTCGTCATGGGGTAGTACTGCGGTGCTCATGCGTTCGCCTCCGCCTTACGACGCCACCAGCGGCCCATACAAGTCAGGCCGGCGGTCGCGATAGAACTGCCACGTGCGCCGCACTTCGGCAATTTCGTCCAGATTCAGGTCGGCGGTCAGCACCTCGTCCTTGTCGCGCCCGGCTTCGGCAATGATTTTCCCGCGCGGACTGCAGAAATAGCTCGTCCCGTAAAACTCGCCGATGTTCCACGGCGCCTCGGTCCCCACGCGGTTGATCGCCGCGATGAAATAGCCGTTCGCCACCGCGTGCGCGGGCTGCTCCAGCTTCCACAGGTACTCGCTCAGCCCGGCCACGGTCGCCGACGGATTGAACACGATCTCTGCGCCATTCAGCCCCAGGCACCTCGCGCCCTCGGGAAAGTGCCGGTCGTAACAGATATAGATGCCCAACTTGGCAAAACCCAGATCGAACACCGGATACCCCAGATTTCCCGGCCGGAAATAGAACTTCTCCCAGAACCCCGGCGCCACATGCGGAATATGGGTCTTGCGGTACTTGCCCAGATAGGTCCCGTCGCTCGCGATCATTGCCGCGGTGTTATAAAAGACGCCCTCTTGCTCCACCTCATATACGGGCACGATCAGCGCAATGCGCAGCTCCTTCGCCAGTGCCCGCATCAGGCTCACTGTCGGCCCGTCGGGAACCGCCTCGGTCATCTCGTACCATTTCGTTTCCTGCTCGGCGCAAAAATATGGCCCGTTGAATATCTCCTGTAGGCACACGATCTGCGCTCCCTGCTTTGCCGCCTGCCGGATCAATCCCACATGCTTGTCCACCATAGCCTTCTTTTGCGCGGGCAGCGGTTCGGTCGCAGGCAATGCATTCGACGCCTGAATAATGGAACATCGAACAACTCGGGCCATGGCTTGCTACCTCCTAAGTAAATAAACTGTGAGTCTTAGAAGTTAATTGAATTGCTTCCATTCGGCAATAGCATTCTGGCGGCTTCGCTCGGTAGAAAGCGGCCCTGCTATCAAGCCGGCGCCGAGCCTCACATTGACTTACTTCTCAGCCAATCCAATAATCGAGTGAGATGAACGTTTATGAGGAGATCGTAAAGCTGCAACGTGAGGGCCGCAGCGGCGCTGTCGCGACCATCGTGAACTCGCACGGCTCCATTCCCTCGTTTCAGAGCGCCAAAATGCTTATCCGCGACGACGGCTCCATCGCCGGAACCATTGGCGGTGGCTGCGTCGAAGCCGAAGTCTGGCAGGCGGCGCGCGAAGTCATCGCGCAGGAAAAGCCGCGCACCCTCACGTTCGATCTCAATCAGGATCCCAAGTACGACACCGGACTCGTCTGCGGCGGCACGCTCGAAATCTTCATCGAACCGGTGCTGCCCGTGCCGCTGCTCTACATTTTCGGCGCAGGCCATGTCGCCATCGAGCTCTTCAAGGCCGCGCGCAACGCCGGCTTTGACTGCATTGTCACTGACGACCGCGACGCCTATGCCAACCCGGAGCGCTTTCCCAATGCGCTCCAGGTCATCGCCAGGGACTTCGATGAAGCTGTCAAGGAGCTTGCGCCCGCCGAGTCTTCTTACATTGTTATCGTCACCCGCGGCCACCGCGACGACATGCGGATTCTGCGCTGGGCCGTGCAAACGCCCGCTCGTTACATCGGCATGGTCGGCTCCAAACGCAAAGCCATCACAGTGTTTCGCGAGCTCACTCGTGAGGGCCTCAACCCGGAACTATTTGACCGCGTGCATTCGCCCGTCGGCCTGGACATCGGCGCTGTCACGCCCGAAGAAATTGCTGTCTCCATCGTTGCCGAGTTGATTGCGGTGCGCCATCGCGCGGAGCGCGCACTGCCTCACATGAGCTGGTTCCACAACGCAAGGCACGCCGCGGCCACCGCCGAATCCGCGGCGCCCGGCGAACCGCTTTCCGCCCCCACAGAAAAATAGCCTTAGTCCATTTGCTCCCTGCTATCTTTGCTATCTTTTCTTTATGACCGGTGCCCTAAATCTCTGCGGCATCATCCTCGCTGCCGGCGAGTCTTCGCGCATGGGCGCGGACAAGGCGCTGCTTCCCTGGCCTCCGCCCGAGCCGGGCGCAACCCCACGGCCCGGCCCCACGCTTCTTTCGGCGGCCATCCTCGCGTTCGAGCCCTACACGCGCCTGGTCGTTGTCGTTGCGGGCAGAAACTCTCACCCCGTCGGTGTTACCGCCGGCGCTTGTGGCGCATACATGGTTCGCAACCCGATCCCGGACCGCGGTCAATTCAGTTCCCTGCAGGTTGGCTTGACCGAAGCTTTATCCCGCGGCTGCGATTCCGCGATGATCACGCCGGTCGATTGCCCACCCTTAAGCGCCAACTCACTCGAACGTCTCTGCGCTTCGTTCCAGCGTGCCCTCGCGCAAGGCATTTGGGCCGTCGCGCCGGAGAACGATGGCAAACATGGCCACCCGCTTCTGGTCAGCCGTGAATTGATCGCACAGTTTCTTGATGCGCCTGCCACCGGCAATGCGCGCGATGTCTTGCACGCGCACGCGCAGCGCGTCGCCTATGTCTCCGTTCCTGAGTCGCTCGAAAAGGCCGGCCTCAACACCCCGGAAGATTATGATGCGCTCACCGCAAAAGCTCCGCCGGCCGCGCGCTGAGCCTAGCCGGAAGTCTTTCTCAACACCGCCGCCAACGTGTCGATCGCCAGGTGGCTTGCGTGTGTCGACGCTGCGGGCAGCCCGCCGACCGCGCGCACCAACTCTTCCCTGCTCAGTTTCCTCGCCTCGCTCACGGTCTTCCCGCTCACTAGCTCCGTGAGCGCCGATCCGCACGCCATCGCGGCCACGCATCCCTTCGCCTTGAAGCGAATCTCCGCGATCCGTCCCGCCGCAACCTTCACTGTGAGCTCCAGAACATCGCCGCAGGCCGGATTCTCGATTCGCGCCGACGCGTCCGCATCGGCAACTGCTCCCGCGTTGCGCGGGTGCTCAAAATGGTCGAGAACTTGCGGAGAATACATGCGCTTTGCCGATGCAGTGTAGCGCCGGTCTCCTGACCGGCTGTACTGGCGATGTCCAGACCGCCAGTGATTCCCATTGAATCTCCGGCCTTCAGACGCCCACCTCGCCTAGCGCGCTTCGGCCACTCCGTCCGCCACATGGGTGCGTCGCGCGTCCAAAATCTCCGTCACCAGAAACAAATCCGCCAGCAGCGCGCGCAGATGGATTGAAGCATTTAGATTGTCGATCATCTGCGATCCGATCGACGGCTGCGCCAGGACCAGTTCCACCGCCGCAATCGCGCCCTCGGCGTCGCGCTTGATCACTTCGAAAAATGCTCCATACTTTTCCGCTGGCGCAAGCTGCTCCTGCTCCAACGTCTCGGCACAACTGCGCGCGAGTCCGCGCATTGCCGCCGCGGCCCGCGTCAGATGGTCGCGGAGTTGCCGGCCCGCATCGCTCCCATCGCCGCCCGCCAAACCCCGCGCGGCATAGGAAAGCGTGAACTCGTAGCACGACTCAATCGCCTCGCACTGCCGTTCAATCTCAGTCGCCATCGCCTGCGGCATAACCCTCTTTTGCTTTGGTGGCTGGCGCCTTCACCGCCCAGCGCCCCGTGTCATGCTCCTCCAAATAGACGTCCCGGCTCATCCAGCCGAAAATCATCGACTTCGTAATCGGCAGCTTTTCCGGCCTGATTCCCATGTACACATGCACCATCACCAGCGCGATCAACCCCACTCCGGCCAGCCCGTGCAGCACATACATCAGGCCCCACGTCATATCGCTGAAGAGATACGGATTTCGCGTGAAGATGCCCGTTTGCACGCGCTTCATCATGAACAGACCGGTCACGATCACCGCCAAGCCCGTCAGCATGATCGCGCCATGGTACAGCTTATTTTCGAGCGGATACTTCGCAAACTTGCTCGGGCTGCGCGCCTCCTTGCCGAAAAATCGACGCACCCGGTTCATCGCGTCGCGCAAATCCGTCTTGTCCGGCCAGATCGACCAAAAATCCAGAAAAAACGACGCATGCACGACGTGGTAAAGAATCGAAACGGTCAGCACGCATCCCGCGAGCCAGTGGTACAGCACCCAGTTGAACTGAATCCCCACCTTGGGCAGAAATGCCGTAAACAGCAGGGTGAACATCGACGCCGCCATGATCCAGTGAAACAGCCTCGCCGCAAGCGAATGTCTCGGCACGCGCTCCGGAATCCCCTCGCACGCCTCCACCTTCCGCTCCGCAAATCGCTTTGGCGGCTTCACCACGATCAGGTAAAGCGAGTGCACGATCATGAAAAACAGTCCCGCAATGACAGCAACCCAAATCAGCCCCCATGCGATATGGATCGGCACCGATTGCCCCCATGGACTGGTCGCCCAGGTGATGAATCTCATGCCGCCTCCTGCTCGCCGGCGATCGCGCGCTTCACCAGGTTCCTCATCAGCGGAATCTTGTAACCGTTGTACTGCAGCGGCACCGCTCCCTCAACCGCAAGCTTGCCGGCCATTTCGCCCGTCTCCGCATTCGCCGGCTTGCCGCGTGCTGCGTCCTCCACCGCCTTCAGCCGCATCGGCTTCGGTGCTGCTGCGTTCACCGCAATCCTGATGTCGCTAATTGTGCCGCCCGACAGTTTCATCGCCGATGCCACGTTCATCAATGGGAAGTCCCACACGTTGCGGTCGCGTACTTTCTCGAAGTAGAACTTCGCGCCCGCCCAAGTCGCCGGTATTCGAATCGCCGTCAGCAAATCGCCCGGCTGCAGAATGTTCAGCCGCGTGATGTCCGTCTCAGGGCCGACAAAATAATCTTCAGCAGCCACCACGCGCTCGCCCTTCGGCGTCTGCATCACAAACTTCGCGTCCAGCACAATCAGCGCCGGCGCCGAATCCGACGGGTGTACGGCCACGCAGCGATCTGCGCCAAAAATCGCGTGCTCCCGGTTGCGTCCCACAGGAGTGTCCGCGTAACAAATGTTTCCGCCCGCGCGGTAGCAGGGCCAGCCGCCGCGGTAGTACCAGCACCGCGCGTCCTGCGAAACGTTTCCGCCCAGCGTGCCCTGGTTGCGAATCTGAGGTGAAGCGACCAATTCCACAGCCTGCGCCAGCACGCCGTAGTCTTTTTGGATCGCCGGATGATTCGCAATCTCCGTCAGCGTGGTCATCGCGCCAATCTCCACGCCATCGCTCGTCGCGCGAATCCCTTTCAACTCTTCCACGCCACTCAAATCCACCAGCACCTTCGGCTTCTTGATGCGGTCCTTCAACCAGTCGAAGCTATCCAGCCCGCCGGCCATCACCCACGCATCTTCGCCGTTTTGCTCCAGCAGCTTCTGCGCATCCGCGGCAGAGCCCGGCTGCAGCAGGTCAAAAGCCGGCATAACGTCTCGTATCACCGCCATAACTCACTCCGCTTCGACTCTCATCTACCGTGCCGACCCGACCTCGAAATCTCCGCGCTCACCCGGATTCAGTCCCTGGTCCCTCGGTCTCTGCCATTAAATGCTTCCCATCAGCGGATGCTGCATCGGCCGTCCCGCTTCGAATGACGCCAGAATCGTATCCGCATTCACCGGCGCGCGCTGGAAGATCTCGTCGCCCAGCGCATCGCTCAGCGCATTCAATACAGCAGCGCACCCGCCGCCCACCGGCGGCTCTCCTACGCCGCGCGCGCCTACAGGCGTTTCCGGATCGGGAATATTCAGCGCATTCCACTGCATGTCCACCGGCACATCCAGAATGGTCGGCGGTTTGTTTTGGTAGAACCGCTTTGCCACCGTCATGCCATACTCCGGATCAATCACCCACTTCTGCCCGATCGCGTGCGCAATGCCCAGTGTCGACCGGCCCAGCATCTGCCCGCCCAGCGAGCGTGGATGCAGTACCGTCCCAACATCACCGTAGGCTAGAAAATCCGTTAGGTTGTACTTGCCCGTCTCCACGTCCACTTCCACTTCGGCAAAGCTCGCCACAAATGAATATGTATCTCCATCGCGCGGATGGTTGTCCTTGGCCGCGACCACAAGTCCCTCTCCGGCCAGCGCCGCCACCGCCGCCTTCGTACGCTTGTTTACATCGCTCGGCGCCTCGTGGCCGTCGTAAATTCCACCCAGTACAATCGCCTTCTGCGCTGCCTGTGCCAGGGTCAGTCCCGCGCCTCCACCCCTGCGCGAGACGCGACCGCCCGCAACTTCGTAATCCTCAGCGTTGCCGCCCAGCGACTTCGCTGCCACTTCCTTCAGCTTTTGCTTGCACTCCGTCGCCACCGCGAACGCCGCCCGCGTCATTGCATGTGTTGTCTGGCTGCCGCCTGAAACGCAGGTAAACGGCATGATCCGCGAAGTATCGCCCCACACCACGTCGCAAAGCTCCCACGGCACGCCCAGCACTTCGGCTCCGGCGCGATGCACGTCTATTACCGACTCCGTCCCCAGGTTTCCGATTCCCGAGTGGAACCGAACCCGCCCCTCCGGCGTAATCACGATCAGACCGTCGAACCCGATGGTGCCGCCCACATAGCAGCTCAGCGAAACGCCAACGCCTCTCACCTTCGAACCCATGCGCTTGGGCTGCGCGATGCGCTGCTGCCACTTGAACTGCTCCGCGCCGCGTTCCAGGGCCATCCGCATGAAGCAGCTCGTCGTGTAGTTGCGCTTTCCTTCATGATTCGGCGCCCCGTATTCCGCCTTGCCCTCAGGGCAATTCACGTCACGCAGCGCCACCTGGTCCACGCCTAGTTGTCGTGCCGCCTTCGCGAGCACCGGCTCGATGATCGCGATTCCCTGCATCCCTCCCGGCGCGCTTTGCGCGCTGCGCGGCGGAGTATTCGTCATCACCGTCACACCACGCCAGCGCATCGTCTGCGGCTGATACAGTAGCGAGACAATCCGCGCCGCCGACCCGCCGTCCCCAGATGCGTCGTACGACCCTGCATTCGTTACCGTGTACATGTCCAGCGCGGTAATCCGTCCGTCCTTCGCGAATCCAACCTTCACCCGACCCGCGATGCCAGGTCGCGCCCGCCCGATAAAGTGCTCTTCCTCCCGGCTGACCCGCATCATCACCGGAGCGTTCAATTTCCTCGAGAGCAACGCCGGAATAATCATCGTCACGCCGCCGGTAATCTTGCTCCCGAATCCGCCGCCCGTATATTCGCTGATAAACACGATTTTGTCGGGGTCAAGATTCATCCAGCGTGCGATCGCCGGCACCGTTTGAAACGTGCTTTGCGTTCCGCTGTGCAGGTACAGTTTGCCGTTTTGCCAGTACGCCATCGCTGTGCGCGGTTCCAGGCACTGGTGGCTCACGTCCGGCGTGATAAACGATTCATCCAGCACCAGTGCGGCATTCTTGAACCCCGCATCAACATCGCCGTACGACCACGTATCGGGCGCATACCCCATGGGCAGCTTGCCCTGCTCGTAATCGGCAAAGTCCGCGTCGGTCCATTTCAGCGAAGTCAACGTGGGAGCCGGCGGAGCGGGCGGTTTGCCCCGTTCCCAAACGTTCCCATCCTCGCGCGGATTGGGGCCGCCCGGCCGCAGGCTGTCCAGCGGGTCGATCACGAACGGCAAAGGCTCCATGTCGATCCTGATCTTCTCAATCGCCTCGGCGCAGGTCAGCTCGTCCACCGCCGCCACCGCCATGATCGGTTCGCCGTGGTACACGGGCTCATTTGTCAGCGCCCGCTCACCCCACTTGCTCGCCTTGATCGTTCGCCCGTTATCGTCCAGGTAGTCGGCTTGCTTTGGAATATCGTCGGCCGTCAGCACGGCCTTCACTCCCGGCATCGCCAGCGCTTCGCTCGCATCGATGTGCCGTATCCGCCCATGCGGCATCTCGCTCAGCACCAGCCGGCAAAACAGCATTCCCTCCGCGCGAAAATCCTCAGCATACTTCGACCGTCCCGTCACCTTCGCCAGCATGTCGGGCGTCTCGTAGTTCTTGCCGATCAGCTTGTACCCGGTGCCAAATGGCAGCGGCTGCTCGCTTTCAATCTTCTTTGCATTCGCCTGCGCTGTGTCCGCCATAGCTCAGGCCCTCCTCTGCGATGCCGCCGGCACGCCGTAGCGCATGTACTCCGCCCCGCGCATCATCGCATCCAGAATCTTGTTGTAGTCCTGGCACCGGCACAGGTTCCCGCTGATCCCGTGGGCCAGCTCCGTCCGCGTCGGAGCGGGATGCGTCTTTAGGAACCCTACCGCCGACATAATGAATCCCGACGTGCAAAATGCGCACTGGAATCCCTGCTCGTCCACCACGGCCTTCTGCACCGGGTGCAGCGTCCCATCGGCCGCCGCCAATCCCTCGATCGTCGTAACACTCTTGCCGCGGACGGTATTCGTCAGCACCGAGCAGCTATAGTGCGGCACATCGTCGATCAGCACCGTGCAGGCTCCGCACTCCGCGCGATCGCAGCCCAGCTTCGTCCCCGTCAGCCCCAGCTTGTAGCGCAGCGTCCATGCCAGCGTCTCCTGCTTCATCACTTCCACGCGTCGCATCGTGCCGTTCACATTCAGTGTGATCAGCCGCTCGCCGCCGCTGTGCGCGCGTCCGCCTGGCGACAAAATTCTGTAGCTCGCCGCCCCCACCACCGCGCCACCTGCAATCACGCCCAGGATGAACCTGCGCCTCGTGATCTGCTGTGCTTTGCTGTTCGTATTGGAATCTTCCATCTCCGGCATGGCAGTTTCTCCGGCTTAAGGGTCGTTCTGGGAGATTATTTTCGTCTTGCGGGATTCGTGCTTCTGCGCTTGCTGGGTCCGCGCCACCGCGCTTTTTAGGGAAGAACCGCGGCTCGTGCAGCTATCTTAGCGCCGCTCCCTTCCCCTGTGCAAAACGCACACATCTTACCTTGCCCCACTTCCCTCCCCAGTCCCCAAACGCCTTCATTCCTGTCTGCCGTCATCTGGTCTAAACTGAATTCGATATGGCCATTGCAGGCGTCTCTCCCACCATCCGGCCCCGCGCGCCGCAGGGCGCGTTTTCGAATGAGCCTTTTACTGACTTCAGTGATCCTGAGAACGCCCGCTCCATGCGCCGTGCGCTCGACCATTTGGCCATTCACCTCGGCGTCGAGTACAACCTCATCATCGGCGGCAAGCGCCTCAAGACCACGGAAAAAATTCGTTCCATCAATCCCACGCGCCCGGCGCAAATCGTCGGAATCCACCAGAAAGCTGGCGCCGCGCAGGTTGAAGTTGCAATGTCCGCCGCGCTCCGCGCCTACGAATCCTGGAGCCGCACCACAACTGAAGAACGCGTCTCGCTGCTTCTTGGAGCTGCCGAAATCATCCGCAGGCGCAAGTTCGAGTTCATGGCCTGGCTCACCTATGAAGTCGGCAAGAACTGGGCCGAGGCCGACGCCGATGTCGGCGAAACTATCGACTTCCTCGAGTTCTACGCCCGCGAGGCGCTGCGCCTTGCCGCTGCCACAACTCCCATCCAGTATCCCGGCGAGCGCAATGAGTTGCTCTACATCCCGCTCGGCGTGGGGGCCGTCATCTCGCCCTGGAACTTCCCATTCGCCATCATGGCCGGCATGACCGCCGCCGCCATCGTCGCCGGCAACACCGTCATCCTCAAGCCTTCGAGCGATTCACCCACCATCGCCGCTCGTTTTGTCGAGGTCCTTGAAGAAGCCGGCCTCCCCGATGGCGTCGTCAACTTCTGTCCCGGCTCCGGCTCCTCTTTCGGCAACGCCATCGTCGAGCACCCGAAAACGCGCTTCATCGCCTTCACCGGCTCAAAAGCCGTCGGCCTTGAGATTCATGAACGCGCAGCCCATCCGCAACCCGGCCAAATCTGGATCAAGCGCACAATTCTCGAGATGGGCGGCAAGGACTCTATCCTTGTCTGCGCCGATGCCGATCTCGACGCCGCAATTGATGGAGTGGTCGCTTCGGCCTTCGGTTTCAGCGGCCAGAAGTGCTCCGCATGCTCTCGCGCCATCATTGAAGCTCCTCTCTACGATGTCTTTGTCGAACGCCTGCGCGAACGAGTCGCCGAGCTGACTGTGGGCGATCCCACTGCCAATCCCAACATGGGCCCCGTCATCAATCAGGCGTCGCTCGACTCCATGCTGCGGTCCATCGAGATCGGAAAGAAGGAGGGCAAGCTGATCGCAGGCGGAAATGCCCCGACTACAGCCGATGGCGGTTTCTTCCTGGAGCCAACCGTCTTCGCCGATGTCGCTCCAAACGCCGTCATCGCGCAGGAGGAAATCTTCGGCCCGGTGCTGGCTCTTATTAAAGTCGCCAGTTTCGAAGAGGGCCTGCGCGTCGCCAACGACACCGAGTACGGCCTTACCGGCTCCATCTACTCCACCGACCGCGAGCACCTCAATCGTGCCCGCCGCGACTTCCACGTCGGTAATCTCTATTTCAACCGCAAGTGTACCGGCGCCATGGTCGGCGCGCACCCCTTCGGTGGCTTCAACATGAGTGGAACCGACTCCAAGGCTGGCGGTCCCGATTATCTCTACCTCTTCACCCAGGCCAAGAGCGTCTCCGAAAAACTCTAGCCGCCGTTCGCCGCTGCTCTAACCCGTGTCCGCACCACTTCAATTGCACAGGAGACCCGATGACAGCGTTTGACTTTACAGCCGTGGTCTGGATCCTCTCCTTTTTGGCGGGCTTCCTCGGCGCACTCACAGGTCTCGGCGGCGGCGTTGTCGTCGTCCCCGCACTCACCCTCGCGCTCGGCGTCAATATGAAGTATGCGATCGGTGCCTCGCTGGTCTCTGTCATCGCCACCTCTTCCGGCGCGGCCGCAGCCTATGTCCGCGAAGGCTTCTCCAACATCCGCATCGGCATGTTCCTTGAGATCGCCACCACGCTGGGCGCGATTCTCGGCGCTTATCTTGCTGGCCGCGTCGGCACGCACGCACTCGCCATCATCTTCGGCCTGGTCCTCATTCAAGCCGCGTACCACTCCTTCAAAGGAAGCCTGGGCAACGACGTTCCCGCCGCCTCCGACGCACTCGCCGACCGCTTGCGGCTCGGAAGTTCCTATCCCGTCGACGGCAAGCCGCAGGAATACGGCGTGCGTAACGTACCCGCCGGCTTCGGTCTCATGTTTGGCGCGGGCACGCTGTCCGGCCTGCTCGGCATCGGCTCCGGCGCCGTCAAAGTCATCGCCATGGACCGCGCTATGCGCATCCCCTTCAAGGTCTCCACCACCACCAGCAACTTCATGATCGGCGTTACTGCCGCCGCCAGTGCCGGCATTTACCTCAGCCGCGGGTTCATCGACCCCCGCGTGACCATGCCCGTGATGCTCGGCGTCCTCTCGGGCGCGCTGCTCGGCGCCAAGGTTCTCGTGCACGCTCGAGTGCGCACGCTCCGCGCCGTCTTCGCAATCGTGATTCTGGCTCTCGCCATTGAAATGATCGTCAACGGCATCACAGGGAAGGTGTAGCCGGTATGGATGACCGCCGTCTTGAGACCATCATTGGCCGCCTTCTGCAAACCGGCGTTCTCGCGGCCGCCGCAACCGTCTTGGCGGGCGGCGTTCTCTACCTCGTTCAAAGCCAATCTGGTCACGTGGACTATCGCAGTTTCGTGCCCGGCAGCCCAAGTCTCCGCACGCTGTCCGGCATCGTCCTCTCCGCTGCGCACTTCCAAAGCCAGGCGATAATTCAGCTCGGCCTGCTGCTTCTCATCGCCACGCCCGTCGCGCGTGTTGCGTTGGCCGTCGTGGGATTCGCTCTCGAGCGCGACCGCTTGTACACAGTCATCAGCCTCATCGTCCTGGTCATTCTCGCCTTCAGCCTGATTCACGCCACCTGACGCACGAATGCCCGTGCCACGCCCGCGTCTTGCCGGAACGCATCTCTCACCAATTTTGACTTGGATTCGATCCGCGGCTCGCGGATCGAGCTGACTCTACGCCACGGCGCCGGAAGCGGCTTGGTTCGCCGCCTGGTTTGCCGCCTGGGTCTCGGCTTCCAGTTTGCTTCCCACTTCGGCTGCCGCCTTCGCCAGCACCCGGTGATGAATGGTGAACAGCGCCAGCTCCAGCCGGTCGCCTACGCCGGTCTTATCGTAAATCGACCGCAGATAATTCTTGATCACCTGTTCCGTGGTCTTCAATCGGATGGCGATCTCGCGGTTCTTGCAGCCCTGCACGATGAGCGCCACNNGCCGCAACCCGGCGCACGCATTCCACCAATGCCGGTCCCGTGACGCTGCGGAACACGACCCCGCGGAAACCCTGCTGCATATACGATCCCGCATTGTCGTTGTTCTCAGCGATCACGATCCCGCGGCTATTCGTCGTTTCCAGCAGCATGCCCAGCCGCGTGAAATCCGGTTGCAGCGAAGCCGCAAACAGAACAATGGAGTTGGGGAACGTGGTAACCGCGTGGTACATCCGCTCAAGATCCGTGCATTGAGCAATGATGCGCAAGTCCTCGTCCATGGCCAGAACCTTAGCGGTGCCGGCCCGGAAGATCGCTTGTGAATCGGCCAGGATGATCTTGTTCATTGTGTTTCCTGCCTACCCCCGTCGTTCATCGGAGGGACTCGGCCCTCTCCCCGATCGCCGCCAAGTCCAGCGCGCCATCGGTCCAGCGCGTCGACCCACAGCGCCTGCCATTCTCACCCATTCGTCCCTATCGGCAGTTTGACCAAAGTCTTGGCAATGTCTGCATTTGCTACATTTTGGTCCTGGCCGGTCCAATTTGCAATACCCGGCTCCATTGAGATTTGCGGCCCCTCGGGGGTCTATGTCTGAGATTACAGCCTATGGACCACAATAGGGTACAAAAAAACTTCTGGGCAGGGCCGCGGAGACCATTAACTAAATTGGGACAGGCACAACCGGTCTCATGAGTTGCCAGGCACTCTGCCGGGCACGTGTAGGACCCGGCAACAAGCCGGGTCCCAGGCCGGCTGCGATGGGAAGCGGGTCGATGACGAGATCGGTTTCAGGCACTACACTCTCTTTATGGCGCGGCCCATTCTGCTTGCAGTTGACGACGACGTAAGCGTGCTTGAAGCCGTGGTCCAGGACCTGCGTCGTCAATACGGCGCTACCTATCGCGTCATGCGTGCCGCCAGCGGACCGGCCGCGCTCGACACTCTCGCCCAGCTCAAGTCGCGCGACGAGCCTGTGGCTCTATTGATCAGTGACCAGCGTATGCCGGGAATGAGCGGCGTCGAGATGCTCGAACGGGCGCTCACCATCTATCCTGACGCGCGCCGCATCCTCCTTACTGCGTACGCCGACACCGAGGCCGCGATCCGCGCCATTAACACTGCGCGCATTCACTACTACCTGAACAAGCCCTGGGACCCGCCGGAGGAGAAGCTCTACCCCGTCGTCACCGACCTCCTTGAAGACTGGCAGGCTGGCTTCCGGCCGCCGTTCGAGGGCCTGCGCGTCATCGGCTACCGCTGGTCCCTCAACGATCACCGCCTGCGCAACTTCCTCTCTCGCAATCACGTTCCCTACCGCTGGATCGATGTCTCCGTGGGCGATGAAGCGCTGACGCTCCTCAAGAGCCGCGAGCTCGATCCTGAAAAACTTCCCGTGGTCCTCTTGTCCGACGGCTCCGTCCTCGTCGATCCCGATCTCGAGACTCTCGCCGGCCGCGTCGGCCTCCGCGTTCAGGCCGCGCAGGATTTCTACGACATCGTGGTCGTCGGCGCCGGTCCTGCGGGCCTCGCCGCCGCCGTCTATGGCGCCAGTGAGGGCCTTCGCACCGTCGTCATCGAGCCTGAAGCGCCCGGCGGGCAGGCCGGTTCCAGCTCCCGCATCGAAAACTATCTCGGCTTTCCTTCCGGCGTCACCGGCGCGGACCTCGGCCGCCGCGCCTATGCTCAGGCCTCTCGATTCGGCGCCGAGTTTGTCACCCAGCGCGCCACCGGCATGCGTGTTGACGGCCAGTACCGTTTTCTCCAGCTTGCCGATGGCCGCGAGGTTTCCAGCCACTGCGTGCTTCTTGCCCCCGGCGTCCAGTACCGCAAGCTCGATATCCCCGGCGCCGATCGGCTCACCGGCCGCGGCATCTACTATGGAGCCGCGCTCGTCGAGGCGCTGGCCTGCAAGGGCGAAGAGGTCTTTATGGTCGGCGGCGCTAACTCTGCCGGCCAGGCCGCCCTGCACTTCTCCAAATATGCCACCAAAGTAACCATGCTGGTGCGCGGAGAAGGACTTTCCGCCACTATGTCGAAATACTTAATCGATGAGATCGCTCGTACATCCAATATTGTGGTGGAGGCGCGCAGCCAGGTCATTGAAGCCATCGGCGACGAACATCTCACCGAGCTGAGGCTCCGCGGACCTGCAGGTGAAGTTCAGGCGCCCGCGTCCTCTCTGTTCGTGTTTATCGGCGCCGCGCCCGTCACCGCGTGGCTGCCGCCGTGCATCATGCGTGACGAAAAGGGATTTATCTTGGCTGGGCCCGATATGCGCAACGACGGTAAGTTGCCCGAGGTCTGGAACGAAAAGCGTGAGCCGTTCCTGCTCGAGAGCAGCGTTCCCGGCGTCTTTGTCGCCGGCGATGTCCGCTCCGGTTCCATCAAGCGTGTCGCATCCGCGGTGGGAGAGGGCTCCATCGCGGTGCAGTTTATGCACCAGTATCTGGCGGGCTTCTAGAGTCTGTATTAAGTGCAGTGAGCAAGATGAGCGAGAGCACGCAAACGATCCACGTCGAACCGATCCATCTCAAGGATCTTGCCGCGGCGCTGCCGCACACCCGAATCTTCGCTTCAACTCCGTTCAACGCAATCCTTGGGGTTGACCACGTCGAGCGCGTCAATGCCCCAGCCGGTGCCGTACTCGTCGAAGCTGGTCAGCCGTGGCTCTATTATTGGCTCTTGCTCCGGGGTGAATCGCGCGCCGAGCGCCCCGAATCCGACGGCACCATGACCCTGGTCGGCATCGCGCACGCCGGCGAAGCTTTCGGCGAAGTTCCTCTGCTCAGCGGCAAGCCATATTCCACTTTCCGCGTCACGGCAACGCAGGATTCGGTCCTTCTCCGCTTCACCGAGCAGGACTTCTGGTCCCTCCTTGCCTGCTGCCCCGCAGTCCGCAAGGCTGTCCTTGCCGATAGCGCGCTGCGCCTTCAGGCCTACCAGGTCGAAGCGCTGCATCGCGAAAAGCTCGTCTCCCTCGGCACTCTCGCCGCCGGCCTCATGCACGAGCTCCACAATCCAGGCTCAGCCGCCAAGCGCGCCGCCTCGCAACTTCGCGAGAATCTCCTCCGCCTGCAGGAGCTCAGCCTGCGCTCCAGCGGCAAGGCCAAAACTCCGGCCCAGCTTCAGTGCATGAAAGATCTCCTCGAGCACGCCGTCGCCGGCTGCAATCAGCCCGCCATGAGCAGCATCGAGCAGGCCGATGCCGAAGAGGCCATGAGCCAGTGGCTCGCTGGCGCCGGTGTCGAAAATGCCTTCACCATCGGCCCTGTCCTCGTCTCGATGGGCTTCGACGAGGCCCAGATCGCATGCACCCAGGAGCACTTCGATCCCGCCTCGTTCTCTGATGCTCTCAACTGGTTCGGCGCGCTCGTCTCCAGTGTCTCGCTCGTCTGCGCCATCGAGGAAAGCATCTCCCGCATCTCCGAGCTGGTGATGGCTGTCAAAAAGTTTGCCTACGACGAGCGCACTCCCGACAAGGAGCTCGACGTCCACGACAGCCTGCAAAGCACGCTCACCATCCTCGGCCACAAGCTCCGCCTCAAGCAGATTCAGGTCGAAAAGCGCTTCGCCGTATCGCCCTCCACCATCCGCACGCGCGGCTCCGCCCTCAGCCAGGTCTGGACCAACCTCATCGACAACGCCGTCGATGCATCGCCGCAGGGCGCGAAGCTTGAAATCTCCACTTGGTCGGAGCCGGAATGGCTCGTCGTCTGCATCGGCGATCACGGCTCTGGCATTCCGGCCGAGGTTCTTCCCCACATCTTCGAACCCTTCTTTACCACCAAGCCGCAAGGCTCCGGCACTGGCCTCGGCCTCGAGATCGTTCACCGCATCGTCACGCAAAAATTTGCCGGCCAACTTGAGGTCCAGTCCCAACCCGGCGACACCCGCTTCATCGTTCGACTGCCAGTGAACGCCACCATCGCCGCGCCGCAAGTGAAAAGCTGAGAGCTGACGGTTTCCGCACAGCTAGCCCGCATGCACCTCCCTGCAGTGGTATGACCACTGACCCCCTCATGGCATATGATGAGCCGAGCAAGAAACTCATGCCGCGCGAGGCGCTCCGGCTCGGCTCGCAACCAAATGGGCTGCGCTTCTCAGTGCAGCCAGTTTGTCTGTGAACTGTGAACTGACAACTGCGAGCTGCCTGCTGTCGGCTATTCCCTAATTGTGGTGCATCAAC
>PLGG01000090.1 GCA_003138515.1 Acidobacteriaceae bacterium | reverse complement strand
GGCGCGTCCACGATCGAGCTGCGCTTGTCGCCCTTGAAGTCCGAGCTGACCAGCAGGTTGGAGTCGACGCCCAGTATCCCCTTCAGTTTCCCCTCGGAGGCGGTCTTGAAGGCGGCGTTCAATGCATCGACTGTTGTGGGCTTCTCGGCGATGTAGGTCAGGTCGACGATCGAAACGTTCGGCGTTGGAACGCGAATCGCAAAGCCGTCCAGCTTGCCGGCCGTCTCAGGGATCACGAGCTTCAGCGCCTTGGCGGCCCCGGTAGAGCTGGGAATCATGTTCAATGCGGCGGCGCGGGCGCGGCGCAGATCCTTGTGCGGAAAGTCGAGAATGACCTGGTCATTGGTGTAGCTATGAATGGTGGTCATGATGCCGGAGACGAGGCCCGTGGTTTCGAGAATCACCTTGACGACCGGCGCCAGGCAATTGGTGGTGCAACTGGCGTTGGAAATGATGTTGTGCTTCGCCGGATCGTACTTTTCCTCGTTCACGCCGAGGACGATGGTAATGTCCTCGTTGGTGGCCGGCGCCGAGATGATGACCTTCTTGACGGTCGCGCCCAGGTGTGCCTTGGCTTTGGTCGCGTCGGTAAAGTGGCCGGTTGACTCGATCACCACCTGTGCGCCTACATCGGCCCAGGGCAGCTTGGCGGGGTCGCGCTCGGCCCACACCTTGATCTTTTTGCCGTCGACCGAGATAAAGTCGTCGCCCGACTTGATCTCGTTGGACAGGTTGCCCAGAATCGAGTCGTACTTGAGCAGGTGAGCCAGCGTCGCCGGGCTGGTCAAGTCGTTGACGGCGACAAAATCGATTTCATTATTGCCAAGCGCGGCCCGCAAGACGTTGCGTCCGATGCGGCCGAAGCCGTTGATACCAACCTTTACTGCCATGTGTCGTTTCTCCTTCGCGGTCGATGTTGCATGTGGTTTCAAAATCCGGGTCGTACTGCGTCTGAAGTGGGCCTCAAATGGGATTCCACCAAACCCTTGATCGTATCATTGCGGGCTCGGTGGAAACATGAAAGCGCGACGGCTTTCCGCACACGATTCCCTACCGTCAGGATGGCGTTCCCGCGATGGAACTGTATGTGACGGAGTGCACAAGATTTGCAGCGCACTCGCCGAGTATGGTATTCGGGTGGAAGCGAAGGCTTTCAGCAAGGACGAACAAGCAACATGAGAAGACGCTCCAGACGCGGACCAAATACTTCAGAATCCACGGGCAAAATCGGCCAGGAACTCCCATCGAATCAACCGGCTCCGCTGGTTCCGCTCTATCCAGATGACGTGCCTGCGCGCCCGCCCGCAGCGCCGCGCGCCCATGAACCCCGGCAGGCGCAGCCGGCGCGGCCGCAGCGCGCAGCCTCTCCAGAACGGCCCGCTCGGCCGCAGTTGCCAGCGAAGCAAGAGTGGCCCAAGAAGCCGGAGTGGAACGTCCCGCCTGGCTCGTCCGCGCGGCTCGAAGTTGAAACGCAGCCCGAGATGCCAGCGAAACCTGTTGCTCCCGGACCCGGCGAGGGCTCGGCCCAGGCGCCCAAAGGATTCGTGGTCCTCGCCATCGGCCTGCCCGGCTCGGGCAAAACCACCTGGTTCGGCCGCCGTGGCGTCACCCCGCTCTCCAGCGACCTTCTGCGCAACATTCTCTTTGACGATGTTGAAGAACAGCGCTACCAGGGCCTGGTCTTTTCCACGCTCCGCTCGCTTCTGCGCGCGCGGCTCATCGCCCGCATGCCCGCGAACTATGTGGACGCGACCAATCTCTCCATCCACGAGCGCCGCCAGTGGATCAAGATGGCCAAGAGCTTCGGCTACGAGGTGCAGGCCGTCTTTTTCGATGTGCCGCTCGATGTGTGCCTCGACCGCAATCGCCAGCGCGACCGCTCGGTCAGCGAGGACATCATGCGCAAGATGGCCGAGAAGCTGAAGCCCCCGGTCTTCGAAGAGGGATTTGAGAAGATCACCGTGGTGAGGGTGAAGAGTGCGGGGTAGGGCTTACTGCTTCGGCGCAAAGACGTGAGCTGCATTAGCAATGCACGCGGCTTGCATGTGGCCCGGGATCGAGCGTTCCAAGGGGCAGACTTCGAAGTCTCCGTAGACGGTCCATCCACCTTGATCAGGCGTGTTTTGGGGAAAGGTGAAATGGAGTTCGGGGGCCTCATTGTCGAGAGTCTGGCTGTCGTGGCTGAAGCCGTATTGATTGCTGTAGATGCCGAAGATGTGGTGGGTTCCAATTTGCCAGAGCCTAGTGGAGGGCGTGCCATTGCCAGCGCTAAGCCTGCCATGGACATGTAATCAGTTTGAAGCGATTGCAGGAGTCTTACAGGGCTCTTGACGGTAATCCTTCCCGGCCAATTCTTGGGAAGAAGCAAGTAAGGCAAGGATAGCGATCAGTCGAAACATATCAGACATCCTACGCCAGTTTCAAATCAGACGCTGCTCGAGCCCATACCCGCAGTTCCCTTACGTGCGCTGCAGGACGTCCGGAGGCTGCCGCAGATCCTTCGTCGCTGCGCTCCTCAGGATTACAGAGCTGGGAGGTCGGCGGAGCGGCTTAAGAAGGCCAATCGGCTGTTGAGAGATTAAGTTTGCATTTGCGCTGCCGATTAGAACATACAGACCGCATTCGCGCAGGAATACCACCATGATGATTAAGACCTCCGGCGATGCCCGAAGACATTGGCGCGAGTTGCTCGACGCCGCGCAAAAATCTCCCGTAGCAATTACGCGCAAAGGAGTGGTTGTGGCGTACGTCATCTCGCCAAAAATGATGGATGAGCTGGTGAAAATGCGCACTGATCTCGGAGGTAGATAATGAGAGTGCGGCAGAGGTTCAACAATGATCACTTCCCCTGCACCCTCCCCCTACACCGAGCCCTGGCTCCGCGGCACACACATCGACGTTCCCGCTGCGGGCCGCGCCGTTCTGCACGCGCTAGAGCTTTCCCTCGACGACCTGACGAAGTGGACTGCCGGCCTGACCGACGCGGAAGTTCGGTCCCAGTCGCTCGGACTCACGTCCATTGCCTTTCACCTGCGCCACATCGCGCGTTCGGCCGACCGCATTCTGACTTACGCGGAGGGCAGGCAGCTCTCAGCGGAGCAGCTTGCTGCGCTCAAGGCCGAACAGGATGGCGCCGGGCAGGGTGGAGCGGAGCAGACCGGAGAAGGGAAGCAGGAGGCTCTGGCAGAGTTGCTCGCGGAAGTCGAGGTTTCCTTCAGCGATGCTGCCGATCGCATTCGCGTGCTGGCCACGGCCGACCTCAACACACCGCGTTTCGTTGGGCGCAAGCAGTTGCCCACGTCGATCGGTGGCGCGATGATCCATGTGGCGGATCACACGCTACGCCACACCGGGCAGGTGGTCACCACGGCGAAGGCGATCAAGGCGCTCAGAACCTAAGCGGTGCTCCGCGCACCTAAGACTTCAGCTCAGAATCGGCACCGCAGGAATGCATCGACGTAGATGGTGAGAGATGTGCGGGCGAGGACGCCCGCACGACAGCCGGTCTGGAGACCGGCGCTACAAAAAGGGCTGGAGGCCGGCGCTGCCGCGCGCCGCTTACCCAAACGGCAAGACATACCTCAACCCGCCACTCGCAATAAACACCCTAATCCGTCACTGCTGATCGGCGCTGGCTCCGGCCGCAAGGTCGTTGCCAGTGTTGATCTGGGTTGGCGGCAGCAGGCGATATCCATCGCGCGTGCGGATGTGGTACTTCTCCATGCCCGGGCCGACCAGCTTTATGCTGATCGATCGCCATCCCCGGTTGGGATTGGCCTGCGGATAGTAGCTGACCGAGTAGAGGTGGCTCAGGTCCTCCTGGATGGAAGCGAAGGCCTGTTTCTCCTTGCGCCAGGTGCCGGCAAAGTAGGCCTTGCCGCCGGTCGCTTTGCTCATGCGCTCAAAAGCGGCGGTTGAAACGGGATCCTCCTGCGCCAGCCGGGTGCTCACTATGTAGATGATCGTGCCGGTGTCCTGGGCCAGCTCCGCCACGTCCTCGGGAGGAACCGAGCTGGCGTCGTCGGGACCGTTCGAGAAGACCACAATCGCCTTGCGCCCGGTCAGCGAGGCCGCATCCTTCACCGTAATCAGCAGGCTGTTATAGAGCGCGGCGTCATCTCCGGCAACCGTGCTGCGCACGCCGTTCACCACGCGGAAGCGGTCCGCGGTGAGCAGAGTCGACCGCGAAAGATCGCGGCTATACGAATAGAAGGCGATCTGGCTTGCGCTATCCATCGAGCGCACAAAATCGGAGATGGCGTCCTGGGCGTAGACAAATCCGCGATACATGTAGTTGCTGGTGTCGAAGAGAATGAAGATATTCGCCCCGGCCATTGTGGAAGCCATTGCGGCGGCGGACAGGCGATCGGGGGCGCTGATCGCGTCGCCGCCCGGCGCCGGCGCGGCGGGGCCGGACGCCTCGCTCGGGCTCTGTGGCTGGATGCTCTCGCTCGGCCGAATCGCGGGTCCATTGCCTTCTTCGAAAGTCGAGATCCGCTGCGGAATCTTGTCTTCGGAGATCTGAAAATTCTCGGGCTTCAGACCGCTGATGTAGTTACCCTTGCTGTCGGTCACGGCCACGTTCAACTGCACCAGGTTCACGGTGACGCGCAGATGCGTTGCCTCATCCTGAGCCGCGAACCGCGGTTCGCCGGCTAGCAGGAGCAACGCACAGAAACCTACGCCGATACATGCGACTGTCTTATTTCTTTTGATCATCGCTCTATGAACCCCCGTTCGCTTTTTCGTTGCTGCCGCCGGCAAAGCCTGCCGTGCCGATGGCAATCTTGCCCTTGCGGAACTCTTCGCCGGTCTGATCCATGGCGCGCAACAATGCCGGCCAATCGTCGATGCTGGTGGCGGAGATGTTGGCCACCATCCGCCGAGTCAGCTCGGGAATGAGCACGTTGAGCGCTGCCGGAGCATAGCCCTTTTCATCCGCCAGGCGCGCCCAATAAAGGTTGCCGGACTCCCACGATTCGCCGAAGAGCCGGCTTGCGACGCCCCCGGAGACAGGAAACGGTTCTGCCGCCAGCAGAGCGCAGGCATTGGTCGCCGCCATCGTGGGGTGCGGAGAGCCGAAATCCCTGGCCAGCCTTTGCGGAGACGTATCCGCGGGATTTCTCCGCACCAGATCGTCGAGTTCCTGGTTGGCAGGGCCCCATTGCGCTGCCTGCTCCGGGTATCGTCTGCGGAACTCGGCCGCCAGATAGAAGGTATCGGTGGGAAGCAGCTGCGCTGCCAGAGCCGCCGCGCCTTCCTTGTGTGCGAGCGATTTCTCCATCTCGTCCACTTCCCCCCATCCCATGCGGTCACTAAAGATCGCGATCACTTTCTCGCGCAAATCCGCATGGTCTGCCGAACCCTTGATCAGTTCCTCTCCGGCGCCCTGATAAAGATTCACGGCATGCAACTCGGCGCGGCTCACGCCCCACCAACGAGGCAGAGTCGCATTCACGAGCAGTTCTGGCACTGTCTCTCGCCAGATGAGCGCCTGAAGTTTCTGCGGCGAGATAAAATCCTCTTCCGTCATCGCCAGCACGTAAGGCAAATCTGCGAGCGATCCGATCAGGTAGGCGCCGCCGCCGGCTGTTGCGCCAATTCCAATCAGCGACGGCGCGCCCCAGATCTGATCCACGCCCTGAATCGAAGACGCCGAGAAATCGTGCGAGCGCACGAAAAGCGGATTGCTGTGCAGAACCTGCGCGCCCGGCGGCTCGTAGTAGGCGTAATTCAGGCCCACCAGTGTGTCTCTCAGGAACGGCGCCAGCCGCGCCCGCGCAGACTCCAACTGCGCCGGTGTCCCCGGAGCCTTGATCACTTTGGACAGATTGGTCCGCACCTGCAGTTCCGCGTGACGGTTCACGTAGACCGACGGTGACCAGGTCACACGCTCGCCTTCGGTAAAAATAGGCCGCGGCAGCTCGAATTCGCGCAAGGTTTCCGCCAGGGCCAGAAGGCTGTCGCCGTTCTTTGCACCCTTCGCCATGTCGCCCAGGCCATCGTAGAGTCCGAAGAGATTGTCCAAGGAGACCAGCCGCTGGTCGTCGAGCACGGCGCGGATTCTTCGCACCAGTTCGTCATGGATGCGCGTTCCCTCGGGGCTGCTCTGCCGCGGGCCCGCAAGAAGATCGACAGCCTCATCCTCGGTTGGGTCCGCATTGCCCCCGGCGGCAACAATGATGGATTTGAGCGACTTGCGCGCCGCATCGAATAGCAGCGTCGCCGAAGAAACGTCCCCATAGGCCTGAACCGCGCTTTGCCACGAGGAATTCACGCCGTCTTCCGCTATCTGTCCTTGCCGCGCCAGGATCTGCCAGAGCCCAACCTCGGCCTGAAACGCTCCCAGCGCATTGGACCGAAGCGACTGATTCGAGACGCCGTCGATGCGATCGGCCGCATCGATAAAGTCCTTGATCGAAGCGTCGTCCAGCGCCGGAAATTCGACGAAAATGTTATACCAGTCGTTCAATGTGTAGTATTTTGCGACAAGCAGGCGCGCAGTATCGCCCGATAGGCGCTTCTCCGCCGGTCGCGCGGCATCGATCGCGCTAAGAATCAGATAAACCTGTGCCGGCCCGTCCAGCGTCGTAATGTTGGAATAAGCCACCATAGCCTCGAGAATCTCTTCGGCGTTGCCTGCGCTGCCCGCGTGCCGGCTCGAGTCGTGCGCGCGGTGCAGCTTCTTCTCCCGCGCGAACACCTCCTGCCAAACGCTCAGATCGCCGGGGATCAGCGGCTGGCCTGACGCGTCCCATTGCAAGCGGTTGAAGAGCAGAAGCAGAGCAGGATTCCTTGTGAAAACGCTGCTGGCCGCATCGACGTTGGGAACTTGTGAATGATAAGCCTCATAGAGGTTCTTCAGGCGCTCTCCTTGTGCGAGACGTGCCTGCTGATCGGGGCTCACTCGCGCCAGGGCATCGAAGTATGCCGCCAGCCAACCATGGTCCTTCGCCAGCAACCGGACGACGAAGTCTCCCGGCGAATGCGAACTCACCCCAACCAGTTCTTCCCAGGCGTGGGCCGCGGCGTCGCCTCCGGGCAATACAACAGCGCCGTTGCGAACGCACAGGCGGCTCCCATAAAAGTCGAGAACGGGAGCATAGAAGAGCAACCGCGCGAGTCCGGGCGACTGGAAAAGAGCTCCCCTGGTCTCCGGATCGAGACGAGCCAGCGCAGAATAGAGCCGGTCAGCATTCTCGTTGTTCATCAGCAGGCCGAGAAGCGACTGCCCGGCTCGCTGTTTCGCCGGAAGGAGCGTCAACCAGTCCTCTTCGCGAAACAAGACGGGAACCCGAGTCGCCGGATAGGCGTATGTAAACTCAGTGCCCTGCTGCAGGGACTCTTCCAGCCTCGTCAGCGGAAATCCTGAGTCCAGCGTGAGAAACGCGCGGTCTGCATTGGCGGTGATCAAGGTCGCGCCTTTCTGGCTGCAACCGTCCTCGAACTGGTAACCGAGAACCTGAATCAGAGGCCCCACATCGCTGCAACCCGTCACGTGGATCGCGCCATTCCAAACGGCCAGAGGCTGCAGTTGCCTTGCCTCCTGCACATACCGGTCCTCCAGCACCAGGTATTCCGTCTTCTTCCCAAGCTGATGGCCGTAGAGGAATGCATTGCGAGCCATCAGCGGGAGCACCTCGCCGGGTTGACTCTCCTGGCTGATGCCGGCCATGCGCAAGAACGACCGCAGCGGTCCCGGAATCACTATCGTTTCAGCGGCATTGCCCGCGGGCGGATCGTCGTCGGCAGTTGACCTTCCTCCTTGAGAGGCAGGTTCGGCGGCGCGCGCAACGCAACAGGCTCCGAATATGAGCAGCGTTATTGCAAACCCGGTGGAGAGACGATGCGGCAGTTTCATCGCGATACCCCTTCCAATCCTCGGCCAACCGGCCCGGTTGAGGGATTGATCCGCACACGAAGCGAAAATGCAAGTCAGTTCTTCTCGCCAGGCGGCGAAGCAGAAAATGGCCCACAATCTGACCTGTTTTCCCAGTCTTCCATTTCTTCGTACAGGATCAATGCGTATGATGGGCCGCGCCCGGAAATCCGATGCCCCGTTGCGCCAAAAAAGCACAGCGTCGCTTTATCGAATGGAACCAGCAATAGCGAACAAACGAAGGGCAGGGAAGTAGGAGAAATCAATCACCTGTTGCGGTGATCTCTTCACGTGTAAGAGAGGGTAGCAGGCAACCGCGACGCTGAGAAGTCTTTTTCTTGTAATTTTAAGCGGCTCATCGAAAGCACGGGATCTGTGGTCTCCTGGGGGACAGGAGCGGTAGACCCATCAGTGCCCATCCAGCACCTTATGCAGGGAGTTCCAGTCTTGAAAGATGCGCCGTGAGCAGGAGCGCGGGATGCACCAATATCTGTGCATTGCGCATCCGGCTTCAAACGCGGTTTGCCCCGTCCAAACTGGCAGCAGACCAGCCCGCTTCTTTAGAAAATCGCTTTTCTGCTTGCCCGTCGCGTGTTCTCCGGCTACACTGGTCTGCGGCTTGAGGGTGAGTAGTTTAGCCGATTCATTCGCGACGGGAAGAGCTCCATTCCGCCAGGCCTTTTGCTTGAGCCGCGAAGTCCGGCTCGAGCAGAACAGGTGAGAAAGCGGCCGCAAGCGCCGTGGAAAGACGAGGCACCTATGACTGAAAGGCTCTCCTTCGGTGAGAAGTTTGGCTATGGCCTGGGTGATATGGCGGCCAATTTCGTCTTCCAGGCCATGTTGGCCTTGCAGTTGGACTTCTACACCCACACCTTTGGCCTTACGCCGGCTCAGGCCGGAACGCTCTTCCTCGTCGTCGGGCTTGGGGTCGCGTGCCTCAATCCGGTCATGGGCGTCATTGCCGACCGCACAAACACACGTTGGGGCAAGTTTCGCCCCTGGCTGTTGTGGTCCGCAGTACCTTTCGGCGTCATTGGCGTGCTCACCTTCACCACGCCCAATATCAGCCCCGCCGCCAAGATCATCTATGCGTGGACGACCTACATCCTGCTGCGGGTCGTTTATACGGTCAACAATGTTCCGTACGCCTCGCTCACCGCGGTCATGACGTCCGACCCCGATGAACGGACCAGCATCGCTTCCTATCGGCAAATCTTTGCCAACTCCGCCGGCTTCATCGTCGCCAGCCTCGCGATTCCTATGGTCAGGTTCTTCGGCCACGGCAACGACGCGCTTGGCTATCAGCTCACTATGGGGTTGCTCTCGGTTCTCAGCGTCATCTTTTTCATCATTGCCTTCCTGTCCACCAAGGAGCGCGTCCAACCCGACCCGCAGCAAAAGGCCGATCTCGGTCAGGATCTCTCCGACCTTTTCAAGAATCGTTCTTGGGTGGTGCTTTTTATGGCCACGTTGTTCTATTTCATGGCGATCGTAATCCGCGGAAACGTGATGCTGCCCTATTTCCGCTATGTGGCGGGCAATGCGAACCTCTTCTCGTGGTTCAGCGGATTTGGGCTGGCCTCGCTAGTCGCCGGTGTTGCATGCTCCACCGCGGTCGCGGTCCGCGTGGGCAAGCGTCAGCTTTTTATCGCCAGCATGTTTCTTGCGGGCGCATTTAGTACGGCGCTCCTGTTCATTTCTCCGCACGCCACCGTCGTCATCATCGGTACTGAAGTGCTGCGCCAGTTCTCGTTTGGTTTGTCGGGCCCCATTCTCTGGGCGATGATGGGCGACGTAGCCGACTACGGCGAGTGGAAGACGGGCCGCCGCGCCAGCGGCACTGTCACGGCTGCTGTCGTGTTCGCTCTCTGGGCAGGTCTCGCCCTTGGCGGCGCCATCGCCGGCTGGCTCTTCTCGTTCTATGGTTTCGTCTCCGAGGCTCCGGTGCAGACCGCGCATGCGCAGAGCGGCATCCTTTTAACTGCGAGCGTCTGGGCCGGCTTGGCGTTCTTTGCAACCGCGGTGTGCCTGCTCTTCTATCCCATCTCGCGCGAAGTCAATCGGAAAATCGCGCTCGAACTGGCTGAGCGGCGCAAGGGATTCGCTTCTGGCAAACCCCAATAGGTTTACCATTGGCTTGGCAAGAATTCCGGGAAGAGGGAATCATGCAAACCACTTCACGCGCCGGCACGCGTTCTGTTGCTTTCGCGTTTTTGATCGTGGTTTGCGGCGCGGCTGCCGCTCACGCCCCCGCCACCTTGAAGCAGGCCTTCAAAGGCGACTTTGTCATCGGCGCAGCCATCAACGCAGCGCAGATCTCCGGGCAGGATCAACGCGGCGATGCTCTCATCGAATCGCAGTTCAACTCCATCTCGCCGGAAAACGTCCTCAAGTGGGAGAAGATTCATCCCGAGCCGGGCAGATACGATTTCGGCCTGGCCGACTTGTACGTTGAATACGGCGTAGAGCATCACATGTTCGTCGTGGGCCATACACTGGTTTGGCATAGCCAGGTTCCGGTCTGGGTGTTTCAAGACGAAAATGGCAATCTGTTGACCCGCGATGCATTGCTCGCCAGGCTGAAGGATCACATCGACACGGTCGTCGGCCGCTACAAAGGCAAGATCCGGAGCTGGGACGTCGTCAATGAAGCGCTCAACGAGGATGGCACGTTGCGCCAGTCGCTCTGGTACAAGATCATCGGCCCCGACTACATCGAGAAAGCGTTCCAATTCGCGCACGAGGCCGATCCGCAGGCGGAGCTTTTCTACAACGATTACAACCTGGAAAACGAGCCAAAGCGCAGCGGCGCAATTACGCTCATCAAGAAACTGAAACCCGAAGGAATCCCCATCGCCGGCGTCGGCATCCAGGGCCACGATCATTTAGATTGGCCGACTTCAGAGCAGGAGGACGCCACGATCTCGGCTTTCGCTGCGCTCGGCGTCAAGGTGGCGATCACGGAGTTGGATATATCGGTGCTGCCCAACGCGGGCGCCCAGCCGAGCGCCGACGTGAATCTGAGGATTCAGCAGGAAGCCGCGCTGAATCCGTACATCAAAGGGCTTCCCGGCGCCGTCCAGCAGGAGTTGTCCAAGCGCTATTCAGACCTCTTTCGCGTGTACGTAAAGCACCGCGATACGGTCGAGCGAGTCACATTCTGGGGCGTCACCGATGGCGATTCCTGGCTGAATGACTGGCCGGTGCAGGGGCGCACCAATTATCCGCTGCTCTTTGATCGCAGCGGCCAGCCGAAGCCGGCATACGACGCAGTCCTGCACGTTGTATCCGGGCCTCAGAATCACTGAGCGTTCTTCAAGTCGCTCACGCGCATCAGTCCGCGAACTCGCACAGCCCCGTCACGTATTCCGCTGACCCGTCGCGTAGCCACCCATCCAGTTGCGCAGGCTCTTTCAGTTGCTGCCCGCGCGCCCGCGGCACAATCACGTACTCGCACGCTATCTGCGGCAGCGCCGTCATATCTCCCCACAGCTTCTCGAATTGCGCCACGGGATAAATGTCTTCCTGGCCCTTGCCCCAGCGCTTCTTCACGTCCTTCAGCGTGATGTACGTCGGCATGCGCGCAGCCATGGTGCGCATCGCCACCGCCAGCTTCTCTTCGTTTCGCAAGTCCCTTCGGCTCAGACCGAAAACCTTCAGCAGCGCGTCGATGTCGATCCAGAATGTATTCGAGTTGTAATAAGAGAGCGAGAATTCGATCTCCTCCGACGGCAGCGCCAATCCCTCGACCAGACGCACGCGCCCATCGACGCTTGCCAGGCCTCCGCCTCGGTCCTCGATGCGCCGCGTCACCACCTCCGCCGTCATCGTTGCCTTGCGCGCGATGTGCCAGCCCAGAATTCCGGGATCGACATTGACGCCCACCGTGTCCACGTTGTGAACCATCAGCGTCCGCAACTGCGGCCTTGCCTCGAGCATCGCCGCGAGCACGCCGCTGCGGAACAGATTAGGAATCTCGTACCAATGCCCCACCGGGTGCAAGCATTGCAGCGGAAGATTATCGGTGTAGCTGTTCGCTTCGCCCGCCTGCCGCGCCCACGCAATCAGCGCTGCGCGCACGCTCTCGCGCACCTTCTGCGCCTGCGCGTCGAGCAACTGCTGCGGCGTATCCTCCCACGCAAAGCGCAGATCCCGCACCGTCGGAATCAGCCGCAACCCCACGCTCTGCCCCGCGGAAAGATACAGCGGCCCTGTGTACCCGTACGCGCCCTCTCGCTGCAGCACTTCTTCGATTGGCCCGTGCGTCAGGTAGCTCGTCGTAATCGCGTGCGGCACCTCGCATCCAAAACGCTTCCCAGCCCGCCGGCTCTTCGCCAGGTGCACCTCAAGGAACGTGCGGTGTGTGCCGGCAAGTCTGCAGAAAGGGCTCAGCGCCTTGACCACGCCAGCGCCGTGCGTCCATCGGCTGCCCGCGCCGCCGCTCCACGTCACCACCGCGACTGTGCCGGCCGCAAGCGCTTCTTCCCCCATCTTTGTGAACTTCGTGTCCACTTCCCGCCGCGCGTCAAATAATTGTTCCGCAGCCACATCTTCAATCTGAACCGATGCCGGCAGCCGGTTCTGCGCCACTCCGATGTGTCCGGCGCGTAACTCTGCCTGAATGCGCTCGTGCTGGACCGGATCGAATCCGTTCCTGGCCAGCACCGAGTCCAACGTCTCCGCTTGCTCCTCGTCGCGATTGCCATGCGGCAGCAACCGGTCGAGAAAGCCCCGCGCACGCTCGCGCGCGCCCGGCGCGTCATGAGAGAGTGAGCTGAACCGCTCCAGGTCGCCTCGCTCGCATTCCGACAAAAGCCGCTGATCCTTGCGCAGCATCGCTGGCAGCACAGTGTTGTAATAGTCGTCAGGCAGGATTGCATCGGCGCCCAGCTTCAGTTCGGCAAACGTCCCGCGCTCATTGATCGAAAAGTCATAGACCACCGGCTTCATCGCAAACGCCACGCCGCCAGCCAGCTTTCCGCTCACTTCGCGCATGAGATCGCCGAGGCGTTGCTGCGCCTCGGGTTTCCGCTTGGGATCGAAGATGAATCCCATCCCGCCGCCCGACATCCCGCCCAACATCCAGAATCCCCAGAACGCGTCGCCAAACTCGGCGCGCACTTTGCGGATCAGCGTTTCCGTATACAAATTGCTCGCCCACGGAATGATGGTCTGGATCGGTCCATCGAAATTCCTTTGGGTGGCGCCGCCAATCGCGCGCACTTCGCCCATGTGTAAATCCGCGATGATCTCGTCCAGAATTTTGCAGGCCGTCTGCCGCGCGGCCCACTCCGCATCCGAGCGCAGCAAGTATCTTTCCGCCACCATCTCCAGGATCGGGCCCACATCCTGAGCCATGCCGCCGTGCACTAGCACGAGGCTCTCCTGCAGGCGTCGCCGTGTCTCCGCGCTCACCTCGGTCTCAGTCAGAATCCGGTGATTCGGCAGCAGTCGCCCGCGGCTGATCCCGAACTCCGGATCGCCCTCTGCTGCACGCACGCCTTCAATCAGCTTGATCCCCGGCCAAACGCCTCCTGAATCCTGCCAGCCTCCGCCCGACCCGCCCAGCCATTCGCCAAGAATCGCGCGCGCCGCCACGACACGCCGCTCCGCTTCCGCAAGCGGTCCCGTGAGCGACCTCGCCTGCCCCGTCGCGCGCATGAGCACCGAGATCAGCGACGCTAGCAGAGTGGTCGAAACTGCCAGCCTCGATCCCTTCGGGATGTTGTTTACGTGGCTAACGATTTCAATCCCCAGCCCCTCGCGCCCCATCAACTGTGCAAGAACCGCGGTTAGCGGCTGGCCCGAACCTTCCATTCCCGGCGGCACGATGCCCGATGCGATCAACGCTGCCTTCAGCAGCCCCAGATAATCGCGCCCGAAATCGAACAGCTCCTGCAGGTCGCCGATCTCCGCCGTCGCGTCCAGATCGACGCTCACCAGCCGAATCACGGGCCGGTCGACCACGCGCAGATAGGTTTCGACCGGAGGCTTCGGCCCCGCTGCGTTCGCTTCATGAATCGCCAGATCGATCGACACGTTCAGCACGCGCGCCATCTCCGGCAGATCCATCCCCAGAAAAAAGATGTCGCTCCACCCGCTGTGGCTCAAGTCCATGCGCACGGGCGTCGCCTCGCACAAAATCGGGAAGGGATCGCCGTTGCCGCGCATGAGCAGTTCCGGCCGAATGCGCAGCGCATAATCGGCGGGGTGGCCCGTGCGAAACATCCATTGATTGCCTCGCACCGACCGCACGCTTCGCCGCACCTGGTCGGCAAGCGTCTGAAACGCGAGCCCGCGATACGCGGCGGCCAGCGCGCTGGAAATGCCGTCGCTCGGTCCCTCGCCCTCCTGGGCAGCGAGAAAGATCCCGATGGCCTCTTCATACCTCCGGCTCAACAATTGTTCGTAACCATGAAAGGGGATCAGCGCTTTGCCGGTCGCGATCGCGTCGTCTCTTGCCGGCAGGTGAAATCGATGGATCGCGTAAAGAAAAAAGAGGGCCCGCACCCGCTCGTAGAGGTTTTCGCTTGAGTGCCTGAGCCTCTCGAGCTCTGCCGCTTCGTCCAGTAATTGTTCCGTTGTTGCGTTTCGGCAAGAATCATCGAGGGAGCGATTTCGAATCTGCGGATCAGCCGCGGTGATGATCTTCCATAGTCCGCTCACGCACCTTCTCCCTTCACGGGCATCTCGCGAGCAGCAAGAACGTTTACAAGGTGAGTCAGAACATTGTCGCGATCCTGCCCGCTCAACGCCAGCGCGAGCTGCGCGGTAAACAATCCATACTTCACGCCCACATCGAAGCGTTGGCCCGTCTGAATCATCGCCAGGTACTGCTGACGCTCGGCCAACACAGCCAGTGCCGCAGAAAGGGTTACGCGCCCCGCGGTCGCTGCGATCAGCATCTCCGAGAGAATCGCAAAAATCGCCGGCGTGAGCACGTGCATGCCGTAGAAGCACAAGTACTGCCCGCTGCGCAGCCCGGGAACGATCAGGTCTTGTTCCGCTTCTGTCGGCGTCGGTTTCTCGCGCACCGTCTCCACGCGATACAAGCCCGGCTTGCCCGTAACCGGCTGTCCGCCCACGGTTCCGTAGAAGGGAAGCAGGCTCTCTCGCGTCACCTGTACCGCAGAAATCGCGCAACCTTCAGCCGCCGCTGCTTCAACCAGGCCCTTCGCGCTTCCGCTCGCTTCCTGGCCAACATAAATGTGATCGCCAACGAAGTGCAGAAACGGCTCGTCCTTCACAAAGCTCCTGGAGCTGAACACGGCGTGCGCGTAGCCCCGAGCTTCCTGCTGCACAACGAACGTCAGCCTCGCGCCGTCGTCGGCCAGCAGCCGAGCGTAGGGTTCCTCGTCGCCAGGCCACACGACGATGCACACATCGGTGATGCCTGCGCGCACAGCTTCGCGCACCACCAGGCTCAGCACCGAGCGCTCCACGCCCTGCTGGTCAAACAAGGTCTGCATCGGCAGGTTGCGCTGGTTCCTACCCGCAGCCGTAATCACGGCCTTTCTAATTTGCATGTGGATCATTTTAGCGCGGCGAACGCCACGCACATCGCCATAAGTTGCCCGGCTCTTCTAGTGCGCCCACTGCGAGCAGAACCGCCCTCCGCACAGCGCGGCCAGCCTGCTCACTCGCCACCGCTCTATCCCACCGCCTGCACAGAGCCCTTGCCGGCCAGCTCTTCCACGCGCTCGACCCAGCCGCGGTCAGCTGCCACGCTCATGCCTTCCGGTTCCAGAATCACCGCGTACTCGCCCTTTTTCTCGAGCTGCAGCATCACCTTTCCCGGTCCTGGAGCAGCCTCCGCGGCGCTCTTCAGTTGCGCCAGAATCTCATCCGTAGCGCGATCAAGATTAATGCGAATGCGCACGCCGCCCGGCAGCTTCACTTGCACATCTTCGAGCGCCTGCACCTGGCTCACCGCAATCTTCGGCGCCGCATCCTCGTCGCCCATCAGCGTTCCGCGCACCAGTACCGGCGCCTCAATCTTCAATCGCTGCGCCAGCCGCTCATAGTCGCGCGCAAAGCAAATCAGCTCGATCTTGCCCGTCGCGTCTTCCAGCGACGCTTGCGCGTAGAGCCGCTGGTCGCGCCGGCTCTTCTGCACGCGCAGTCCGTGAATAATCCCCGCCACCTGAAGCTCGTCCGCCATATCCGCCTGCGCGCCCCAGCGCCGCTCCGGCGGCTTGCGCTCCAGCGCCTCGGCAACAGTGATCACGCCCGTCAAGTTGCGCAACTTTTCCGCGTACTTGTCCAGCGGATGCCCCGACACGAAAAATCCCAGCACTTCTTTCTCGTTCGCCAGCCGCTCGCTTTCCTCCCAGTCGGCGGCAGCCGGCAGCGCATCCGCCTCGCGCCCCCGCGCAGGTGTCTCGTCGAATAGACCAAACAATCCGCTCTGTCCTTGCTCCGCATCGCGCTGCGCCTTCTGCGCCCGCTCCATCGCTTTGTCCACTGCTGCCATCAACTGCCCGCGCGTGCCCAGCGAGTCCAGCGCGCCCGCCTTGATCAGCGACTCGATCACCCGCTTGTTCATTAACCGGAGGTCGATCTTCTCGCAAAACTCCCAGAAGCTCTTGAATCGCCCGCCGGCTTCCGCGCGCGCCTTCAAAATCGATTCGATCGCATTGCCGCCAACGTTCTTCACCGCAGCCAGCCCGAAGCGAATCGCCTGGCGATCCTCGACCGTGTGCGGCGTGAACTGCGCGCCGCTCACCTGCACGTCCGGCGGCTCCACGCGAATGCCGATCTCGCGGCATTCGCCGATGTACTTCACCACGCTGTCGGGTTTCGACGTCTCCGACGTCAGCAGAGCCGCCATGAATTCCACCGGATAATGCGTCTTCAAATATGCTGTCTGGTACGCCACCAGCGCGTACGCCGCCGAGTGCGACTTGTTGAATCCGTACCCCGAAAACTTCGCCATTTGCTCGAAGATTTCTTCCACCGCCGCCTTCGGATGCCCGAGCTTGGCCGCGCCCGTCATAAAACGATCGCGCTGTTCCGCCATCGCCTTGGGATCTTTTTTCCCCATCGCGCGCCGCAGAATATCCGCCTCGCCCAGCGAGTAGCTCGCCAGCACGTTGGCGATGCGCATCACCTGCTCCTGGTAGACAATGACGCCGAACGAATCCTTCAAAATCCCTTCCAACGGCGGCAGCAGAAACTCCACCTTGCGGCGCCCCCACTTGCGCTCAACAAAATCGTCGATCATGTCCATCGGCCCCGGCCGGTAGAGCGCATTCAGCGCTGTCAAGTCCTCTACCGTGTCCGGCTTGTAGCGTCGCAGCACGTCGCGCATCCCGCCCGACTCAAACTGAAACACCCCCGACGTCAGCGCCGTGTGAAACACGCGCCTGAAAGTCTCCGGATCGTCCATCGGCAACAGATCGATGTCGAGTTTTTCCCCGCGCGTCTGCTCAATCAGCTTCAGGCAATCGGTAATCACCGTCAGCGTGGTCAGGCCCAGGAAGTCCATCTTCAGCAGGCCCATCTTCTCCACGGCCTTCATATCGTAGGCCGTCACAATTTCATCGTTCTTGGTCCGGTTCAGCGGCACCAGTTCCGTGAGCGGACGCGGCGCAATCACTACCGCCGACGCATGAACGCCCGCCCCGCGCACCAGCCCCTCCAGTTTCTTGGCCGTGTCAATCAGCTCGCGAACCTGCTTGTCGCTGTCGTAGGCCTTGCGCAAATCCGGAGATTCCTTGAGCGCCGCATCGATCGTCACTCCAATCGTCGCCGGAATCAGCTTCGCAATGCGGTCCACGTCGCCATAGGGCATGTCCATCGCGCGCCCGCAATCCTTGATCGCCGCCTTGGCCGCCATCGTATTAAACGTGATGATCTGCGCCACCTGCTCGCGCCCGTACTTGCGCGTGACGTATTCGATCACTTCGCCGCGCCGGTTCATGCAGAAGTCCACGTCGATGTCCGGCATGGTGACGCGCTCCGGGTTCAGGAACCGCTCGAAGAGCAGCACATTCTGCAGCGGATCGATGTTCGTGATCTCCATCGCATACGCCACCAGCGACCCCGTCGCCGATCCGCGTCCCGGCCCCACCGGAATCCCATGATCGCGCGCATACTTGATAAAGTCCCACACGATCAGGAAATATCCCGAGTAGTTCATCTGCTTGATGATGCCGATCTCGAAGTTCAGCCGCGACTCGTACTCATCCGGCGTTGCGCGCCTCACTCCGCGCAGCTCCAGTTGGCGCACCGCCGTCTCCATCCGCTTCTTCAACCCCGCGCGGCATACCTCCTCGAAGTAGCTCTCCGACGTGTGTCCCGCCGGTACCGCGAAATCGGGAAATGGAGTGTCCACCTTGTGCAGCGTCAAGTTGCAGCGCTCGGCAATCTCCATCGTCCGCGCGATCGCCGCCGGCGAATCCCTGAACACCTGCGCCATCTCGTCGGCGCTCTTCACGAAGAACTGGTCGCTATCGAACTTGAAGCGGTTGGCGTCGTGGATTTTGGAGCCGGTCTGCACGCACAGCATTACGTCGTGCGCGTGGCTATCGTCGCCACAGAGGTAATGCGAATCGTTCGTCACTACCAGCGGAATTTCCAGATCTTTTTCCAGCCGGTACAAATCCGCCTGAATCTTTCTCTCCTCCTGCAGCCCCTGATCCTGAATTTCGAGGAAGAAATTCCCTTTGCCGAAGATGTCCTCATATTGTTGCGCCACCGCCTTGGCCTTGAAGTATCTCTCCGCGGCGTCCAAATTCTCGTCGCCCAGCACCTCGCACAACTCGCCGCTCAGGCAACCCGAGAATCCAATCAACCCTTTCGCATGCTCCGCCAGGTACTTCTTGCTCACCCGCGGCTTCCGGTAAAACCCGTTCAGGCTCGCCTCAGACGTCAGCCGGATCAGGTTCTGGTAGCCTTCTTCGTTCTGGGCCAGCACCAGCAGATGGTTGTACTCGCTGGTCCGCGAGTTGCCCGTTGAAGGCAGGCTCACGCCGCCAGAGTCGTTCCTGGGCGCCTCGGCGCGATGGTCTTCACTTTTGCACACGTAGAGCTCGCACCCAAGGATCGGCTTCACGCCCTTCGCTTCGGCCGCGTCAAAAAAGTGCACCGCTCCGTAAATATTCCCGTGGTCCGTCATGGCGACGGACTTCTGCCCCAGCGCCGCCACGCGGTCCACGAGCTTGTAGACGTCGCAAGCGCCGTCAAGCAGCGAATACTCCGTATGCAAATGCAGGTGCGTGAATTCAGACATACCACCTCCGATTCTAGACGCCACGAAGCCTCTAACGCCCCTGCAAAAGACCGGTTGAAATCTTGCCCATCTGAGGAAAAGATCACTCTCCAGCACCTGCAACATCACTCAATCCCGCTAGAATGTCCTCAAGAATAAGGGGGCTCACGATGCCAATCACGGTTGCTGAGGATCTGATTGCTGCAGCAGGGCTTGGAGATTCAATAGCAGTGGAAGCCCTGCTCAACGACGGGGCTGACGCCAATGCAAGGGACAAGCTGGGACAGACGGCGCTGATGGCGGCCGCCTTGAACGGGCGTCTCAGGGTGGTGGAGGCGCTCCTTAAACGCAGAAAGCCGTGGTGGAATCTATTTGCCAAAGGGGCCCAAGTCAATGCCAGAAGAAATGACGGCAGATCGGCCCTGATGTTTGCCTCAGCGGATTGTCACCTCGATGTCGTGAAGGTGCTGCTCGATAGAGGGGCCAAGGTAAATATCAAGGACACCGGCGGATATACCGCGCTGGTACTTGCCGCTCCTCCGAGAAAGGGGAGCCGCGAGGTGGTGAAGCTGCTGATCGACAAGGGGGCCGACGTTAATGCCACACCGCGAGATGGTTGGTCCGCGCTGATGTGGGCCTCCCAGTCGGGACACCTCGACATTGTGCAGGCTCTGCTCGCGAAAGGGGCAAGGGCTACCGCGACCGAGCAGGTCGATGGCAGGACGGCACTGATGTACGCTTCCGACGAAGGCCACATCGAGGTAGTAAAGTCGCTTCTCAACGCGGAGACCAACGTCAGTGCAAAGTCGATAGGCGGAGGGTATCCCGGGAGGACCGCATTAATGTGGGCCTCCCATAGAGGTCACGTCGAGGTACTAAAAGTATTGATTGACAAGGGAGCTGACGTCAACGCTAGAACGGACTCCGGCAAGAGCTCGCTGGCGGTCGCCGAAGACCCTCAGGTCAGATCCTTATTGATTCGAGCTGGCGCAAAGGCATGATAGGGCCGGGTATCCCGGGTCTCGCTCTTGAGACCTGGGATTCAAATCAATACGTATCCTCCCGCCGCAGCCCGCAATAGTGGAGCACAACCTCAGTCCCCTCGACGTCGTAGCGGAAACGGAATCGCCCCGAGCGCAGCCGGTACTGGCCTTCTCCCGCCGCAACTTCGACAAGTTTTTTGATCGCGTATTTACCGCTTTTGTTATAGGGGTCTGAAGCGAGGATCGCGATTGCTCGTTCAAATCGCTCCGCAAGCTCAGGATGCTTGGGCGCCAATTTCTTCATCAGCCGGTCGAAGTGCGAGGTCGTAAGGACGGAGTACGCGGGCGCGTTCATGGGCGCGGTCGGAATTACGCCGTCTTTCTAATGGCGCTCCGCTTCAATTCACCAAGCAGCTTCGCAGCGGGCCGCGTCTTGCCGGCAGTGCGGTCCTTCGCGCTCGCCGCGATGGACGACTTGACTTTCCGGTCGCGCAGCTCAAGGTAGTCTTCCATTTCGTTGGCGGCCATGATGCCGATCACGGGAATCCCGTCCTTCTCCAGGATGAAGTACTCCTTGCTGTTATGCGCCCGCCGGGCAATCTGCCCCAGATTGATGCGCGCTTTGGTAATGGGAAGCCGATTCACGATAGTCATTGATGAACGTTGATTAACCTCAATCAAAATAATATCACATTCACTGCGCGGCGCATATCCCCGATTAGGAGGGATCCTGCGGACTTAGGGGACACCCCGCGCCGCTCAATGCGGACGCTATGCGTCCAGCCTGTCAATCCGCACAATAGCTTGTAATTTCATCGATTTTTCAGTTGCCAGCACATCGCCGCCGTCTGTATGGTGGCGTCCGGGGGTTTTCCCTATGACAAGAAGCAAATTCCTTTCGGGCTCCGTTTTGGGTTTGGTTTGTTTTGCAAGCGGCGTGCTCGTCGCACAGGGCGCTCGTCACCCCAACCTCATGGCGGCGCAAGACCTGATCAATCGTGCCTACGACCGCCTCACCGCAGCGCAGCAGGCGAATGAGTGGGATTTGGGCGGCCATGCTGCTCGCGCGAAAGATCTGCTCGATCAGGCAAAGCACGAGATCAGGGAAGCGGCCGAAGCGGCCAACCACCACCACTAGAGCGAGCTCCCAACCTCTCCGGCGGGAAGGGACTTTCCGATTCGTTTTGTAGTGTCTCTTGCATCTCTCGCCCATCAACTTCGTCTCCGCGAAGGACAGGAGAGCCTTATCTTTTCTTGTCGACCGCTTGCGGTCCGAGCGCCCCATCCTTGTCGTTTCTATTCGAGGAAACAATCGCGGCAAGGGTGGGACAACAGGATTCTCAACCGATTACTGGCCGAGTTGGAGGTAGGGGTGATGATGATGGTGATGGTGGCGGTGATGAACGACAACCACAATCTGCGCCTGCGCCGCATAGGGTAATGCGAAGCAGAAGATGAGCACGAGGCCGAGCAGAATCTTTTTCATAACTCAGTATGCCGCCCGGCAAATCAGAATACAGAGCTACTATGACCACTGCGCGCAGGATCTGAATTAGGCAGGCGGGCGAACAAATTCAGCAAAATCAGCCCGCGCTTCGCTGGGTTTGAGGATCGATTGATCGGCTGGCCGCACTGCTGTTGCGGATGCCTGCTCGGCTTGCTTTTCTCTCCTGTCCCTTTACCCTGCCCATTGGTATACTTGGAAATGTGACCACAACTGCCGCTGAATCCATTCCCCATCACGGCTCCAATCACAGTTCGGGCAACGCTTCCCGTGGCAAGAAGCGGGTGTTGCTGCTCAAACCACGTGGTTTCTGCGCCGGAGTAGTCCGCGCCATCGACATCGTCAAGATCGCTCTTGAGACCTTCGGCGCGCCGATTTACGTCCGTCGCGAGATCGTCCATAACCGCTATGTCGTGAATGAGTTAGCGGAAAAGGGCGCGATCTTCGTCCACGAAATCGACGACGTGCCCGACGGCCAGCGCGTCATCTACAGCGCCCATGGCGTCTCGCCCGCCGTCCGCGAGCGCAGCAAAGGCCGCAATTTAAAGGTGATTGACGCCACCTGCCCGCTTGTCACCAAAGTGCACTTTGAGGCCGTAAAGTTCGCCAAGCAGGGCTATTCGCTGGTGCTTATCGGCCACCGCGACCACGACGAAATCGAGGGCACACTGGGCGAAGCGCCCGACGTAACTCATGTAGTTTCAAACGTTGCCGAAGTTGAGGCGCTCGAACTTCCCAACCCCGACCGTGTCGCCTATCTGACCCAGACCACCCTCTCGCTCGACGAGGCGCGCGACATCATCCACGCCCTCAAGATCAAATTTCCCCATATCGTCGGACCGCACTCGCAGGACATCTGTTACGCCACCGAAAATCGCCAGGTTGCCGTGCGCAACGTGGCCCATAAGGCCGACCTCGTGCTCGTCGTCGGCTCCACAAACAGCTCCAACTCCAACCGCCTCGTCGAGGTTTCGCGCAACCTCGGCACCATCGGGTATCTCATCGATAACTCCCAGGCCATCGATCCAAAATGGCTCGCCGGCGTTGAAAATGTCGCAGTCACTGCCGGAGCTTCGGCGCCTGAGATCCTGGTCGAAGACGTGGTCAGTTATCTGCGACAGAACGGCTTCGAAGACGTCGAAGAGATTGAGGTCATGCCGGAAAATGTACGGTTCGGCCTGCCTCCTGAGATTGTGCAAGCAATTGGCAGCGCTGGCGGGGCCGAGCCTGTCCCTGTTCGTTCACCAAGCCGGCGGTACATCGGCCCGGCACACAGCATCAGGACGTGCATCTAACGCGGAACATGAAGACAGATTTCCGTGTTCCAGTTGAGGGTTCGGATTTTCGAGACCACATGATTCAGGATCAGCCAAAAACGCCCACCGCGGTCCCCCGCTTTGGCCGAATCGATGCAGACCTCGCCGATGTGGAGTCGGCCATCGCCGGCGCGCGCGATTGCCTCTTCTCGCTCCAGCACCCTGACGGCTACTGGTGCGGCGAGCTCGAGGCCGACTCGATGCTCGAAGCCGACTACATCTTTCTGCACACGCTGCTCGAGAGCGGCGATCCGGGCCGGCTCAAGCGCGCCTGCGCGGAGATGATGCGCTACCAGAACGAAGATGGCAGTTGGAGCATCTATCCCGGCGGGCCCGGCAACATCTCGCTCTCGGTCAAATGCTACTCCGCGGCCAAGCTCATGGGCATCGGCCCCCACGACCTGCGCCTCGCCAAGTGCCGCGCATGGGTACTCGCTCATGGCGGCGTCACCGCGTGTAACACCTTCACCAAAATGTATCTTTGCGCGCTGGGCGAGTACGACTACGACGCCGTCCCCGCCATTCCGCCTGAGATCGTCCTCTTTCCCAATTGGTTCTACTTCAATATTTACGAGATCTCCGCATGGTCGCGCTCCATTCTCGTCCCGCTGGCCATCATGTACGCAAAAAAGCCGTACAAGAAAATTCCCCCGGAGCAGGGAATCGACGAGTTGTTCGTGGGCGGCCGAGCCAATTCCATTCTCCGAGTGCGCATCGATCGCAAACACCTCATCTCCTGGCGCAATTTCTTCCTCATTCTGGACCGGCTCATGCACTGGTCTGAAGCCGTTCACCTGCGCCCGCTGCGCACTCTGGCGATGAAGCGCGCGGAGAAGTGGATGCTGGAGCGGCTAGAGATGACTGACGGTCTCGGCGCCATTTATCCCGCCATGCTCAACGCCATCATCGCGCTGCGCTGCCTGGGTTACAGCGAAGACGATCCGCAGGTGATCCGCGCGCGCGACGAATTTGAAAAGCTCGGCATCGAACAGCCGGCCACGCCAGAAATGCCGGAGCCGACTTTCCGCATGACGCCCTGCATGAGTCCGGTATGGGACACGGCGCAGGCCGTCTACACGCTGGGCGAGGCGGGCGTGCCGCGGACCGATCCGCGCATGATCAAGGCCGTCGACTGGATGCTGGCCAAAGAGGTTCGCCACAAGGGGGATTGGGCCGTCAAAGTCCCAAAAACCGAACCCGGCGGCTGGTACTTCGAATTCAACAACGAGTTCTATCCCGACACCGACGACACCGCGCAGGTTCTGCTTGCGTTGAGCAAAGTCGACAATCCGCGCGAACGCTATCAACACCAGGTCGCGCAGCGAGCCATCGCCTGGGAGTTCGCCATGCAGTGCCGGAACGGCGGCTGGGGCAGCTTTGACCGCGACAACACCAAGATGATCTTCCAGTACATCCCCTTCGCGGATCACAACGCCATGCTCGATCCGCCCAGCGTGGATATCACCGGGCGCATGCTCGAGATGCTGGCCGTCTACGGCTTTACGCGAGCCGACAAGCGCGTCGAGCTCGCCATCAAATTCATCTTCAGCGCACAGGAGCCGGACGGAAGCTGGTTCGGCCGTTGGGGCGTCAACTATCTTTACGGAACGTTTCTTGTTTTGCGCGGGCTCGATGCTATCGGCGTCGACCACCTCGAGCCGCAAATCCAGCAGGCAGCGGAGTGGATTCGCATGGTGCAGAATCCCGATGGTGGCTGGGGCGAGACCTGCGGCACTTACGACGATCCTGACACGCGCGGCATTGGTCCGAGCACGCCTTCGCAAACCGCATGGGCGATGCTAGGCCTGCTTGCCGCGGGCGACGATCGCTCCGACTCCGTCGCCAAGGGCGTGCGTTGGTTGCTTGAGCGCCAGCATGCTGACGGAAGCTGGGAAGAGTCGATGGGCGAGGGCCCGACGCGCCAGGCAATCATCACGGGAACGGGCTTTCCCAAGGTTTTCTATCTGGCTTACACCATGTACCGCCAGTACTTCCCGCTCATGGCGCTCACCGCGTATAAGCGTGCGATGGAAAGAAACAACCAGCTTGCAGCCGGGAGCCGGTAGCCTGTAGCTGTTTTGCTGTTGCGTTGAGCATCGAAGAGAACGAGTGAGTTTTATAGCTGCCGGGTACGAGCTACCGGCTGCGAGCTAAGAAACACCGGGGCTTCCGCCCCTGAGGGAAAACGCTGATGGCAGTACCAATCTCCCAGATGTGGACGGTGGCAACCTACGTCCTCAAGAACCGGCTCAAGGGCAACAAGCGTTATCCGCTTGTGCTCATGCTTGAGCCGCTCTTCCGCTGCAACTTGGCCTGCGCCGGCTGCGGCAAGGTGCAATATCCGCCGCACATTCTCAAAAAGCAACTCACGCCTGAGGAGTGCTTCGCTGCCATTGAGGAATGTGGCGCGCCCATGGTCTCCCTCCCCGGCGGCGAACCGCTGCTTCATCCGCAGATCGTCGAAATCGTCAACGGCCTTGTCGCGCGCAAGAAATACGTCTACCTCTGCACCAACGCGCTCGAGCTCAAGCGCCGCCTCCCGGAGTTCACTCCGTCAAAATATCTGACCTTCTCCGTCCACCTCGACGGCCAGCGCGATGAGCACGATTTCTCCGTCTGCCGCGAGGGCGGCTGGGATATCGCTGTCGAAGGCATCAAGGAGGCCGTCAAGCGCGGCTTCCGCGTCACCACCAACGCAACCTTTTTTGACGGCACCGATCCCAACCCTGTTCGCGCCTTCTTTGACGAGGTGATGGCGATGGGCGTCGAGGGCATCGTGCTCTCGCCCGGCTACAGCTATGAAAAGGCGCCCGATCAGAAGCACTTCATGGGCCGCGCCCGCGTGCGCCGGCTCTTCCGCGCCATCCTGTCGAACCGCAAGAAGACCTGGAAGTTCAATATGTCGCCGCTCTTTCTCGAGTTCCTGATGGGCGATCGCAACTATGAGTGCACGCCTTGGGGCTCGCCTGCCTTCAATATTTTTGGCTGGCAGCGACCCTGCTACCTGCTGCAGGACGGCTACACGGAAACCTTTCGGGAGCTGATGGAAACCACAAAGTGGGAAGAGTACGGCGTGGCGTCGGGCAATCCCAAGTGCGCCAATTGCATGGTGAGCTGCGGTTATGAGCCAACAGCTGTGCTCGAAGGCTTCGGCTCGCTCAAGGGCTTCTTCGCCATGGTCAAGGGCAGCTTCTCGCTCTATCCCGACCAGCATGCGCTCAACTTGCTCAACGAGCCCATGCCACACGGACCGTCGTCGCTGGTGAATATCACGCATCGGGATCGTGAACTCGAGGGGACGCGCGCATGACCGCGGAGGTGCTGAAGTACACGCTGGAACAGGTCGAAGCTCTGGAGTTGGCTCCCGGGACGGAGCATGAAGAGCTCGAGGGCTGGGTTCCCGAGCTTGCCAGCGACGAAGCACTGCGCGAAGCTCTCGAAAAGGCTTTCGATTATCGCGGCGACGTCACCATCACGCTCAAGTCCGGCGAAAAAATCGAAGCCTACATCTTCAATCGCGTCACTGGTGCCACGCTCGTGGAGTCTTTTGTTCAGTACTTTACTCCAAAGGCAGAAGAAAAGCGCAAGCTGAGCTACGCCCAGATCGCCCGCTTGGAATTTTCCGGAAAAGATCGCGCCGCCGGAAAGCACTGGGAAGACTGGGTCAAGGCCTACACCGAAAAGAAGGCCGCCGGCGAAAAGAACATCGCGCTGGTTCCGGATTCGCTGGAGTAGGCACCCCCTCCGGCCTAGAGGTGCTTTACGATCTGTACCGGCGCCGGTCCGGTTCGGCCGTTCAACAGCCAGTCCAGCGCCGTCCGGAGATCCGTCTCCCGCGCCTCGCCCAGCAGCTGGCAGATCACGTTGCCATTCTCGTCCAGGATGATGGTTGCAGGAAGCTCGTTGCCGAGTCCCAGCCGGCCCAGCGTGTCCATATCCGCGCCGGTCCACACTTCGAGGCCCGGGCCGTGGGCTTTCATGAATTCGTCGATCTTGGCGCGGCCAGCCTTGGAATCTCCATTTTCATTCTCTGAGATCTCGATGAATTTAACCTTCTTAGCGGAGTACTGTACGTTCAAGCCAGTCAGCAGCGGCAACTCTTCGCGGCAGGGACCGCACCAGGTCGCCCAGAAATTCACCACGACTATAGAGCCGCGCAAATCGGCGAAGCTCTTTTTGACTCCCGCCAGATCCTTGAACGACAGATTCGGTATGGGTTTGGCCTCAGCGGCTGCAGGCAGCCACAGCACGAGCATCGCCGTCAACGCCAAAACTGCGCGCTTACCCATTTGCTTCGCTCCTCCACGGTTGCCGGTGCCGGCAGATTTGGCGCTCCGCCCTATCCTCGCCGGCTCCCATCTTACCCATCGGCGACTCTATCGGCTCGTACGCAATCTGCGCATCGTGCATCGCATGGAGTGTTCTCTGCTACTTTCAATGGAGCATTGCGGCTGCGACATGGTAGAGCTTGCTGTGTCCATGGCCTCCGGATCATGCCTTCGCGTTCCTGGGCCATTTAGAATGAAGGTCTCCCAGGAACTCTGCTATGAGAGTCTTCCTCACCGGCGCAACAGGTTTTGTCGGCCATCATGTGGCGAAAGCCCTTGCCGCCGAAGGCGCCGGCCTGCGCCTTCTCACCCGCAAAACCAGCAATCTCGCCAACCTTGAGGGCATTCGCGGCGAATCGGTCATCGGCGATCTCTCCGACCCTGCCTCGCTCAAGCCAGCCCTCGAAGGCTGCGATGCCGTCGTCCACGTTGCCGCGGACTACCGGCTCTGGATTCCCGATCCCGCCGCCATGTATCGCGCTAATGTCGACGGCACGCGCGAGCTGCTCCGCATGGCTCGCGAAGCAGGAATTAAGCGCTTTGTCTACACGTCGAGTGTTGCTACGATGCACTTTCGCACGGACGGGATCGTCATCAATGAAGACACGCCCGTCTCGATCGCTGACATGGTCGGCCACTACAAGCGCTCCAAGTTTCTGGCTGAACAGGAAGCCATCGCCGCCGCTAGAGGCGGCCAACAGGTCATCATCCTTAACCCCACCACCCCCATCGGCTCCAACGACCGCAAGCCCACGCCCACCGGTCGCATCTTCGTCGACTTCCTTAATAGCAAATTTCCGGCCTACGTCGATACCGGCCTCAATCTCGTCGATGTCTCCGAGGTTGCCCGCGCCCACGTTCTCGCGCTGACCAAAGGCACTCCCGGCCGGCGCTACATTTTAGGCGGCGAAAACCTTACCCTCAAACAGATCCTCGACAAAATGGCAGCCATCACCGGCATTCCTTCGCCAACTGTCAAAATTCCCTTCGTCGTCGCCGCGACCTACGCCTTTTTCGAGGAGTGGATCACAGGTCGCATCCGCGGCAAAGAGCCCCGCGCCACGCTCGAAGAAGTCCGCATGGGCCGCAAGAAAATGTACGCTTCCAGCGCGCACGCTCAGCAGGAGATCGGCTTCCGCGTCGTGCCCGTCTACCCCGCAATGCGCGCTGCCATCGACTGGTTCCGCTCCAACGGCTATGCGCCGTGATCGGCCTGACGTTGGATTTTGAATGAAGCCTTGGGCCCTTGCCCTTGTCCGAAGCCAAATCGATTTATACTGCCATCGGCGTATAAATCTTCCCCGAAGGAGGAAATCTCAGTGAGACCGATCGTCCCGTGGGCCACGGTTGCAGCGCTCATTATTGGCGGTTTCTGTTTGTGTACGCTAGGGAATGCTCAGGATCCCTCCGTGTCGATACAGGGCCATCTTGATGCCCACGGCAAGGTTGTTTATGTTACCTACCTAGCCGGCCAGCTTTTGGTATCCCGCGACATTACCGGCGCCTCAAACGCGGCGTTTTCTTGGGCTTCAATCCGTCCCCTCAAGAAGGGTGATGTGCTCTCCGCCCAAGTCTCGGAGGATCAAAGTTGGAGCGTAGAAACAGCTCAACTGTCTGATGCGCCGTTCGATGGTAAGGACAATTTCCCTTTTCCAGTTATGGCTCAGTTAGAACATCAATCTGTTTTTCCCGCCGTTTTGAAGATGAAGGTTGCCATTAAGCCTGGTGCCGTTATCCATGCCGGTGGATATGAGATCCTCGCATCGAGGGCGGTCAGCCCCGGCGACACCATTCCTATTCTTTGTGTCGGAAACGATTCTCTTTTAGCGGTCTGGGCGGATCCCGATGTTAAGCCTTGGCTTACAGTTTTCAAAGACGGCGCGAAGCCGACGGAGCGTGCTCTCGATGTCGAGGCTTGGCTGGTCTTCAAGAATCATGTCGACGGTACTATAAAGCAATAACTTTAGCGTACTTTGGTTAGAGCGTGGAGGCGACGATTCAAGCGCTCTTCTACGAATTTGGCCGTTCCGGTTAGCGCTGAAGCAGACTTTGAGTGCGCCATGAGACCCTTCTGGGGGCATAGGTCCGTTTAGCAGAAGAATAGTAAAGATCATGACCCGCGTCGCCATCATCGCCGCCTTCCCCGGTGAGCTCAAGCCGCTCGTCCGCCATTGGCCCCACAGCACTCGCGACGGCACGCGCTTCTGGGCGCAGCGCACCGAAGAAGACGAATGGATCGCCGCCTGCGCCGGCGCCGGCCAATCCGCCGCCACTCGTGCATTCGCCGCCATCGAAGCAGGCGGCCCCATCGATCTCGTCTTCTCCATCGGATGGGCCGGGGCGCTCCGCGCCGAAATCGTTCCCGGTACAGCCCACAATGTCGCCGGAGTCATCGATGTTCGCACCGGCGAGCGCTTCCACTGCGATGCGGGCGCCGGCGAACTGTGGCTTGCCACCAGCCCCAAGGTGGCCCCTTATACCGAAAAACGCCGCCTCACTTCCGCATACAACGCCGCCCTCGTCGACATGGAAGCCGCAGCCGTCGCGCGCCTCGCCGCCATGCGCGGCATTCCGTTCTACGCCATCAAAGGCGTCAGCGACGCCCTCACCGATCGCCTGCCCGATTTCAACCGTTTCCTCGCGCCCAGCGGCAATTTCGAGCTCGCTACGTTTACTCTTTTTGCCATTCTTCGGCCCTGGTACTGGCCCTCACTCATCCGGATGGGCGAAAATAGCAAGAGGGCTTCCCAAAGCATCGCGGAGTCGCTGCACGATTTTCTCTCGTGAACGAGGTCGCTTCAAAGAACAGAATGGCTACCCAAATCTCGCGTCCCAGATTTCAGATCGATACCAAGATCCCCACGACGATGCGCGCGGTTGTTTACCACGGCATCAATGACATGCGCCTTGAAACCGTCCCGGTTCCGCGCATCGAAGCCGGCGAGCTGCTCATCAAGATCGCCACTTGCGGCGTTTGCGGGACGGATCTCAAGAAAATTCACATGGGCTCGCACTCCGCTCCGCGCATCTTCGGCCACGAGATGGCCGGCGTGGTCGCAGAAATCGGCTCAGGCGTGACCAAGTTCGCCGTCGGCGACCGCGTCATGAGCTTTCACCATGTTCCCTGCGGCGAGTGCTACTACTGCCGCAAGAACACGCCGGCACAATGCCCGCTCTACAAAAAGACCGGCGCGACCGCCGGCTTCGAGCCTTCAGGCGGCGGCTTCGCCGAGTACATCCGCGTCATGGACTTTGTGGTCAACTATGGCGGCGTGGTTCGCATTCCCGACGGCGTTCCGTTTGAGCAAGCGGCCTTCGTGGAGCCGCTCAACACGGTGCTCAAGGGCGTCAAGCTACTCAACCTCGCGCCCGACGACACAGTGCTTGTGATCGGCCAGGGCCCCATCGGCCTGATGCACGCCGCGCTCGCCAAGCGCATCGGCGCACGCGTCCTCACATCCGACCTCTTCGCAGAGCGTCACGCAATTGCCGCCCGCTTCGGGCTCACCAACCCCATACATGCCGGCACGGAAAATGTCGTCGAACGTGTCTTTGCCGAAACGGAAGGCCGCGGCGCCGACGCGGTCATCATCGCAGTCGGCGGCAACTCGCTCATCAGCACCGCCATGGACGCGGTTCGTCCAGGCGGCAAGGTCATGCTCTTCGCGCAAACGCAGCACGGCGAAGCCACGTTCGATCCTGCCGCAGTTTGCGTGGACGAGAAGACCCTCATCGGCTCATACTCCTCGTCGTTCCCGATCATGGACGAGGTCACCGGCCTGGTCTTCGACGGCTACCGTAATGGGTTCGACCTCACCCAGTTAATTTCGCATCGCTTCCCGTTTGAAGAAGCGTCCGCAGCAATCGAAATCGCCTCGCACCCTCAGCCTGGCTCAATGAAGATTATGATGGAGCCTGTGCCTGGGGCCGGAGCAGAGTAGGAGCGCCACGATGGCCAGCACGGTAAAGGACGCGATCCTCCGTGGCCGAAAGACTGTCAAGACTGTTGTCGAAGGCGGCCGGAAAAAAGTTGAGAACGTCGTTGAGGAAGGCCTGAACACAGTCGAGACGGTCGTCGAGGCAGGCCTGAATACGGTCGAGTCGGCTGTCGGCGTGGGCCGCAGGACGGTCGAGACCGTTGTCCACCAGGGCCGCAGGACGGTCGAGAATACGCTTCTCCACGGTCGCGTGACCATGCGCGCCGCCATCCTCCACGGCCGCGAAGATATTCGCATCGAGCAGGTTCCCATTCCCAAGGCCGCGACGGGGGAGCTCGTCGTTCGCGTCGGCGCGGCTCTGACCTGCGGCACCGATCTCAAAGTGTTTCGCCGTGGATACCATGCGCGCATGATCGTTCCCCCCGCGCTCTTTGGACACGAGCAGGCAGGAACAGTCGTCGAAGCAGGCGACGGAGTGTCCGATTTCTCTCCCGGCGACCGCGTCGTCGCGCTCAACTCCGCCCCTTGCGGCCAGTGCTACTTCTGCCTGCGCGGGCAGGAGAACCTTTGCGACGACCTGCTCTTCAACAACGGCGCTTATGCCGAGTTCATCAGGATTCCCGAGCGCATTGTCGCCAAGAATACGCTCATCATTCCCGAGAACGTGCCGTTGGAGCACGCCGCTCTCACCGAGCCGCTTGCCTGCGCCGTCCACGGACTCGAGGATTCCTGTCCGCGCAAGGGCGACATTGTCGCTGTCATCGGAGGCGGGCCGCTCGGGCTGATGATTCTTCACGTTGCCGCGCTGGCCGGCTTTAAGACGATCTCCATCGTCAAGCACGATGGCCAGGTCGAAGCCGCGCGCCAGCTTGGCGCCACGTATGTCGTGCAGGCCTCCACCGTGCGCAAGGCCATTCGCGAAACGCGCGCTCTCACTCCCGGTGATCGCGGCGTCGACGTCGCCATTGAGGCCGTCGGCACGCCCGACACCTGGCAGGAGGCGGTCGAGCTGGTCCGCAAGGGAGGCACGGTTAACTTCTTCGGCGGTTGTGCCGCAAACACCCACGTCACGCTCGATACCAATCGCATCCACTATAGCGACATCACGCTGCGCGCCACCTTCCATCACACGCCCGCCATCTGCCGCAAGGCTCTCGCGCTCATCGCCGGCGGACGTTTCCAGGCGGGAGCATTCATCACCGGTCACGCTCACTTGTACGAGCTGAACCGCGTCTTTGAGAAGCTGATGAACCGCTCGTCTGAGATCAAGACCGCGATTGTGCCGTAATTTCGTGCCTTTCCGGTAACAAAGCGGGTGCACCGAGCCTCGATTCTGGGTCCCAGGATCGCAGGACCCATTTCCTCGCTCCCTCGCTCTGTCGGTGAAATAATATCGATGAGGCCAGAACTCCCATGACTGCCACAGCCGCCCAGCCCTCGTCCGATGAGTTGATCGCTCGTGGCTGGGCCGCGCTTCCGGCGGCCTATCGCATCCCTGAAGTTGCTCCGACGCTCGATCAAGCCCGCGAATACTGCCGTCATCTGGCCCAAACGCATTACGAAAACTTCCATGTGGCTACATGGTTCCTGCCCAAAGCGTTGCAGCCGCACTTCTATTCCATCTACGCTTACTGCCGCATCTCTGACGATCTTGGCGACGAAGTGCCCGACAAATCCGCGGCTCTGGCGCTTCTTGATCTATGGGGCAGGGAACTTGACGCCTGCTACGAAGGCCGTGCGCGCCATCCAGTGTTTGTCGCGCTCGCTGAAACCATCCGCGCCTGCTCTATTCCCAAAGAGCCGTTCGCCGATCTGCTCGTTGCCTTTCGCCAGGACCAGACCGTCACCCGCTACGCCACGATGGACGACGTACTCGCTTATTGCCGCTGCTCGGCCAATTCGGTGGGCCGTCTTGTGCTCTACGCCTGCGGCGAAGCCGGCCCTGAGAAAAGGGACGAGAACTTCCGCCTCTCCGACGCGACCTGCTCCGCCCTTCAACTCGCCAACTTCTGGCAGGACGTGCGCGTTGACTTCGCCAAGGGACGCGTCTACATTCCACAAAATGACATGCGCTGCCTCGGCGTCAGCGACGAAACCATCGCCAGCGGCGTTGCCACTCCTGAGTTTCGTGCACTGCTGCGGCACGAAGTTGCCTACGCGCGCACCCTCTTCGAGCAGGGCCTGCCGCTCATAGGCAGAGTTAATCGCGATCTCGCTCTCGACCTCGATCTCTTCAGCCGCGGCGGCCTCGAAATTCTGCGGGCAATCGAGCGCCGCGATTACGATGTATTGAGCGCGCGGCCCGCCATCTCAAAGCTGACCAAGCTCTCGCTCGCCGCCCGCGCATTGGCCGGCAAGGCGCTGCCGTTCTTGCGCCTTGGTCCTCGATCCTCAAGAAAGGCCTGGACGTCGAGAGCTCCAACGCCCGACCCCGCCCTGGCCCGCGCCTACGCTGCCTGCCGCACAATCGCCAAGCGCGAAGCTAAGAACTTCTACTACGCATTCCTTGCTCTTCCGCTTCGTCGCCGCAACGCCATCTGCGCCATCTACTCCTTCATGCGCCAGGCTGACGATCTTGCCGACGACGAATCCGTCCCTCGCGACGAGCGCCGCCGCCGTCTGGATACTTGGCTCGCTGCCTGGCGCGACGCCGCGAAGGGCCAGCCCACAGCCGATCCTGTCTTCCTTGCCGTGCGCGACGCAACCGAGCGCTTCGCAATTCCACTCAAGCTGCTCGATGAGCTCGTCGCCGGCGTCACTCTCGATCTGGACCACGCCACGGACGGTGCGCCGGAGACCTACGCGACCTTTGACGATCTCTACCGTTACTGCTACCTGGTCGCTTCGGTCGTCGGCCTGGTCTGCATCCGCATCTTCGGTTATCGCGACCTGCGCGCGGAAAAGCTCGCCGAAGAGACCGGAATCGCGTTCCAGCTCACCAACATTCTGCGCGACGTGGCCGAAGATGCCGCGCGCAATCGCGTCTATCTTCCGCTCAAGAATCTCGAGCATCACCGGGTTTCGCTCGATGCGCTGCTGCATCGCTCGACCTCCGCGCCACCCACTCCCGCTGAGCGCGAGCTTTTTGGCGCTGTCGCGCGCCTTGCCGAGCAATACTACGGCCGAACGCGCTTTCTTTTGCCTCTGATCGACCCTGTCAGCCGTCCTGCTCTTTGGGTGCTGGTCTCCATCTATCACGCGCTGTTGAAGCGTATCGAACGCGCCAACTACGACGTCTTTACCCGCCGCGCCTCTGTGCCGCTGTGGCAAAAACTTGCCATCCTCGCAGTGGGTCTGGTCTGGACGGCCTGGGCCCGTATCTTCGGCTAACGAATCGGAACTCGCGAGCGCAGCTTCCTCCCGTGCGTTAACCTGATTCCGGGGTACTCTCCATGCGATTTCGCTTGATCGCTCGCCTCACAATTGCCGCAATCCTTCTGGTTTTTGTGCCGATTGCGGCTCCGAATTCCGCCCGCGCGCAGGCTCCCGCACTCAATCCCGCGCTGCCTCTCACCCGCGTTGACCATGGCCCCAACTCACCCTGGGCGCAAAGCCAACACTACGTCGTCCTCGTTTCGCTCGACGGCTTCCGCTGGGACTACGCCAAGCGCGACAACGCCACGCATCTTCTCGCGCTCGCCAGGCGCGGCGTTTCCGCCCCCGAAGGAATGTTACCTAGCTATCCCTCGCTCACTTATTCCAACCACTTCACCATCGTCACTGGTCTTTATCCCGAGCATCACGGTCTCGTCGCCAACAGCTTTCTCGATCCCGAGCGTGGGGTACGCTATTCCTACACAGATTCGCAGGCCACTGCCGACAGCTCTTGGTACAGCGGCATTCCTTTGTGGAGTCTCGCCGAAAGCCAGGGGATGCGCACGGCGAGCCTGCTTTGGGTCGGCTCCGAAGCCAAAATCGCCGGCTTTCTTCCCTCCTGGTACGCGCACTACGATGCAAAGAACGAGCCCACGCCCGATTCCCAGCAGGCGCGCATTGACGACGCTGTCGCGTTGCTCCGTCTCCCTCCCGCCGATCGCCCGCACTTCATCACCGTCTACTTTTCCGAGCCCGACCACGAAGGCCACGAGTTCGGCCCCGACGCACCGCAAACTCGTACCGCCGCGCTCAAGATGGATGTAATCGTCGGCAAGCTTGAAGCCGCGCTCAAGGCGACCCACCTGCCCATCGATCTGGTCGTCGTGAGCGATCATGGCATGATCAAGTCCGAAGGCGACTGGATCGACCTCGACCAGTTCGCCGACCTCACCGGCTTCGACGCTGTAGGCTCGCTCCTCTACGGCAAATCCGAAGATGATCGCGCGCGCGTTTACAACCAGCTCAAGCACGCCTCGTCTCAGTTCGTCGTCTATCGCCTCAAGAACGTCCCTGCCGATCTCAACTACAACCAAAACCCGCGCGAGGGTGACCCGGTGATTGTCGCCACCGGCCCCTATGCCATCCGCGCTCACGCTCCGCAAGCTGGCCAAACCGATCACTCGCCCACGATCGGCATGCACGGTCTCGATCCGCACATCATCCCCGAGATGAAGGCCAGCTTCTTCGCTGCCGGCCCGGACCTCATCGCCGGAAAAACCGTCGCGCCTTTCGAAAATGTCAATCTCTATCCATGGCTGGCGCACATGCTCGGCCTTCACGCGCCCAAGTCCGATGGCAGCCTCAACATTCTGTCCGGAACGCTCCGTGATGGCGGCGTCACGCCTGAGAAATAGGGGGGGTGGGAGGCAATGAGCGTGGGTGGGGAGGCGGTGAGCTTGGTTCTCGGGATCGATGGCGGGGGTACTCGCACGCGCGCTTCCATCGTCGACGGCGATCGCGTGCTTGGGTTTGCGGAGAGCGGGTCCATCAAGCGACTGCGGGTGGGGGCCGAGGCTGCCGAAGCAAATCTGCGCGCCGTGCTCAAGGATGTCTACGCGCAGGCGGGGGTTGGCGCAGTCGGCGCGGCTTGCTGCGGGGTGGCCAGCGCGACGATGCCGGGCATTACCGAGTGGATCACCGCGGTCTTCGACGACTTTCATGTCGCGCGATCCGAGGTGGTCGGCGACCACATCATCGCCCTCGACGCCGCCTTTCGCGGTGGCCCGGGAATCCTGCAGATCGCCGGCACCGGCACCAACACCATCGGCCGCGCTCTAGACGGCAGTTTCGAGTCGGCAGGCGGATGGAGCTCGCGCCTCGGCGACGAAGGCTCCGGCTACTGGATCGGCCTGCACGCCATTCGCCGCGCGCTCAACGCCTACGATCGCGACGAGCCGTCAGATGTTTTGAAAAGAGTTGGTGAGATTTGGGGCACGCCTACCCTCGATCAATTGATCAACGTAGGCGACGGAACTCCTGCGCCGGATTTCGCCGCGCTCGCGCCTGCCATCAACGAGCTCGCCGAAGCCGGCGACCCGGTCGCCGTCGGAGTATTGCGTCAGGCCGCGGCTGATCTCGTGGCAAATGTGCTTCTGGTGCGGTCGAAACTTCGCCGCAAGCACGGAATCGGCGGCGAGATTCCCGTGGCCTGGACCGGTAGCGTCATCGGAAAAATGCCCATTGTGCGCGAAGCGTTCTTCGCCGGGCTGCGCGCCGCTGCGCCGGAGATGCCGGTTGAAACTGCCGAAACCGTCGCTCTTAACGGCGCTGTGTGGCGCGCCCAGCGGATTGCCGAGCAGGCAAGTTAGTCCATCTCTAAACCGCGTTCATCGCGCCGTCGTGTGCGGGCCTGGAGACCCGCACGACAGCCGGTCTGGAGACCGGCGCTACGTCTCGCCAGCGACTGGAGAGAAAGGCGCGCTAGTAGCTAGGAGCCTCGTCTCTGACCACCAATCACTAACCACTAGCCACTGCCTCAGCGGTACTTGCGCAGCACTCCCAGCACGCGGCCCTGAATGGCCACCTGCGCCGCGGGAACGTAGATTGGTTCCATTTCCAGATTTGCCGGCTGAAGGCGAACGACGTTGCCTTCGGGGTAGAAGCGCTTCAGCGTTGTCTCCGCGCCGTGTACCAGCGCCACCACAATCTCGCCCTGGCGCGCGGTCTTGGTCCGCTCCACCAGCACGTAGTCGCCATTGATGATGTGCTCGTCGCGCATGGAGTCGCCGCGCACCTCGAGCGCAAACACGTCGCGGTTGCCCACCACGTCGGCCAGCGAAATCGTCTCCGGAGTCTCCATCGCCTCGACCGGCGTTCCGGCGGCAATGCGGCCGGCGAGTTGCAGCTTCAGGCTCGACCGTGTCCGCGAGCCCGGCGGCAGGACGTCAATGGAGCGGCTGCGGTTGTGCACGCGGTCCAGCATGCCCTTCTTTTCGAGGTTGGTAATGTGCTTGTGCACCGTGGCCAGGCTCTTCAGGCTCATGCCGCGCGCGATCTCTTCAAAGGAAGGCGAATAGCCGTTCCGGCTTACAAACGACTCGAGAAAGTCCAGAATCTCTTTTTGTCTTCGAGTGATGGCCATTTGCGCATTATAGCGAATAAAAAGCGAACCGCAACAATCTTTTCGCTTTTTGTTACCTTCCTGTGCACACAGTTTCACAGGGTTCCAAAACAGCGGGCCTAGCGGAGTAAACAACGCAGCGAGTCAGCAAGTCAGCGAAACAGCAAAACAGCGAATCAGCAAATCGCGAATTCGCGAGTTGGCGAGTTCGCAATTTGGCGATGAAAAAAACCCGACGCAAAAACAAAAAATCAAGAACGACAGAAAAACAAAAATGCGAAACTGTGAAACTGTGGACGCA
>PLGG01000001.1 GCA_003138515.1 Acidobacteriaceae bacterium | reverse complement strand
ATCAGGGATTCGAACATCTCCCTCGTCGCCTTGTCGAGTCGCTGGGAATCCTGTGTGTCGACCTGCCCCGGGCTCAGCACGTTCACCCGGATATGCCTGCCCTTCAGTTCGTTGAGCCACGTGCGTGCGAATGAGCGCAATGCCGCCTTGCTCGCCGCATACACGCTGAAACCAGGAAAACCTTTCACCGAAGCAACTGACCCGATCATGATGATCGATCCGCCATCGTTGAGCAGCGGCAACGCCTTCTGAACCGTAAACAGCGTTCCGCGCACAATCAGGCCGAAGCCCGCATCGAAGTGCTGCTCGGTGATCTCGCCCAGTTTGGCGGCTTCGCCCTTGCCTGCGCTCGCAAACAGAATGTCGATATTGCCCTTTTCCCGCTTGACTGTTTCGAACAGGCGGTCGAGGTCGTCGAGATTGGACACGTCGCCGCGCACGCCGGTCACGTTCCGGCCAATCAGCTTGACGGCCTCATCGAGCGCCTCCTGCCTCCGGCCCGTGATGAAAACGTAGGCGCCTTCTTCAACGAACCGCTTGGCGCTCTCCAGCGCCAAGCCGCTCGATCCACCCGTGATGACTGCAACTTTTCCTTCAAGCTTTCCCATAATTACTCCCTCCGGTAGATGTCCCTGCGTCAGGGCCTGGGGCTCGCGTCCATCTCGGAGGCCCGCGCCAGTGCTTGCGTGTCGATATACTCCCGTATGTTCGTCAATTTGCCATTCCGAACGGTAATGTCGAAGACCCAGTGGTCCTCGAACAGCTTATTTGTGGCTTTGATTCTCCCCGTAGCGAAGCCGACGACAAGAACCCGGTCTCCCTGCGCTATGAACTCGGGGGGCTCTGGGTACGAAGTTTCCACCGTTTCGTTAGCCTTCTGAAGCACATCCGCCAATCCCGCGTGCCCGCGGTGCGTCCCGGCCAGCGGCCAGTTCTCGCCCGGAACGATCCACTCGATATCTTCGGCCGACAACGCCAGCAAACCTTGCTTGTCGCGGCGGCCCATTGCTGCAAAAAAATCCTTCACAATCTGGACATTCTTTTCGATGCTCATCGAAATCTCTCCTTTTCCCTTACATCAAGCATGTCCGATCGAATCGGACGTTTCGGAACCATCCTTCTCGAGCCAAATCACGCGGTCGTAGATCGATCACTGCTCCTTCTTGAACAAATCCTGGAAGATGAGCCGACCCCAAGTTTGGCCGCGTGCGTGCACGAGCGCGCCACCCTCGTTGAACTTTCCCAGCTTGATGGGTGCGAACCCGAGTTGTTTGGCCAAATCCGCCACGGGAGCGATCGCGTCCTCGTCGTCGCTCGACAGAAAGACAACCCGGTGGCCGCCCTCGACGATCGGGTCGGTAGCCAGTGTGGCCGCAACCAAGTGGTTAAAACCTTTCACCAACTTAGCGCCGGTGAACGACTTCGCAACGAAAGCGGAGGACGGAAGACCGTCCAGCTCCTCAGGTGGAACTCCAAACGCGTTCGTCGCGTCGATGACTGTCTTGCCTTCCCAGCTCGGCAGGGCCTTCGCAACCTCGCGATGTTCCCCAAACGGAACCGCCAAGATGATTGTGTCGGCCTCGAGTGCATCCCGCAGCGACTTGGCGACGACCGTGGGTCCAATCGCCCGAGCCTGCGGCGCCAACGCCTCGGCCGTCCGCCGGCTCGCGACTATCACGTCGATGTTTTTACGGGCGAAGGCGAGGGCGAGGGCCTGGCCGATCTTGCCGAATCCTACAATTGCGTAGCTCATATGTTCTCCTTTGGTTTACCGAACCCTGCGGCGCTCCGAATCATCGAATGGAGCGCCGTACGGCGAGTACGTCAGATTTGCGCTAGGCCGCCGTCGACGGCGACCTCGCTGCCGGTCATGAAGCTGCTGTCGTCCGACGCAAGAAAGGCAGCCGCCGCTCCGATCTCAGCCGGATCGGCCATGCGCTGGAGCGGAGTCATCGAGGCGTAGGCCTTCTGGCCCTCTTCGCCTAGCGCTGCCTTCGCGAGTTCGGTCGCCGTCGGCCCGGGCGACAGCACGTTTACCCGGATGCCGGTGCCCTTCAGGTCCTCCGCCCAGGTCCGCGCGAGGTTGCGCACTGCCGCCTTGCTCGCGCTGTAGACGCTCATTGCCGGGGCGCCCGTGGTGCCGGCGCTCGAGCCGGTCAGGATGATCGAACCGCCCTTGCCCATCAGCGGCAGCGCCTTCTGGACCGTGAAGATCGTACCCTTTACATTGGTGTCGAAGGTTTCGTCAATGTGCTCGGCGGTGATCTTGCCGAGCGGAAGCGGGCTTCCCGCTCCGGCATTGGCGAAGACGATGTCGAGGGTTCCGCGCTCGGCCTTCACCGCCGCGTAGAGTCGGTCGAGGTCGGCCAGATCGGAAACCGAGCCCTTCACCGCGCGGGCATTGGGCCCGAGGTCGGCCACAGCGGCGTCGAGCTCTTGCTGCCGGCGGCCGAAGATGAAGACGAGGGCGCCCTCCTCGATGAAGCGCTTTGCTGCGGCGCGGCCGATGCCGGTAGCGCCACCCGTGATGACTGCAACTTTTCCATGAAGCTTTCCCACTTATTACTCCCTTCGGTAGACGTATAGCATTCGGTACAGTAGGGTAGATGCTTTGGTGGTGGACGAGAACTGCTCGGGAGTCCTAATTTTTTGTCTATTCGTCCAAAATGGGGCATAAATATACTTGGCAAAACAGACGAATCCGGGTACTCTTAAAGCATGGAACCGACCACGCTACAAGAAGCAATCCTCTACTTCGCCAACCCGGTCAATTGCCGCGAGTACCTTGTTGCCCGGCGCTGGCCGAAGGGTGTTACCTGCCCCCGCTGCGGAAGCCAGAACGTGCTTTTCCTTGAAAAGTACAACCGCTGGCATTGCCGTGAAAAGCACCAATCTCCGCAGTTCACTTTGAAGACCGGCACGGTGATGGAAGACTCGCCTATAGGCCTCGACAAATGGCTGGCGGCGATGTGGATGGTCGTGAACTGCAAGAACGGAGTGAGCAGCCATGAGATTCACCGCTCGCTTGGAGTCACACAGAAAACCGCATGGTTCTTAGATCATCGGATTAGGCTGATGCTCGGCGATGATTATGCCAGCGGCAAACTGTCCGGTGAAGTGGAGGCCGATGAAAGTTTCATTGGAGGCAAGTCTCGCAATATGCATGTGAGCAAGCGCCAGCGCCGTATCACAGGAACGGGCGGCAAAGATAAGACGGCGGTGATGGGCTTGCTTGAGCGTGGCGGCAAGGTCCGAACAAAGGTTATCGGAAGCCGCAAGAGGAAAGAACTGCACGCCGAAGTCAAGAAGCATGTAGAGGCTGGCGCGGCGCTCTACACGGATGCGTTAATGTCCTATCGCGGACTAGAAATGGACTTCGTTCATCAAGTCGTAGACCACGCGGTTGAGTACGTTAACGGGCGTGTCCACACTAATGGTTTGGAGAATTTCTGGAGCCTACTGAAGCGGGGAATCAATGGAACATATGTCAGCATCGAGCCGTTCCATTTGTTTCGCTACTTGGATGAGCAGTCCTTTCGCTTCAACAATCGGAAACTGACAGATGCACAGCGTTTCGACATCGCGGCGAGGGGAATGGTCGGGAAGCGACTCACGTTTGCTGAATTGACCGGAAAAGTGAATGGAATACAAGAACGCCCGGTTTAGCTCTAATGGTCGCTTAAAGCGCGGTCCGCGATCCACTTAGTTGACATTTCACGGATTCGACTTCCACATGATGAAGCCCAATCGTTCCCAAATGCGCGATTCGACGTTCCATTCAACCCATTTCAGAAAGCGCACAAACCAAGAAATCACGACAAACCGCTTCATATACAACACAGGAGTTCCGTAGTTCCCCCTCGGGTGTGGCCCATAGGACTCCAATGCGTCAAGCGTGAAATGCGTGATATCTTCCGCCCCTCCGCACTTGCTCGTCCACATCCCATCTCGCAACTGACGCGCCATGTGCTTAGGGGAACTGCCGACCGCATATAGAGCGACCTTTTCAAACCAAAACTCGAACCGAGAGTTTCCACATCGGAAGTATCCGAGACCCCGGAACGCAGTTACGAAAGCGGGAACAGTCTCTACGCGTCTACTCCAAAATGGCCAATCTAAGTCTGGCTGCGGCCACCAGAAATGATGCGTATCGGAAGCCGCCCAAGCAATGCAGTTATACGCTCCGTCCCTCGGAGGATATCCAGTCTCATCGCTAGTCTTCTCATATCCAGCGGCAGCCAGCTTGTCGAAAATTTGTTCTAGAGCGGGAAGTCTGATCAGTCAATTAGTCCCTTCCGCCTTCCCCACTTCAACCATGCTTCGGTCATGCGTCGAGGATTGCTCAAATCTCCTGGGTCGAAAGGTCGCACACCGGCGATAGCGGCAAGCGCAGGAAACCAAAAACGCTTGTTCCGTCGAAGGTCATCCAACAAGTAGGGGAGTGCATCCCAGCCGAGACCAATGATCTGTTGGTAGCTCGGATCATTGATGAGGTCGCTGACAGACGAGACATGCATAGTCTTCTCGGACCATTCATCAGCGAGCTTGAAAAATCTAGCCTTCGTGTTTACGACCGCGAGCGGAATTGCGAGTCCGCGAACAATAGCATCTTCGACGCTAACTTTCGCCCATTGCTGGGCTGTCTTGCATTGCGCTAATCGGAGAGCTCGTACTGCGCGACTCTTTTTCTTGTAAGCGGAGACCTTTGTCGGCATCTTTTTGCGCAAATATTCATGAAAGTCTATTGCTTGCGCAGGTCGCCATAGCCACCCGTCATTCGGGGCTGTGATTACATTGTCCAAACCTGTTGTCTCTGCGATCACGTCTTATGGCTCCACTACTGGGACATTTGCAGAAGCAAATAGGGATTGCAGCGACTTCGCCTTCTCTTCTGCGCGGTCAACTAGCTCACGTAAGGTGACGAGATCGACGTCTTCCATTGTGATGTATGTTTCGCGCATCTCGCCGGTATCATCGTGAAACGTGATCCTGAGAGTATGTGTAATCATCATTGCTTTTGGGAGGCTAGACGGGCTTTCGACGTACACCGGTCTGGCATCTGTCAGAATTCGTGCGGTACAGAATCTCCGCTCGTACTCTGTCTTCAAAATCTCTGCCTTTGAGGCAACGGCAAGCGGGGAGATCGCCAGTAGTCCTGCGAGACGCTCTTCAAACGCAGGCACCTCGGCGACGGGAAATTCCACCACCTCTTGAAGAGCAATAGCTATATCGGCGGCAAATTTAGGAGCCGCCGCGTCAAAATATTCGCGTACACGGTGGAGTTCCATGATCGCGTCTTTCACGTCAGAAGTATCGCTAGGAGAAAGGTCGCTCACAGCAGGGACGGTAAACGGCGACCGCTCCAAGGCGGAAACCAGCTCGCGCAAAATGGATTCTGGGATCAGCCGAAGCTTGTCGAATAATGGCCGCTGGGACTTCGGAATCGTATACTCAGCCAACGATCTCTCCTCGCAGGGCTATGAACCGGAAGGTTACTTCTTTGATTCCTTCGGGGTCAACAAACTCCTGTGAACGGTGTGGATAAAACACGCCTTATGCACAATAATCAGTGCAAAAAACGGCAAAACCCGAAGTGTTCCAACACCTCCGTATCTAAAGAGTAACATTTCCCGCCACAGGTTTATACTCACCCCATGAAGCCGTTACCACCCACTCCCGCCGTTCCAGGCAGGACAGAATACGAGAGATTCGACAATGCTGTTCGACATATACTGACGCTCTCGAAGGACGATCTGCTCAAGATGGAGGCTCGGGAGAAGCGCAAAAAGGAACGCAAGAAGAGAGCCAAGAAAACCTAGCGGCCCTGCTCCCTCTCCTCCGTGCGCAGCCCCCCCAAGACCATATTTTGCCAACTATATTAATACCCTGATTAGGGCCGATCAGGCACGCACGCTTGCTCTTCACAACACAATGCAAGGACTGGCGTCAGAAATGGCGGAACAGGCGCCGGGATCTGGAGTCATCGCGAGTCGGCTGGCCGAAGTTCTGTTTATCCAGGTACTCCGGGCGCATATCGCGTCGGGACCGGAACGCAACAAAGGATGGCTGCGTGCCGTTTTCTATCCTCAACTGGGCACTGCCCTGAGTGCCATTCACGACAGAGTGAATACACCCTGGACGGTCGAATCC
>PLGG01000031.1 GCA_003138515.1 Acidobacteriaceae bacterium | reverse complement strand
TGCGAAAGAAATCCTACGTTATCAAAGGACGGTCAAATTCTTGTGCTAATTTTGTGCTCGACCTGATCGCAAAGACCGAGACTGCGCGTTATTAGCCGCTGAAACTTCAGCATAGCCGGTAATTCGGCAATATCGCTGATGCCCTTGCGTGCCTTTCAGAGTGAGATCAAGGGAAACAGATCATGATCAGGCCGGGTGCGCTGACCGCGGCGATTATGACCGTAGCTGCGATCACAAGAGGCCTTGCCCCATTTCGCTCGCGTATTCCCAATCCAAAAGCAATGAGGACCAGAATGAATGCGCTGAGCGCGAGCCCAAACGCCACGAGAGCATTCACCCAGCTAGGTAGAAGCCACGCCGGACACCATGCGATCAGATCGACGCTCACTGCAATTGTCAACGTGATCAGCGCCTTAGGACGACGGAATGCAGGCAAAGCCCTGTTTTCATTTAAGACCCTCCTCCATGACAGAAGTGAAGCGATCCCGCCCACGACGATGGTCGTAAGGTCCATCCATACAAACCCGAGCAAGAAATTAACTATGTGGGTGAACATGGTTTGTTACAGCGGAACGGACGTATTATATCCGCCGGGGCCTGATCGCAATGGCAGATCGAGCGAGTTGTCGGCAGTTGAGAAGTTTCGGCCAATACATGCAGCCGTTCTGTGCCGGAATTTTGTGCTAATTTGTGCTTGGGATGTGCCTATCTGGCCTATCTGGCCCATTCTGCCTATTGGAAAATCAACAACTTATTTGTTTTCAACATCCGCATTTGTCGTGCCCTTTCAAAACATCATTTATTCAGCCAGTCTAGCCTTTGCGGCGGTAGTGGATTTGGAATTCGTAGCCGGCGTTCGAGGGGAAGAGAGCGGCGACGTGACGAAGGCGCTCGGCAAGCGCGGGAGCGGCGAGGAGCGGGTACTCGCGCTCGCGGAGGTCGTGGTAGTCGAAGTCGACAGCGAGGGAGAGCATGTAGATGGCAAGCGCGTCAGAGAAGGACGACTCGAAAAAGGCGTTGCGCGCGCGCTCGTCGATACTGGCGCCGCCGGAGGGGTTGATGCCGGGTTGGGGCTCGAGAGCGCGGCGGCGGGTTTCCCAGGCGTCCTGGCTGGTTTCTCCGCGGACCCGCGCCTCAGCCTGCGACCAGACGAGGGTGGAGAAGCTGTCGGGGACGCCGGCTGCTTCAACAAAGTTGTGGGCGACGTTGATGAAGAATTCGAAGGCGAGGCCAAAGCGGTCTTCAACAAGGCGAGTGGAAAGGAAGACGGCCTCAGTGTCGCCAAAGCTGGCGTTGCGATGGCAGACGGCGCGGTCGCCGAGCTCAACGGTGTAGGCGGGGGCGACGAGGTTCTCGCCGGTGTCGGCGATGGCAAGAGGAACGAAGTAGTAGGCGCGCTGGCGGAGCGCGGGAGCGAGCGGCGCAGGGACGGCAGCGACGAGACGCTCGAGATCGGAGTCGGGGACGCGGGTTTCGCCCCAACTGGCGTAGTGGATGCCATTGGGGGCGTCGAGCATAGCGACCTGGGTGGCGACTTTGTCAGCTTGCCACAGCTCGATTTGTGCAGGACCGGCCATGAATTTGTATTCTAGACGAGAGAGGTCAATCGATGATGGAGCAAACGGCGCAAGGCGGACGGGGAAAAACGGTGTTCGGGTTTCCGCTGGAGGGGTTCAGCCTGTTCCAGAGCCTGCTGCTGGCAGTGGCATCGGCGTTTCTGACATTTTTCGCGACGACGTGCGTGGCAATTTTCGCGCTGCTGGGGTGGAACGTGCTGGGCGGCCACTCGGTGAACTATGTGGACACGTACCGCTACGTCGGGTTACCCGCGGGCGTGCTGGTGCTGGTGGTGGCGCTGCCGTTTTTCCTGGTGCTGTGGGTGCGGGCGAAGGTGAAGAAGTAAGCGAGCTGGCCGCGGCTACGGCTGGTGGAATTATTTTCTGAAGATTGAATCGGTTCCGGCCTGAGTCAAGAACAAGCCTCAGGGGCTGAAGCCCCGATTTCAGTTGGCCCCTTTACGGCACGACTGAAGTCGTGCCCTGACACTTCGTGCCTTTTCGAGACAGCTTTTCCCCAGTCAGTAAAGCCCGCAATCATTTCTTGCGGTTCGGATGCCGGGGATAATTCCCCGGCCTAGCAGTCGTGCCCATTCAAAACCGCGAGAGGGCAAATCACGTGGTGAAGCTTTACAGCTAGAGCCCGGCGGGCTTGGGGTTTTTGCGGTCGAACTTGGCGACCTGGACTTTGCGGGCGAGGCCGAGTTTGGACAGGATCCAGATGCCCCAGAAGTTGGGATCGATTTCGTACCAGGCGAGGCCGTGGCGCGCGGAGACGGGGTGGGCGTGGTGGTTGTTATGCCAGCCCTCGCCGCCGGTGAGCAGGGCGACCCACCAACTGTTGCGGGAGTCGTCGTGAGTTTCAAAGCGGCGCTTGCCCCACATGTGGGTTGCCGAGTTGACGAGCCAGGTGGCGTGCAGGCCAAGGGTTACGCGAAGCAGCGCGCCCCAGAGGAACATGGCGACGCCGTTCACAAAGCCGCCCCAGTACCATCCGAGGGAGAGCAGAAGCACACCGCTGACGGTGATGGGCAGCCAATGGTACTTGCTCATCCACACATGGAAGCGATCGCGGCTGAGGTCGGGCGAGTAGCGCGAGAGCGCCTTAATCTGCAGATGCAATGACTGGCCGAAGAGGATCCATCCGGCGTGAGCCCACCAGCCGCCTTCGCGCGGGGTGTGCGGATCGCCTTCTTTATCGCTGAGCTGGTGATGAACGCGATGCGTGGAGACCCAGAAGATGGGGCCGCCCTCAAGCGAGAGCGTAGCAAAAACCGTCATGGTGTATTCAAGCCACTTGGGCACCCGGTAGCCGCGATGCGTAAGCAGGCGGTGATAGCACATGCCGATGCCGACGTTGATGGCCAAAACATAGAGGATGGCCATGACCAGCAGACGCTGCCAACTGAAGAGGAAGAGCGCAGCCACCGCGCCCAGGTGAAAGACTGCGATGACAAAGACCATCGGCCAGCTCAAGCCATCGCTGACTGCCATGGCGCGGCCCATGCGAATCTGGCGCCACTTGGCAACGGCTTTGGCGGCGACGGTGGCTGCTGCCGATGTGTTCGACTCGGGAACGAGATTCGACTCGGGGATCAGGGAAGTGGGCTGAGTTGACTCAGTGACAACGGTGTCGGTTGAAGGAACGGAGGTTACAGATGCCATGCGGAGGGGAATCCTTGAGAAGTGTCAATGTGCCCACTTATATCTTCTTAATTGTATAGGACACCCTGCGAAAATGCGCGGACGCCCAGGAAAAGAACAGGCGAAAGTACCGTAGGGCAGTGCACAAAGAGCAAACACCTGCGCGCGGCTGTTCGGGGTCGCGGCGATTTGCGCGGATCAGATCGGTTTACAGCCTCGACGTCAGTCATTGGTCGAACTTGGTTGATTCTAAAGGCGCGGGGGCGGCGAGGGCGATGAGACCTGCGTTAGTTAGGGGCAGCGGTGACGGCGAAGGATTCAGCGCCGCTGAGGAAGATACGTTTGGCGTCGCCGCGAAGGACGCGATAGAGGGCGAACTGGCGCTGGGTGGCGCCGCGGAGCTCAAAGAGGAGCTCGCCGCGGTTGTCGGCCTCGGCATCGACAGCATCGACAAGGCGCATGCGAGGCGTGAGGTCGAGATGCGCGGCGTCAGTGACGTCCTTGACGAGGACGACGACACCGCCGTAGAGATCGGGCTGCGCAATCAAGGTTACGAATTTCTCCTGTGCGCCGGCGCCAGTGGTATGCGCGGAGAGAACCATGGTGGCGCCGGAGCCATAGGCCAGCTCGAAGACGCGGAATTGCTCGACGAGAAGCGGGGGAGGCGGCGGAGCGGCGGGCTTCAGGGTTTTGTGCGTGGCGGCCGATTTGGGCTTTGGCCTGGGCGCGGGTGGCGGATTGAGGCCGAGGGCGGTGCGCGCGAGATCTTCCATTGCGGTTTTCATCTTGTCTTCGTCGTCAGGGTTGGCCCAGGTGTAGTTCCATAGATGCTCGGGGCGGTCGATCGCGTCGGAGACGGCGACGGTCTGCTGCATATCGACAGGCAGCCCGAAGAGGTTGGGAAGGACGGGCGCGCCATAGCTTGATGGCTTGCCATAAAAAAGATGCGGACGGTCAGGATCGGTGGAGGTAGCGACGTTCTCAACGTAAGCCGGATCGTCGTCCTTCTTCTTCTTTTTGAGCTTGGGATTGGCGGAGTCGCCGGAACCGGAATTTGTTCCGCCGGAGCTGGTGCCGGAATTCGTGGTTGAAGCGTCGCCGCCCTTGTGCAGCGTGGGACGGTCGGGATCGGGAGCGGGCGCGTTGGGGTCGGAAGCTGAGCCGGAGTTGCTTCCGCCGCCACCCGAATCGGCCGCGTGGTGCTTGCGGTGCAGAATGGGCACGTCGCTCTGCGCATCGTCCTCTTCGCCGACCTTGGCCACTTGCGTTCGGGTTGGGCTGGGTTTAGTCAACGGTCTCCACTTGCCGTAGCCGACCCAGCCGCCTTGCTCGCGGGCGGAGGTGTCAATGTCGAAGAGGCCCGACGGTTGGCCATCGTGCTGGAGCTGATACTCGACGTCGCTTTGCAGTGCGAGCGGCTCGGGCTGGGTGAGATAGACGCCGGCGTCATTGAGATCCTGCCCGTCGTAGATGCAAACGGGAACAAGACGGCCGGCCTTGGGATGCGCTTCATCGCCGGTCCACTCGAAGACCGCGACAGCGCGCAGGTCTGGCGCATTCGTTTCGGGTTTGGCGATCTGGCCGGGATATTGCGCGGGCGCGGGGAGGGTGAAGATGAGCAGGGCCGCGGTGCCCCACCCTAGCCGCAAAAACAAAGGCGCGGCTAGGATGGGGCACCCGTTCACTGCTTTTATCCACAATCGACTTGCTCTCCGCGATGACACGTTCCGCTTCCCTCGACAATAATCAAATTTGGCGGCCGCAGTGCGGCCCGACCCATCTATAGAGAGGATATTCCCCATGAAGCTCAATGAGAAAGTCGCCGACTTTACCCTGCAAACGGACGAGGACAAAACCGTGAGTCTCTCGGACTTTGTCGGCAAGCCGGTGATCCTGTTCTTTTACCCGAAGGCCGACACCCCAGGCTGCACCATTGAGGCCTGCGGCTTTCGCGATACGTTCAAAAAGCTGCTGGCAGCGGGCGCCGTGGTTCTGGGCATCAGCCGCGACACGCCACGCGACCAGGCCAAGTTTCGCGCGAAATACGACCTCCCGTACACACTCCTTGCTGATGTAGACGAGAAAGTATGCAAACAGTTTGATGTGCTGAAGGAAAAGAACATGTATGGGAAGAAAACGATGGGCATCGAGCGGACGACGTTTGTGATCGGGCCGGACCGGACGCTGCTGCACATCTATCCCAAGGTGACGCCGCAAGGCCACGCCGAGGAAGTGCTCAAGCTGATTGAGGAATGGAACAAGACCCACAAGAAGTGAGGGACACGCGGCTTGGCAATCAGGCGAGTCAGCAAGTCAGCGAGTCAGCGAGTTAGCGAAGCAATTCGCGCCGACTCGGAGGCGAGTCGCCTTCCCGGCAAGCTGCTTAAGCGCGCGTTCTTTGAGGATGCGCCGGAGCGGGTTGCGCCGCGGCTGCTGGGCAAGCTGCTGGTTTTAAGGACGAGCGCGGGCGTAATGGCGGGGAGGATTGTCGAGGTCGAGGCGTACCTGGGCCCGCACGCGCAGCCGGCTGACCGGGCGGCGCATTCGCATCGCGGGCCGACGCCTCGGAACCAGGTGCTATTTGGGCCAGCGGGGCACGCGTATGTGTATTCGATATACGGCCTCTACTTCTGCATGAATTTCTCGTGCGAGAGGGAAGGACACGGGGGTGGCGTGCTGCTGCGCGCGTTGGAACCGGTGGCGGGGATGGAGCAGATGGCGCGAAATCGCGGGCTCCCGCCCTTTTCTTTCGCCACGGCGAAAGAAAAGAATGGGGCAACGACGCGAAAGGGACGCGGCAATGCATGTGAGTTGACGAGTGGGCCGGGCCGGTTGTGCCAAGCTCTTGGCCTGACGCGGGAAAAGCACAATGGTCTCGATTTGCTCGATCCCAAATCGACCTTGCAGGTGCGGGACGATGGGATGCGCGTGACGCGCGTGCTGGTGACGCGGCGGATCGGCATCCGGCATGCAGTGGAGTTGCCGTTGCGCTTTGCGCTCGCCGGAAACGAATGCCTTTCGGGGCCTAAGAACATGGAAGGCAAGTTGATTTTTGTCCGTTCGGGCCGCGCGGGTAGACTGTTACGGTAAACAATCCGGAGTTTCAAGAGAAGACTCCGAGAGGAACCAACCCAAGTGAAGCTCACTTCCCTGCTCTCACCTGCCGCCGCAGTTGCCTTGTTGACCGCGGCCGTGCTTGCCGCCACCACAGGAGTGCAAGCGACGCAAGACCAGCCGCAAACGACGGCGCCAACTGCGCAAGCCGCGCCCGCTCCGCCTACCGGGGGCGCGCCGGCACAAAACATGCCGCCGGGCATGGCGCCGGGTGGCCGGCCGATGCGGAGTTATCCGGCGCCGACCAACCTGCAGGTGCTGCCGAAGAACCTGACCGGCCAACAGGTGCACGAAATCATGGAGGGTTTTGCCGGTTCGCTTGGCGTGCATTGCGACTTTTGCCATGCGGCCGACCCGAAGAACTTGATGCCCAATGGGCGGCCGCGGCTGAATTTCGCCGACGACTCCAAGGATGACAAGAAGATCGCGCGAATCATGCTTACAATGACGCAGCAGATCAACGCGGATTACATCAGCAAGGCGTCGGCGATGGATCCGGACGCGATGGGCATGAAAGTTACGTGCGGTACGTGCCATCGCGGCCACGAGATGCCCGAGGAGTTCGTGATTCCGAAGGAGCAGGGACCGGGCGGGCCGCCACCGGCTGGTGGACCACCGAATGGCGCTGCGCCACCGGCAGCCGGAACGCCGCCGGCACACTGAGTCTCTGACCGCGCGAAATTGAGCCTGAGGCGTCGTGCTATCCCTGGTCCCCAAATGCGAGGGACCAGGGGCACCCAACTTTTATGCCTTGTCGGAGATGGGCCACGCCATCGCATGTGTCTGCGGCGAGCAGATGCCAGAGCGGCGGGTGAGACCCGATGGCGGACGCCAGGGGCTGATATACTGAAGATTCGGCAACGTGATAGCGCGTGATGCAGTGCGCGCTCCGGCGGCTGAGGCCGCGCCCGAAAACATTCGAAGATCTGGAGTTGGACGATGGCACAAATTTGCGATATCTGCGGCAAGGGGCCGCGCTTTGGCAATAACATCTCGCACGCGCACAACATCACGCGGCGGCGCTGGAACGTGAACCTGCAGGCAGTGAAGGCGATGGTGGACGGCACGCCGAAAAAGCTGCGCGTGTGCGCGAGCTGCATCAAGGCCGGAAAAGTCGCGAAGGCGTAAGCGCCACCCTGTCCGCCGAAGCGCGGGTAGGTTGGGGCAGCCATCTTCGAGGATCAACGAACCCCGTCCCGAAAGGACGGGGTTTTGTTGTGCGCGAAGGCGAGTGAGCGTAGTTGGCGGCATCATCCACGCCGAAGGCGTGCGGGGTTGATCATCCAGTAACTGGCGGTTGGCCGGTCATTCGCCCGCATGGATGATCGTTGGTTCTTGTGCGGGTCCATTTGTTGGCATTCTCTGATCAAGCTCCGCGAGTTGAATTGTGCCAATGCCAAATGGTCAGGAGCACGGAGAAGAAGTGCCCGACACACACTCCAAACAAAAGAAAGCTAAGCAGAGCACAGGCCAATTGTAGGAAATACTGAGGGGTTCTGATATCGGCGTCCAACCACTTGACGACCCCGAATAGCACAAGAGCAGCTCCGCCGGACGCGACGCACCGCGTCCCATACTTCTTAGGGTTAGCTCTTTCTCGCCATGCCTTGTAGGCGATGACGATCGCAAGTGCTGGAGCGACAAGAAAGAGAGTTATGAGTTCCAATCCTTCTGTAAGCCAGTGATAGTGAGGGTTCATATGCTCGCCTCAGGGATGCACCAGCAGTATACTTCGGACCTAGATCGACGACTCACGGTCAGGTGGCATTCCGAGTGGATCGTCGCCTACCCCGCAGTTGCTTCGCGGTGAAGAGAATTGCCGCTGGCTGCACTCTCAGAATTGGCACAAAATCTCAACGTGCATTTCAGAGCATTCACCTTATTGAACCTGGGGCGCATTCGAGAAATGCGGCACCCACATTTCTGCTTGCCGGGGGCTTACTCGCCTTCGCGGGTGAAGCTGAGCGAGGCAGAGTTGATGCAGTAACGAAGGCCGGTGGGGCGAGGGCCATCGGGGAAGACGTGGCCGAGATGGCCGCCGCAGCGGGCGCAGGTGACCTCGACGCGCCTCATGCCGTGGCTCACGTCCTCATGCTCATCGACGGCTTTGGAGCCGGCGGGGATCATGAAACTGGGCCAGCCACAGCCGGAGTCGAACTTAGCGCCGCTCATGAAGAGCAGCGCGCCACATGCGGCGCAGTGGTAGTTGCCGGTTTCGTGATTCTCGGTGAGGAGGCCGGTGAAGGGACGCTCAGTGCCTTTCTCACGCAGCACATGATACTGCTGCGGGGTGAGCAGGGTTCGCCACTCGGCGTCGCTGCGGACGATTTTCGGCTCGGAATCGATTTTGGGATTGCTCTCGGGATTTGTCTCGGACTGGTTCAAGGTGACCTCCTGCGCGTGCGGGGTGGGCGCCGGGATGGGGGAGCCAAACGCGGATGCGGCTGAAACCGCAGGGCTCAGGCTCATCCTCTTATTGAAACAGATCGGCGGCAAGACCCGGTCAGACTTCGGCGACAACTTCGATTTCGACGAGCAAATTGCGCGGCAATCGGGCGACTTCAACCGTGGTGCGCGCGGGCAGGGTGTCGCTGTCGGTTCCAAAGTACGATGCGTAGACCGCATTCATCGCCGCGAAATCGTTCATGTCCTTGAGAAAGACAGTAGCCTTGACCACCTGGCCAAGACTGCTGCCGGCGGCCTCAAGAATGGCCTTCAGGTTGTCGAGGGTTCGCGCGGTCTGTTCCTTGATTCCGCCGGGGACCGCCTGGCCGGTGACCGGATCAAGGGCTACCTGTCCGGCGGTGAAGACGAGGTTTCCTACACGCACGCCTTGCGCATAAGGGCCGATCGCGGCAGGCGCGCCGTCGGTGGTGATGTTCGAGCGACTCATGGGTCGATTCTATGACGATGGGTGGGGGGACTCGAAGAAAATCGTGTGCAAAGCGTGAACGCAGTTGGAGCGCCAGGAGGCGTGGCCCATGAAATGCGAAGGGGCAATTTCACAAGGAAATTGCCCCTATACCGGCGTGATGCCCCGATGCGCGAGCGAGAGTTAGCTGTGGAAGGCTGCCGTGAGACCGCCGCCAATAGCCATGACCAACAGCCAATAGGCTGCGTTTATGGCAAAGAGATTAACGCGGCGGTTCTCGAAAATGTGCTGCGTAAAGAGCGGCGGCGCCATAAAGCCAAACCAGCAAACTATGCCAAGCCCGGCGCCCCCCATGATGCTCGTGGTCCCTGCCCAAGCGACTATGTGCGCGAGCACGAAGGTGAGAAGCAGGCAGGCGATTAACGACGAGATCATGCCGAAGGCGCCATTCTTTGGCTTGTTGCTCTCAGAGAAGCCCACCAGAGTCCGCCAGGACTTGCGGAAAACGAGACCGTACCAGAGGGCTCCCAGCAACCATTCAATCACGGCTGCGATCACGATAACCGTAATGCGGTGCGCGGAAAGCATCATCGCGAACAGAAACGCTGAATAGGTGACAACGTGCATTCTTGAATCCTCCACTACGGGATTAGGGTTCGGCTCCCAGTTGCAAATGCACCAATGACGCGGTTCCGCGCCGGCTAATTTGGCAGGAGTCGCCGCAATCACGATGCGGCATGAAAGGAAGCGATGTCAAGGGTTTTCAGGGGAAGGGCGCAGAAGTGGTAACCAACAACAATGAGTCCTAGATAGCTACAAAGCCCTTAGCGCCGCTTGAGCGCTTCGAGCTCATCGAGAGTGCGAGGCCAATCGGCGCCGAGCAGGCGAGAGAGGCTGCGGTCGGCGAGGACTTTGCCGCCGGTTTGGCAGATGGGGCAGTAGTTGGTTTCGTTGTCGGCGTAACGGATGCGCTGAATGGGGTTGCCGCAACGGGGACAGGGCTGGCCGAAGCGGCCGTGAACAGCCATCTCCGGGCGAAATGCGGTGACGCCTTCTGGGAATTTCTTCCCTGCTTCGGTGATGAGCCGCTCCATCCATAAAGAAAGTGTGAAGCGCGTGGTGTCGAACAGGCGCTGCCACTCGTCGGGCGTGAGCTTGTGCGTGAGCGCGATGGGCGAGAGACGGGCGGCGTGGAGAATCTCGTCGGAATAGGCGTTGCCCACGCCGCTGATGAGGCGCGGATCGGTGAGTGCGCGCTTGAGGGTGCGGTTCTCCTGGTTGAGCGCGGCACGGAAGCCGTCGAGATCGGTGGAGAAGATTTCGACGCCGCCGGGATCGATGTCGTGGAGGGCCTGCTCGCCGCGCAGGAGATGGAGCGAGGCGCGGCGCTTGGAGCCGGCTTCAGTGAGGGTCAGCGACCCGGAGGGAAAGTCGAGGGCGAGGAGAGATTGGCGGCCGGAAAGTTTGGCGTGCGGCGGCCGCCAGTGGAGACGGCCGGCAATCATGAGATGGATGACGAGCCAGAGACGGTCGTTGGGGGCGGTGGTTGAAGAGGCGTCGAGGCCAATGGCGATGCGCTTGCCGATGCGGCGAAGCTCGCAGACGGTGCGGCCTTCGACGGAAGTGATAGGAGGGTCGGCGGTGCGCAGGACGAAGACGCTGTGCAGGCGAACACGTTCGAGCGGTTGGCCGAGGATTCGCGGCTCGAGCGCGGCGATGTAGGCGGTGATGTCGGGGAGCTCCGGCATTAACTAACAGATTCGGACGAGAGGCGGCAACGATGCAACGGGAATTTAGCGGATGTGAGAGCCGCTGACTGCAATGAGATATAGGACTGAGTTGTCTTACATCACGGTCGATTCGCGCAATCTTACGACCTATTTTGTGAAACTGCTTTTCTTTTTCCGCGGTCTATGTTATTCGTAGAATCAAAGTGAAGATGACTCCATCCTTCCAATCCGGCTTTCGCTGTTGTTGTTGCCGCTAGCACGCGTGCTTCGACGCTGAAGCCATTTCTACCTTCCAATTTAATCCAATTCATAGCCGCTGACGAGCTAATGCTCCGCGTGCTTTGCTGCCTGTGTATTTCCGCCGGCTGATGCGCGCCGGGAGACTTGTCTCGATCGGCAGATAAGGTGCGCTCATGAAAAAAGCCATTGTGTTTCTGTCTTTCTTCGCCTCGACGCTTCTTGCTCAAACGCCAACTGCCACACTCTCCGGTTATGTGCAAGACGCATCGGGAGCAGCGATTCAACACGCAACACTCACAGTGCGTGACATAGCCACTGGCATCACGCACGTGACAACGACCGACGCCAACGGCGAGTACCAGGTGATCGAGCTCTTGCCGGGAACCTATGAGGTTTCCGCATCCGCACCCGGCTTTCAGGCCGAAGCGCAAACCGGGGTGGTTCTCCAGGTGGACGAGCGGGCCCGAACGAACTTCGCGCTCAAGATCGGGCAAGTGACCGAAACCGTGCAGGTGGGCAGCGAGGCGGCGCTGGTCGACACGCAGTCATCGTCTGTCGGATCGGTGATCGACAATCGGGACATCCAGGAGCTGCCGCTCATTTCGCGGAGTTTCTACTCGCTTCCGCTGCTGGCTCCCGGGGTCTTTCAACCCGCGCAGAACTCGACGCTGGGATACCGTGGCGGCTTCAACGTTGCCGGGTCGAAGGAAATCTGGAATAACTTCACGCTGAACGGGGTGGACGACAACGATGAGGCAATCGACGGGCCGAGCTACCGCCCAAGCATCGAGGCGATCCAGGAGTTCAAGGTTCTTACCGGCGTTTATTCGGCCGAATACGGGCGCGTGTCGGGCGGGCAGGTCGTGATCGTCAGTAAGTCCGGGACCAACAAGTTCCACGGCGATTTGTTCGAGTTCTACCGGAACCAGCGTTTCGACGCCTTGAACTACTTCACGCCCGTAGGAACAACTCCTCCGTATAACTACAACCAATACGGCGGAACCTTCGGAGGGCCGATCCAGAAGAACAAGACCTTCTTCTTCGTCAACTACGAAGGGCTGCAATCGAACGTGCAGACGATCGCGCTGTCCACGGTGCCGACGCCGGCGGAGGCTGGAATCACGACGCCGGGCGAGTACGATTTCCGCGGCGTCACGCACATCGTCAATCCCTACACGGGCGCGGACTTCAATACTCCGAACGTCATTACGGCCTCGGACCTGAACGGGACCGGTCCCGGCGCAGTCCCGATCCTGAGCACTGCGGCGGCCAAACTGGGCGTGGCGCTGGCGGGCTTCTATCCGAAGGCGACGATCACCGGAGCAACCAGCAACAATTACAACTTTTCGCAAACCGCAACCGAGCAACTGAACGAATTTTCGGTACGCGCGGACCACACCTTCTCCGCGAATGACTCCGCGGCGGCAAACTACAACTTTTTCGACGACCCGACGTTCGTGCCGACGAACAACCAGTGCAACGCCAACAACTATATTCCCGGCTTCGGCTGCAATGACGGGCTCACGACTCAATTGGCCGTGGTCTCGGAGACCCACACGTTCAATCCGGGCCTGCTGAACGAACTGCGCGTCAACTACGAGCGATTCCGGCAATCCGGCGTGCAGCAGGACACGAGCGCGAGTTTTCCGGGAATCCCCGGAGCTTCGGCGGGAAACTTTACAAACAACACCGGGCTGCCGAATACAACGGTGAACGGCTACGGCTCGCTTGGCGGCGCAACCAACATGCCGCAGCAGCGCTTCGACAACACGTACCAGGCAATCGACTCTCTCACGCAAACCAAGGGGCGCAACACTGTGAAGCTGGGAGTCGACTTCCGCCGGGCAGATTCGATCGATGCGACCGTGTACGATGGGCGCGGGCTGCTGAGCTTCAAGGGGCCTTCGGCGAGCGACTCGTTCAGCACGGGGAATCCGTTCGCCGATCTGCTGCTCGGGATTCCTTCCACAACAACGATCGAGCCGGGTGCGCCGACAATGCGCCCGTTTCACGATGACCTCGCGCTGTTTGTCGAGGACGACTGGCAGTTCCGGCCCTATCTGACGTTCAACCTGGGATTGCGATGGGAATACGATTCCCCTCTGCGGGACTTCGCGAACAATCTCTCGGGATTCGACGCGGCTACCGGGACGATCGTCTGGGCCGGCCACAACGGAGCATACGACGAACTCTACAAGAAGGATGTCCATAACTTCGCTCCGCGCATCGGGTTCGCGCTCCAGCCCACGCACTCGAGCTCGACGGTGATCCGGGCCGGATTTGGCATCTTTTACAACACTCCGGTGCTCTTGCAGCAGTTTGTGAGTCTGCTCAGCCAGTATCCGGTGCGGAATCCGCAAACCTTTACGGCAACCACGGCTCATACGATAACCCTGGACAATGCTTTTCCCACGGCGAACGCGCCGGGATCGCGAACGGCGACAGGAATCGACCCGAATTACACGACTCCGTACATCAGCGAGTGGAGCCTCGGCGTACAGCACGCGCTCACCAGGACCACTCTGCTTGAGGTTACCTATCTCGGCTCGAAGGGAACGAAGCTACCCTCGGAGATCAACGTCAACCAGGCAGTTCTGGGGTCCGGCTCGGTGAACTCCCGGCGGCCTTATCAGACAGCTTATGCGGGATTGACCTTCGGTAACGTGACTTACCTGCGGACGGAGGGTAACTCGTATTACCACTCCCTGCAGGGAAAGCTGCAGCAGAGTTACACTAACGGACTGACTTATCTCGTTGCCTACACATATGGCCGCTCAATTGACGAGGGCGCCGGAGGCAGCGATTCGAGCAGCGACTCCTCCAAGGCTCTGCCGCAGAACTCGTACGCGCCACACAGCGAACGCGGCCTGAGCGACTTCGACGTGCGCCAGCGGCTGGTAGTGAGCCCGGTATACGATCTGCCGTTCGGCAAGGGCAGGAAGTTTCTGACCACCGGTTGGGGTTCGCGGTTGACGGGCGGATGGCAGGCTTCCGGCATCGTGCAATGGCAAACGGGACGGCCATTCACCGCTTACTACGGCAGCGACAACAGCAATACCGGGGAATCGTCGGACCGGCCGAATCTGATCGGCAATCCAAACAAGGGCGCGCCGCACACTGTTTCGCAGTGGTTCAACACTTCGGTGTTCGCGCCGGCGCCGTCAGGGACATTCGGCAACGAGGGCCGGAATGCAATCGAAGGCCCCAGTTACGTGGATACAGACGTCGCCGTCTCCAGAACATTTCCGCTTCGCGAAATTGCGAATCTGCAGTTTCGCGCGGAGAGCTTCAACCTCGCCAACCACCCCAACTTCTACGACCCCAACCCGTCGAGCTATTACGCGACGGGATCGTTCGGTAAGATCTCGCAGGCTTACGCTCAGCGTCAACTGCAGTTCTCACTCAAACTTCTCTTCTAACCCATTGGAGGAAACAGATGAAATTTATAGCTCGGATTGCGCTTTTTGCGGTTCTACTCGCCGGCATTGCGACAACTGCAGCGGTCGCGCAAGATAGCGGCGGCGGCCCACGTACGTCACAGGCTTACTACAAAATCGTTTTGGGGCATCAGCAGGAATGGCTAAGCCTCTATAAGAACTACCACTATCCCATCCTGAAGCAGCTCAAGGCGCAGGGGCTTATCCAAAGCATTACCTTGTATAAGCGCGACCGTCATCACCTCTCGCCGGCGTGGGATTACGAGTTACAGATTGTTTGGCGCGACAAAGTGGCGCAGGTTACCGGCGGCGGTTCGGAACTGCTGCACAAGATCTTCCCCGACTGGGCCGACTACGAGAAGAACGAAGCACGGCGATGGGAGATCACCGAAGAACATTGGGATGAGGATCTCTCGCCCGTGCCGGTAGAGTAGCGGCGGTCTGACTCCGGGCGTCCTGGTCTGAGTAAAAAGACCGGACGCCCAGGCTTCGGACTTTCGTCCAATCCGGATTGTCCTATCGTCTAATCCGGAATATGAAGCCGCGGGCAACGCTAAAACGCTTTGCAAACGTCCGCGTAATGGAGTTTTTGCGGCAAATCAGCGCAGAACCGTGTTGTCGATGAGCCGCGTTGAGCCGAAATATGCGGCGACGGCGAAGAGCGTGCCGGGAGCGGCGGTTTCGACGGGCTCGAGCGTGGACCAGTCGACGAGGACGATGTAGTCGATCCGGACCTCGGGCTCCGCCGCAAACACTCCGTGCGCGGATGCGATGAGCATGTGTGCGCGACGCTCGCCCTGGGCGACGAGCGACTCGACGTGGCGGACGGCGCGGCTGAGCGTGAGAGCCTGCGCTCGCTCGGACGGGTTGAGATAGACGTTGCGCGAGCTGATGGCGAGGCCGTCGGCGTCGCGGACGATGGGGCAGACGACGATTTCGGCGGCGAGCTTGAGATCGGCGACCATGCGGCGCAGAACTGCGACCTGGGCCGCGTCTTTTTGACCGAAGAAGGCGCGATCGGGCTCGGCGGCGATGAGCAATTTGGCGACGACTGTGGCGACGCCGCGAAAGTGGCCGGGGCGGGATGCGCCGTCGAGGCGATCGCCGAGGCCGGGGACTTCAACAAAGGTGGAAGCGGGGCCGTTTGGGTAGAGCTCTTCGACAGAAGGCGCGAAAAGGACATCAGCGCCTCCTCGCTCGGCGAGAGCGCAGTCGGCGTCAAAGGAGCGGGGATAGCGCGTGTAGTCCTCGTTGGGGCCGAATTGCGTGGGGTTGACGAAGAGACTGACGGCGACGTGCGTACACGCGGCGCGGGCGGCGCGGATGAGCGAGGCGTGGCCCGCGTGGAGCGCGCCCATGGTGGGCACGAGGCCGATGGAATTGCCGGGCGCAAGGCCGGACATTGAGCGGAGCGCGCGGGACCAGCGGCGGAGGTCGGCAACGGTGCGGAAAACCTGCATCAGGGTCAGCTCGGCCAATCCTCGAACGCGTCGGGATTTACGACGGCCTCGTCGGAATCGAAATCTTCGCCAGGAGCAGCCGAGCTCATCGCCTGTCGACCAACAGCGCCCATCGCCTTACCCGCGGTCGAGTGATAGCTTTCGGCGTCGGAGGGGAAGGCGCGATGCTCCACGTCTTCGCGGTAGTGCTCGATGGCGGAGCGAAAGAGCGCCGAAGCGTCGGCGTAGCGGCGGACGAATTTGGCCGCGGCCGAGAAGGTGAGATTCACGAGGTCATGGAAGACGAGAATCTGGCCATCGCAATCGGAACCAGCGCCGATTCCAATCGTCGGAATGGAGAGCGCGGCGGTGATCTGCGCTGCAGCCTCGCGGGGAACACCTTCAAGCACGATGACGCCTGCGCCAGCACGAGCCAGCGCAGATGCATCGGCCTGAAGCTCGAGCACTGCGTCGGCGGTGCGGGCCTGCACGCGATAGCCGCCGAGGCGATTGACACTTTGCGGCGTGAGGCCGAGATGGCCGACGACGGGAATCTCAGCGTTGACCAGCGCACGGACAAGTTCGACGCGCGGACCCTCGATCTTGACGGCTTCAGCGCCGGCCTCCTTGACGAAGCGAACGGCGTTGGCGACGGCGTCGGCGATGGCGCCGTGAAAGCTGCCGAAGGGCATGTCGGCGACGACGAGAGCGCGACGGACGGCGCGGCGCACGGCGCGTGTATGGTGGAGCATCTCGTCGACAGTGACGGTGAGAGTGTTTTCCTGGCCGAGAACGACCATGGCGAGCGAATCGCCGACGAGGATGAGGTCGACACCGGCCTCGTCAACGAGGCGCGCGGTGGGATAGTCGTACGCGGTGAGCGCGGAGATGGGCTTGCCCTGGCGCTTCATTTCGCCGAGGGCGGGCATGGTGACTTTGGGGAGAGGAACACCGGACGGCGTGAGGGGCGCGTCCGCGGAAGATCGGTTGATGCTCATGTTGGGCTCCAGTGCCGCTCCGAAGACTTAGGATGCGACCCGAACAAGTCCAGTATACGCCGGAGGTTCCCGAGCGATACAGGTCCGACTAACGAGTTCTTCCAAAGTGCTATAAGGATGAGAGCGGGCAGCGAGTGCGAATCTCAGCCGGCTCGGGACTGTCCGGCGCCGCGGAGGAAAGAATGGCCTACGATCTGGCAATCGTGCTCCCCACGTTCAATGAAAGCAGGAATGTGGGTCCGATTGTGGATCGCCTCGAGAATACACTTGCCAAGGCGCTCGGGGGCATCCGCTACGAAGTGATCTTTGTGGACGATGACTCGCCCGACGGCACTGCCGATGTGGTGCGGCTGCTGGCCGAGCGGCACGACAACGTGCGCGTGCTGCAACGGATCGGCAGACGCGGGCTGGCGTCAGCGTGCATCGAGGGGATTCTGGGCGCCGCGGCACCTTTTGTCGCGGTGATAGATGCGGATATGCAGCACGATGAAGCCGTGCTGCCGGAGATGCTGCGCCGGATTCGCGAAGAGAATCTCGATTTGGTGGTGGGTTCGCGCAACATCGCCGGCGGCAGCATGGGCGAGTTCACCAAGTGGCGCGTGAAATTGAGCCACCTGGGCAAGCGGCTTAGCCTGATGGGCGTCGAACACGAGCTCAGCGATCCGATGAGCGGTTTCTTCATGGTGCGCGTGTCGGCCTTCGAGAGGTTTGCGCACCGTCTTTCGGGGATCGGCTTCAAGATTCTGCTCGACATCGTGCTTTCGGCGGGGCCGGGGCTGAAGATCGGCGAGGTGCCTTACCGCTTCAGGCAGCGCGAACATGGCGAGAGCAAGCTCGACATGGTGGTGGGACTGGAGTACTTCGAGCTGCTGGTGGACAAGCACCTGGGAAACATGGTGAATGTGCGCTTTGTGCTGTTTGGAATGGTGGGCGCGCTGGGCGTTGGCGTTCACCTGCTCATCTTGAGCGGACTGCTGCGGATTGCGGGGCTAAGCTTCGCCACGGGCCAGGCGATCACTACATTTATTGTGATGATCCTGAATTTTGTTTTGAATAACTCGGTGACCTACCGCGATCGACGGCTGCGCGGATGGAGGTTTTGGAGCGGCCTGATCACATTCTGCCTGGCCTGCGGATTAGGCGTGACGGCGAACGTGGCCATCGCGAACGAAGCGTTTCGCCGCGGGGTTCCATGGGTGCTGGCGGCAGTGACTGGCCTGCTGTTTACCGCGGTTTGGAACTACGGCGTGACGGCAATGACGACGTGGAGGCAGGAGCGGCGCTCAAGCGAAAAGCGCGCCCGGCAGCGGATGGAAGCGGGCGCGTTGCAGGCGGGCCGGCAGGGCGACAAGGAGATGCCGGCAAAGACGATGTGAAGCAGCGATCTGCGACATCGCGATTGCGCGTTGTATGTGTTGCCTGCGCAAGCGGCGCTGGCGCATACTGGAAGACAAAATGATCTCTCCAATTGCAACGGGAATTTATGCAGGGCTGGGCGCCGCCGCGTGCGCCGGAGCGGCGTGGGGAACGTATGCTTATGCCTCGATGTGGCCGGGCTCGCGGATCTTCGGCGAGGGGCTGACTGCGCCTGAGCGGCCGAGCGAGCTGGCGTTGACCTTCGACGACGGGCCCAATGCAACATGGACGCCGAGGCTGCTGGATATTTTGGCGAGCCAAGATGTGCGCGCGACGTTTTTTCTCGTGGGCGGGCGCGCGAAAGCGGAGCCGAAACTGGTGCGGCGGACATCGGCGGCCGGACATATAATCGGCAATCACTCGTGGGACCATCCCAACCTGGCGCGGAGCTCTTCGGATGTTATTCGAGAAGAATTAAGGCGCACGCAGGACGTGCTGGAGCAGATCACCGGCAAGGCGGTGAAGTTTTTCCGGCCGCCTTACGGGGCGCGGCGGCCGGCGGTGTTTCGCATTGCGCGTGAGATGGGCCTGAAGCTGGTGCTATGGAATGCAATGACCTCGGATTGGAGCGACCCTTCAGCGGACCGGATCGAGAGCAAGTTGGCGGAGAAGATCGACCGGCTGCGGCAGAGGGGCCGCGCGGCGAACATCGTGCTGCACGACGGCGGTCACCGCGACCCTGCGGCAAACCGTGCGGCGTCGGTGGGTGCGGCGGAGAGGCTCATTGAACGGTACAAAGGGACGCACCATTTTGTGACGTTGGATGCGTGGGGCTGAGTGGCGGATCAGTTCTCGCGGAGTGACGCGAAGGCCGCGCGAGCGGCGGCGATGGTGGCCTTTACCTCGGCGTCGCCGTGGGCAGTCGAAATAAATGCAGCTTCAAATTGCGAGGGCGGGAGCCAGATTCCGCGATCGAGCATCGCGCGATGGAAGCGGCCGAAAGCTTTGGTGTCGCTGCGCGCGGCGCGGGTGTAGTTGGTGACGGGGCCTTTCGTAAAGAACCAAGTCCACATGGAGCCGACGCGGTTGGTAGTGAGCAGTATGCCGGCGCGGGCGGCCTCGGCGGCGACGCCTTCGGCGACAGCTTTGGATGTCGCTTCAAGGCGCGGGTAAACTTCACGTTCGTGTTTCTGTAGATAGCCGATGGTGGCGAGGCCCGCGGCCATGGCGAGCGGATTTCCGCTGAGGGTTCCGGCTTGATAGACAGGCCCCAGAGGCGAGACCAAATCCATAAAGACACGCTTGCCGCCGAAGACGCCGACGGGAAGGCCTCCGCCGACAATTTTCCCCAGAGTGATGAGATCGGGATCGAGCGAATAGAGCCGGCAGGCGCCGCCGAGTGCGACGCGAAAGCCCGTCATGACTTCATCGACGATGAACAGCGCGCCATGGCTGGCGGTGATCTTGCGCAGAGCAGACAAAAAGCCGGGCGCGGGCGGGATGCAACCCGCATTGCCGACGATGGGCTCGACAATGACGGCGGCGATTGTTTTGGGGTGAGCGGCGAAAGCGGCTTTTAGAGCTTTCAGGTCGTTGTAGGGCAAGGCGAGGGTGAGGCGGGCAATTTCTTTCGGCACGCCCGCTGAGCCGGGAATGCCGAATGTGGCCACGCCGGAGCCGGCTTTGACGAGAAGGCCGTCGGCGTGGCCGTGATAGCAGCCCTCGAATTTTACGATGAGCTTGCGGCCAGTGGCGGCGCGGGCCAGACGGATGGCCGACATGGTGGCCTCAGTGCCCGAGCTAACGAAGCGCATCTTTTCGATGGCGGGATAACAGGCCACGATGTGCTCGGCGAGATCGGCCTCGGCGGAGGTGGATGCGCCGAAGCTGGCGGAGTTGCGCGCGGCGCGCTCGATGGCCTCGACAACGGGCGGAAAGGCGTGGCCGAGGATCATCGGACCCCAGGAACCGAAGTAGTCGATATAGCGATTGCCATCGGCATCGAAGAGGTAGGCGCCCTGGGCGCGATCAATGAATGGCGGCGAGCCGCCCACCGCGCGGAATGCCCGTACGGGTGAATTTACGCCGCCGGGGAAGAATTGCTCGGCGCGCTGGTGGAGCGCCTGGGAATGGGCGTGCTTTGGGGCGCGAATTTCGGCGCTCCGGATTTTGGCGGGCCGACGCTCGGCGGTCATGATGGCTTCAGTATAGAAGGCTGTGGCGGCGCGGCGGACGCGTTGAGCCGCGCTGAATCGAGCGCGGCAATTCGTGGAGCGATAGCGAATTGGATGGAATTGGAGGCCGGGTTTTACTGCGCCTTGCGATTTTTGGCGGCGGCAGCCTTAACGGCGAGGACAACGCCGGCGATTTCAAGGACGATGGCGATGCCGAAGATTACGCCGCGGAAAAAGTCGTTCCAATCTGTGCCTAGGTGCGGGATTGAGGGCGAAAAGCGGGGCCAGGTGATGCCGATTGTGAGGAGCGACAAGCCGACAACGACGAATGCCATGGCGACAGGGATCATCTTTTCGGGAGAGTTTTCGAGTTTGCGGAGAATCATGGTTTCCTTTCGCTGAACTGGACAGCGTACGTCGATTGCCGTGCAGTCGGCGTAGATGGTTTCAAATCCGGTCTCCTTTAAACCCCGTTTGGGCGGCAGCGACGAGCAGCGCGAAGGCTGAACAACATGATCGTGATGTAAAGCCCCATGAAGAACCCGCAAAAGGCATCGAGCCAATTGTGGTTGAAGTGGATGTACTCGCGGAAGACCCACGGCACGAGGCCAAGAATGAGCGCAACGTTGGCAATTCGAAAAAGGCGGCGGTGTTTCTGGTCGAGGCGGATAAAAATCGGATGCATGGAAGAATCTCCTTTTTGAAGTGGAGTGTTAAACCGGTGCCACAAGAAGCGAACTCAATCGTGTTCTGGATCGCTGCGGGTTTCGATTGCGCGCTTGGCGAAGATCCGGGCGAGTTGGAAGACGACACAAACATCGATGGAGGTTCCGATCCCCGCGCAAACACCTCGGCAGAGATCGTCGTGCGCGGCCGTCAGATGGAGCAGCGACAGAAGAGCTTGCGGCCAGGCGAAGGCGCTGGCGAGGTCGATCTGAGCAACGAGGAGCAGGGCCACGAGAAGCGGAAAAGATTTTTTAAGATTGCAAGAATCGAGCGCAAACATTGGAATTCCTTTCGAGTTGACGGCGACGAAACAGGCGCACAAAAGCGTCTGCGGGGAATCTAGTTTTTGAAGCGGTACCAACGGATGAGTACGATTTTTGTCAGACCCATTGCATAGATCACGGCAATCAGATCCCAGGGCACGCGGTGCTCGACGAGCAAATGATATTCGAGCATCAGGAAGGCGATGAGCACACCGATGATGGCCGCGGCGCTGGTCGAGCGGCGTTGATGCTCGCGAGACCGCTCGTCAGCGGCCTGATCGAGCATGAGGATGCGGTTGAGAATGGGATGGGTCATGATTGGTTCTCCAACTGGAAGATTTGGTCGGTGGAACAGGAAAAGATGCGGGCAAAAATCAGGGCCAGCTCGAGCGAGGGCACGTAGCGGTTGCGTTCGATGGAGTTGATGCTCTGCCGCGAGACGCCCGCGGCCTGGGCCAGTTGCTCCTGGGTCCAGCCGAGAGCGATACGAAGCTCCTTGACGCGGTTTGTGATGGTCTGAGGCACTGTTTGCTGGACCGGCTCCATGTAAAGCTGACTTTCCAAACCAGAGTAGCCCGGATCGGGTTTGATGTCAAGCCGACTTTCCATTTTTCTTGAAAAGAAGCCTGACGGAGCAGAAGGCGGGACGACGGCAGCGGGGCGCTGTCTGGCGTGTTGATTTGTGGGAAATGGGCGCGATGATTGCTGCTAGAATTCTGCTTTCCGGCTCCTCTCGGCCGAACCAATCTACGGATAGGAAAGCCTGCGCCGTGCCTCAAGAGATTGCACCGAAAACCGTGACATACGCCGACGCCGGGGTAGATCTGCGCAGCGCCGACCACGCCAAGGAGCGCATCAAGTACCTGGCGCAAAAGACCTTTAACCGCAATGTTTTGGGCGGGATTGGCAGCTTTGGCGCGCTGTACCGGCTGGACATGCAGCGGTGGAAGAACCCCATCCTGGTGAGCTCGGCCGACGGCGTGGGGACCAAGCTAAAGGTGGCCTTTCAACTGGGGCTGCACCAGACCGTGGGCGCGGACCTGGTTAATCACTGCGTGAACGACATCGCGGTGCAGGGGGCGACACCGCTTTTCTTCCTGGATTACCTGGCGACGGGCAAGCTGGACGAGGACGTGGTGGAGAGCGTGGTGAGCGGGCTGGCCGATGCGTGCAAGGCGAACGCGTGCGTGCTGATCGGCGGCGAAACGGCGCAGATGCCGGGGTTCTACGCCGACGGCGAGTACGACCTGGCGGGATTTATTGTGGGCGCGGTGGACCGCGACAAGATGGTGACGGGCGCGGGCATCAAGCCCGGCGACGTGCTGATCGGATTGCCTTCGACGGGCCTGCACACCAACGGCTACTCGCTGGCGCGCAAGCTGCTGTTCGAGGTGGCCGGGTACAAGGCCACGCAATACGTTACGGCGATCAAGGAGAAGGCCGGGGCGTCGCTGTTGCGCACGCACCGCAGCTATCTACATGTGATCCAGAAGCTGGTGACCGGCGGGCTGACCGCGGGGATGGCGCACATCACGGGCGGCGGGATTACGGAGAATTTGCCGCGCATCCTGCCCAAGGGAGTGGGGGCGCAGGTGGAGATTGGATCGTGGCCGGTGCTGCCCATCTTCGAGCACCTGCGGGAGCTGGGGAATATTCCGCAGGAGGAGATGATGCGGACCTTCAACATGGGCATCGGGCTGATTGCGGCGATTCCGGCGGCGAAGTTCACGCGCGCCAAGAACCTGCTGGACCGGTCGGAAGAAAAGTTCTACGTGATTGGCCGCGTGGTGAAGGGCGAGCGCCGGGTACAGTACACGTGAGGGATGCTGCGGCGGGTGGGGGGACGACGGTCCGCCTGGGAATTTTGCTCTCCGGCCGGGGATCGAATTTCGTTGCCATCGCCGAGTCGATTCACGAGGGACGGCTGAAGGGCGCGGAGATCGCTGTGGTGATCTCGAACGCGGCCGAGGCAGCCGGGTTGGCCAAAGCGCGCGAGATGGGGCTGCCAACGGCGGTCTTTGAATCCCGAGGCCGCAGGCGCGAAGAACACGACGCCGATGTAATTGCGTGCCTGCGCGCGCACGGAGTGGAGCTGGTTTGCCTGGCCGGCTACATGCGGCTGCTTTCGCGCGAGTTCGTGGCCGCGTTTCCGAATCGCATTCTCAACATTCATCCCTCGCTGCTGCCGGCGTTTCCGGGGCTCGAAGCGCAAGAGCAGGCCTTCGCCTACGGCGCCAAGGTCACGGGCTGCACAGTTCATTTTGTCGACGAGGAACTCGATCACGGCGCAATCGTGGTGCAGAGGGCGGTTTCGGTGCTGGAGACGGACGATGAACACTCGCTCGCGGAGCGGATCCTGAAGGAAGAACACGTGGCATACACCGAGGCGATTGCGCGGGTCGTGAGCGGGGAGTACGAGGTGCGAGGGCGGAAGTACGTAAAAAAGCGGGGGAACGGGGAATAGCTGGGCGACCAAAGATAACTCCGAACCGCCCATCATCCCGGAATGATACCTACACTGCGCAAATCTTCAGGCGTTTATCTCAGCGGGTCGGCTCTGTCCGGGCCTTTACCGGGACGGTTGACCTTCGGCCGCGTAAAGCTGCTGTAGTTCATCGGTCTTCGTCTGTAGAAGGCGAGCTGCCGCTTTGACCAGAGACGGATCATCGAGCCGGATACCCATTCGCGCAAGAATCGATTGCGGTTCCGCATCGAATCCGCGACGGAGCAGGTCCTCGTACTTTGAAGCGAAGTCGGGGTCGGTGTGAGCTCGATCGTACAGCGCAACTGCGACCACCGCTGCGTACAAATAGTTGACGAGATAAAGCGGATCGTCGAAGAGGAGCGTTTTGCGCATCCACCCGTGCGATATCCCCACCTCTTCGGCAGGCCAATACTCATAGGGGCGGATTGAGCCGGCAAAGAGGGCGTCGATCCGAGCGCGGTCGAGAAGAGCGTCTCCACGGGGCTCGGTGTAGAGACTTCGCTCGAATTCTGTCTCCTCGGCAGAAATGAAGAGCTCAAGAGAAATTTTCGCCAGCAGGCGCTCCAGGGCAGACTCGCGTTCAGCCCGAGTGCCGGCCAACTGGCTTGCGCGATCCAGCACAAGCAGTTCGTTGAAGATCGCGAAACCCTCGTTCAGGTAGTGAGGCCCTTCGCGTTCATAGATCGGTATGCCGCCTGCATTCATCAGTTCACGATGGATGGCGTGGCCGCCCTCATGAGCGAGTGTGCTGGTACTCCTGAGCGATCCGTCGTAACCACCAAAGTAGAGCGCCACGGGGGCGTCGTAGGCGGAGATGGAGGTGCCAGAACGAGACCGATGCTGTCCACCCGCCAAGTCGAGCCTGCCGTTTGCCGGGTCAAGCAATTGGGCGAACCGGCTGGTGTAATCCTTACCTAGCGGCTGAAGGGCATCGAGAATTAGATCTCTGCTCTGCGCAAGAGACATCGGAGGGGAAGAGGTATAGCCCAACTCCAACTCCGCCGGGAGGACGGAAGCAACTCCGAGCTTTTGCGCGGTGTGTTCTGCCAGCACTTGCTGATAGCGGCGATAGATCGGAGCTTCCGCCTCGACGGCCGACAGCGTTTGATCGATGAGCTTGGTGCTGAGGCCAAGGGACTGGTATTTGCGGTCGGCAGCGTTCTCGTAACCTTGAGCAACAGCGTCCCGATTTTCTATATCCACCAGGCTGCCCAGCAGAGCCGCTGTCCGCGGCGCGGCCTGATCGTAGATATCGTTCTGATGGTTGATCGCGGCGCGGCGTACGTCTTGGTCAGTTGACGAAGCTTCTTTGCTGCTGCCCAATGTCTCAACCAGACGATCATAAGTGTTCTGGATATCCTCTTCTAACGACGCAGTGACAATCCCTCGATAGCGCTCAGTGTCAGGTGAGAAAGCGTGAGCCGCTTCCTCGGTAGCCTCCTGTGCCAGCAAAGCATACGGACCGAGCGCGGCGACCTGATCCTTGGGCACCAACCTGAGGCGGCTTTGGATCGCAGCCTCCAGAACAGACTGATCGGTTTCCACGGCATCTTCGGCGTCCTTCGCCACATGGTCCTCCGTGTCCTCAAGAGACCGCACTTTCAGGTAAGCCGAATGGCGCTGAAGGCCGATCAGTATCTGATCGGACACTTTGAGGATTCCTGGCAAGGCTGCGAAGCCGACGTCAGCCAGGTCTCTGACCAGGCCAGTGGCGCGCGCATGCAGAGCATTGCGGCTCGCAAGCTCCTCAGAAGGTGAAGAGAAATAGAGGGTGGGGGAGATATGGGCAGCAGAGGGGACTGGCGTCTGCGTGGTCTGCTGAGCAAACACCACTTCGGCAGAGCATGTTCCGAGGGCGAGAGCGGCGAGTAACAGAGGAACGGTGAATGGGTTGGTTATTCGCCAGGCAGCATGACCCTCCAGATGATGCTTCAAATCTCCAGAGCTTGTCCGCCTTCTCCGTGGATATCGCATAACTAAGTATGGTTACAGAACAGCCCAGAAAGAGTCTTCCACTGAATTTGCTCGGCTGCATCCGATCAGCATCGATTCGTCACCCGGAGAAGCATCATGACTGAGGGCCGATCGGCCTAAACTCTTGGCACTCATGGAAGCTTGTCAAGGGGGTCGGCGCGCAACTTTGTTGTAAGCCCGTTATTTTTCAGCAACTCGCAGCTATGCGAAGTTTGCCGGTAATTAGCCGCTAATTCCCTATCCTTATACATAACCAGACAAAGTACGGAAATACCGAGCCGGGCGAATGGGTTCGCCTTCCGGCGCGGTTCTCCAGCGCCCGTGCGCCTGCTCTCAAGTTGAGCGGGAACACTGACGGGCCTGCCGGGGAGCCGCGCTTGCGGATGGCGCCGACGCTCACCCCAAGAAGCAAAGATCGCTTCTCGGGGACCCCGGCGGGCGCGGAACCGTCTTGTCTGCGCGGAGCAGCTCTGGGGCTCGATGCCAGACCGGAACCACGGCAACATCGAGGCTTTGAGAGTGTTCTGAGGCCATGCGCATGGCCGGTGGGCGATTCGATTGGGATCGAGTCGGCCATGCGCAGGAAAAGCAGAGACGCAAGTTTACCGATTCAATTGAAACCCGCACGCCGCGCTAGAGCGGCACGGAGGAGTGTTGACCAATGAACTTCAAAAACATCTGGAATCATCCGAAGACGTCGGCGGCGGGACTGCTGATTGCGGTCGCGAGCGTTGCCGGAGTGTTGTCGCAGCAAGGCGTGACGCTGGGCAAAGTGGGAACGGGAACAGTGGTATCGCTGGCAAGCGCGCTGGCTACGGCGCTGCTGGGGTTGATGGCGAAGGATCCGGAACCAGCAAGTCAGCAAGTCAACGGGTCAGCAAGTCAGGAGGCGAAGCTGGGTGCGTGGATGCTGATCGCGCTGCTCATTCCGCTGCCGTGGATGCAGGGCTGCACGGCCGCCGGCGTGGCCGAGAACATTGTGAACTGGACGCCGTCGCTGCAGAGCGCCGTGGCTACCGTGGACTCGACTGCTGCACTGCTGGCTCCGGCTGATGCGCCGATCTTTACTGCGGCGACGATCGGCTTCGACGTGGCCAGCAATCTGCTGGTGGCGCAGGCAAAGGCGTACCTGGCCAATCCCTCGGGTAGCACGCTGGCGAAGTTGCAGAACCAGATCGTGACGCTGCAGCAGCAAGTGAACACGGCGCTGTTGCAGGCGGCAAGAATTGTGGATCAAAAGAGCCAGCAGCATGCGTTGGCGGCTATTCAGGGAGTGGGCACGATCGTGGTTGCAATTCTTGCGCTGGCGCAGTCGATCTCAAGCAGGGCGCAGGTGGCGCAAATGGCGGCCGACTCCGGCGTAAAGCTGGCTGCGGTCGAGCCTTATTTGAATGAGTCGCGCGCGGCGGAGATTGTGGCCGCGCACTACGGCGAGCCGGTTGAAGTGGCGCGTGTGCAGGTGGCTCAGGCGACGCAGGCGGAGATGAGTGCCGGGTTCTGAAGTGCAGTTCGCAGTTGTCAGTTGTCAGTTCTCAGTTAGCCGGATTCGTGAAGGGAGCGCTATCCCAGGTCCCGAAATCGGGGCCTGGGGCACCCTGCGCCGGGGCAAACTGCTGAATTGCGAAGACCACTGATGATACGGGCCGCTCATTGAACGGAGCGGCCCGCGAAATTCGATCGATTCATGCGATCGATTCTTGATTTCCCGCCTAGGTGCTTGTGTCGCGCGCTTCTCCCAGAATCAATTTGAGCGTCATTTGTTTCTTGCCGCGCACGATGGTCACGCTGACGGTGTCGCCGGCCTGGTGCTTGTCCATAATGGCGCTGATGTCCTGGTGATCGGTGATCTCGTGGCCGTCGATGGCAACGATGAGATCGCCGCCGAGCATGATGGGTTGGTTGCCCACGTAGGCCTGCTCCTTGCCACCGCGCAGGCCGGCGCGCTCGGCCGCTCCGCCGGGACGCACGCTCTGAATCAGGACGCCGGAATCGGCGGCGAGGCCCATCTGCGAGGCAAGGTCCGGGCCGATGTCGTAGGAGTCGATGCCCAGCGAAGGCCGCTTGACGCGGCCGTAGCGGATGAGGTCGGCGAGCACGGCCTTGGCCGTGTTGATGGGGATGGCGAAGCCGATGCCGGAGCTTTGATCGGCGCCGTTGGAGGCGATCATGGTGTTGATGCCAATGACTTCGCCCGAGGAGTTGAGCAGCGGGCCGCCGGAGTTGCCAGGATTGATGGCCGCGTCGGTCTGGATGGCGTCCTCAATGGGCGCGCCGTCAGCGTTGCGAATCGACCGGATGGAGCTGATGATGCCGCGCGTCATGGTGCCGCTGAGCCCGAAGGGATTGCCGATGGCATAGACCTTCTGGCCGACGTTGAGCTGCGAGGAGTCGGCGAGAGTTACGTGCTGCAGGTTGGGCGCGTCGATCTGAAGCAACGCCAGGTCGTGAAGTTTGTCCGTGCCCACGACGCGGGCCGGGTAGCGGCGCTTGTTCGAGAGCATGACCTCGATGCCTCGATTGGCGCCATCGACTACGTGAAAGTTGGTGAGGATGTGGCCGGCGTCATCGAGGATGAAGCCCGAGCCCTGGCCCTGCTGCGGCACCGTTCCGTAAAAGAAGTCGAAGACCAGCGTGGTGGAGGTGATGTTGACCACCGAGGGCAGGACTTTTTTGTAGATGGCAATATTGTTCTGTTCTTCGGCGTCGTAGGCGGGCGCGGCGTGAGCCTCAGTGAGCTCGAGCGGCGAGTTGGAGCGATCGGACCCGATGAGCGCAGGGTGGCTCCAGGGAAAACCGGGCTGGAAATGGGTGGTAACGAACCAGAATCCGCCCAATAAAAGCAAAACGATAATGAGAATACGGGTCAGTTTCATAGTTGGTCGACCTGAAAGACCCTCCTGATCTTGTTACGGATGCGGCGCGGCGGAGTTCCGTTTAGAAATCCGCAATCGCTTTTCTTATTGTCCCTTCTTATTGTATTGACAACTTCTGCCCAGGTTTGTTGCTCTCCGCCTGAAGGCGCGGCCACAGGGCCTGAACCTGGACGCGAAGGGCGGCGATATCGCCTGAGTTATCAAGGACATAATCGGCCTGGGCGGCTTTTTCGGCGTCGGGAACCTGGTGGGACAGGCGGTTGCGGGCATCGGCTTTGATGGAGTCAAGGTTGGACCCCGCTGCGCTGCCAGACGATAAGACGCGGGCGGCGTAGCGAACAACTTTGAGATCGTCGGGCGCGGTGACGACGATGATGCGATCGATGCGGCGGCGCCAATCCGACAATTCACGATCTCCGCGAGCGCAAGCGTCGCGGGCGACTTCAAAGATCAGCGCCGATTCGAGGACGGCGACGGCAGCGGGGTCGCGAGCGAAGACTTCGTCCATCCAGCGGCGCTGCGCCTCGATCACGGGCGGATGCACGACGGCGTTCAGCTCTTGCAGGCGGCCCTGGCGAAAGGCGAGGTCGGCGAGGTGGGCGCGATTGAGGTTGCCATCGGGGTTCACGACCTCCGAGCCAAAGTGAGCGACGATCTGGTCGTAGACTTCGTGGCCGGGCTCCATGAATTCGCGGCCGAGAGCGTCGGCTTCGACGACCTGAGCGTCGAGCTCGCGGAGCATGGCGGCGACAGTGCTTTTGCCGCTGCCCAGACCGCCGGTGAGGCCGACGCGGAGCATGGACTACAGCCCTCTCCGCATTTTGGCGGCGCGCACGGTGTTGGACATCAACATGGCAATGGTGAGCAGGCCGACGCCGCCGGGAACGGGCGTGTAGGCGCCGGCAAGCTCGAAGGCTTTTGGGTCGATGTCGCCGACGATGGTTGAGCCGCGCTTGGCGAAAGTGGCTTCGCGTTTGGCGTTGCCCTTGAAGAAGCGGTCGAATTCCTCGCGCGTGGTGAGGCGGTTGATGCCGACATCGATGAGCGTTGCGTCCGGAGTGACCATCTCCGGCGTGATGAAGCCGGGACGGCCGATGGCGGCGACAAGAATGTCGGCCTGCTTCGTGATTGCGGGAAGGTCGCGCGTCTTCGAGTGGCAAATCGTCACAGTTGCGTTCTGGTGGAGCAGGAGCACGGCGACGGGCTTGCCGACAATGTCGCTACGGCCGACGACGACGGCGTGCTGGCCGGCAATGGGAATGTTGCTGCGCTTGAGAATCTCAATGACGCCGGCAGGCGTGCAGGGCGCAAGCGCCGGGCGGCCGGCGAGCAGGCGGCCCGCGTTCACGGGATGAAAGCCGTCCACATCTTTTGCAGGATCGACAGCGTCGAGGAGGGCCTTCGAGTCAACCTGCGCCGGGAGCGGCAACTGGATGAGGATGCCGTCGATGTCATCGCGCGCATTGAGCTGGGCGACGAGCGCGAGCATTTCTTCAGTGGTGACTGTGCCGGGCGGGGTGATGAGGTCGCTATAGAGGCCAAGCTCGGCGCAGGCCTGGACCTTGCTGCGGACGTAGATCTCCGATGCCGGAACATGACCCACAAGCACGGCGGCAAGCCCCGACTTGATGCCGTGGGCAGCGAGCGCGAGGACCTCTTCGGCCACTTCCTGCTTGATGGCTGCGGCAATGGCCGCGCCGTCGAGGATCTTTGGCATTCTTTGCTCCAAAGTTCATGGTATCGCTTCGGTTCGGGCCCGGGGCGCATGCCGGGCGGGAGCGTATGCATCAGGTGTTGAGGGGTGAGGCTGACCGCTGCGATCGATGCTGGCGTGCATCACGTCACACGGGTTTGTGAGCAGCCTCACATACAGCCCCACATCGGAAGCCTAAGTTGGTTGGCGTCGGAAGTGTGCCAGATCACACGACGGATCACATCCCGCTTCCGGCAGCGGTTGTACGGAGAGAGCACCCGATGAGCGGTCTGAAGGATGCAGGACATCTTTTCCGGTTTGCGGGGCTTTTTGTTCTCGCATTTCTGGTGTTTCTGGTGGTGCGCTCATACGTGGTGCCAAAAACCTTTGGACAGTATGGGCACTATCGCGGCGCATCGATCGGCGAGATTGCGTCGCGCCCGATAAAGTTTGCGGGGCACCAGACCTGCGAGACCTGCCACACGGATATTTCCGATATCAAAACGAAGGGCGCGCACGCGCACGTGAATTGCGAGGCTTGCCACGGAGCGCTGGCGGCGCATGCTGACGACCCCACGACCGTGACGCCGGTGAAACCGGACACGGCGGTGCTGTGCGCGCAATGCCACGCGGCCAGCGCAGCCAAGCCCAAGGACTTTCCGCAAGTGGACCCGGCGGATCACGCGGGCGGCGTTCCGTGCGAGACGTGCCACAACCCGCACAGCCCGGTCGTCGGTTCCGACTCCGGCGCAAGCGCGGGTTCCGACTCCAGCGCGAGCGCGGGCGCGGGCTCCAGCGCGAAAACGGCGAAGGGAGGCGCGAAATGAACATCAGCCGGCGTCATTTAATGATCCTTTTGCCGGCGGCGGCCGTGGCGTGGAAACACGTGCTGGCCGGGACGCCTGAAGACTCGCCGAACTACCGGATGAGCGAGCACTGGTGGGGAATGCTGATCGATATTCCCAAGTGCATCGGCTGCGGCAACTGCGTGCGCGCCTGCCAGACAGAGAACGACGTGCCCGATGGATTCTTCCGCACCTGGGTGGAGCGCTACCACAGGTCGGATATTCATCTGGAGAGCCCCGAGGTGATCTCGCCCGATGGCGGCAAAGAAGGATTCCCGGTGGTGCGGGCAGGCGAAGAAGGAAAATTCTTCTTTGTTCCCAAGATGTGCAACCACTGCGCGGATTCACCCTGCACGCAGGTGTGTCCCGTGGGCGCGACGTTTATCACTCCGGACGGAGTGGTGCTGATCGACCAGAAGTATTGCCTGGGCTGCGCGTATTGCGTGCAGGCTTGCCCATACGGATGCCGTTACATTCATCCCACGAAGAAGGTCGCGGATAAGTGCACGCTGTGCTATCACCGGATTACCAAGGGACTGACGACAGCTTGCTGCGAGGCGTGCCCGACGGGAGCCCGGCAATTGGCGGACCTGAAAAATCCCAATGACCCGATTCACGAGTTTCTGAAGACCCACACGGTGCAGGTGTTGAAACCGCAGATGGCAACCGGGGCCAAGGCTTTCTACAACAGGCTGGATGGGTCGGTGCGATAACTGCAGCTTCTAGCTACTAGCTTCTAGCTGCTAGCTGAAGGGTGCGGCGGGAAGCTGATGTGGCGGAATCACGCGGGACGAGCTGAAGGCTGAAAGCTGGGAGCTGATTTATGAGCGGTGTCGAAGGCTACATTTATCCCAACGAGGTGACGCTGTACTGGAGCGTGCTGATTGTTCTGTACCCCTTCATCACGGGGCTGGTAGCGGGCGCGTTCATTCTGGCGTCGCTGGAACGGGTGTTTCGCGTGGAGGCGGTGAAGCCGACGTACCGGCTGGCGCTGCTGACGGCGCTGGCATTTCTGCTGGACGCGCCGTTGCCGTTACAGCTGCACCTCGGCCATCCGGAGCGTTCGCCGGAGATGTACTTCACGCCGCACAGCACCTCGGCCATGGCGATGTTCGGATACGTGTACCTGTGGTACCTGATGGCGGTGCTGGTGTTCGAAATCTGGCTCGACTACCGGCGCGATATTGTGCTGATGTCGCAACAGTCGAAGGGTGTGATGCGCCTGATCTACAAGGTGATGACGCTGGGCTCGAGCAACATCAGCGAGCGCGCGCTGCACATCGACGATAAGGTTGGCTGGATTGTAACGCTGGTCGGCATTCCTTCGGCGTTCCTGCTGCACGGCTACGTGGGGTTCATCTTCGGCTCCATCAAGGCCAATCCATGGTGGTCGTCGCCGCTGATGCCGGTGGTATTCATTTTTTCCGCCATGGTGTCGGGCATCGCCGCCGTGATGCTGCTTTACATGGCGACGACCAAGCTGCGCGGACAAAAGATCGACATGCGCTGCGTGGACACGATTGCCATGTATATGTTCTATATCTTCATCATCGATTTCAGCCTGGAGATGCTGGACCTGGTGCACCGCATCTACGAGGCCGACGAATCTTTCCGCAGCTTGAATTTCATGGTGCACACCAGGCTCTATATTCCGCACATTGTGATCCAGATATGTCTCGGCACCATTGCTCCGCTGATCCTGCTGTTCCTGACGCAGATCGTCAAGTTGCCCGAAGTGGTGCGCAAGCGGATTTATGCAACCGCGGGATGCCTGGCGCTGGTGGGGGTTTTTGCCATGCGCTGGAACGTGGTGATCGGTGGCCAGCTTTTCTCAAAAAGTTTTCTCGGGTACACGACTTACAAGATGGAGTTGGTAACACGCGAAGGCCTGCTGGCGGCCGCCGGATTGACCATCCTGCCACTGCTCTTCCTGTGGGCATTGGTGAAGCTGCTGCCTCCCTGGCCGGATAAGAGCCTGCACGAAGCCGCGACGGGCGACTAGAGCGATCGCGGCCCCTCACCCCGCGCACTTCCGCAAGAGAGACGCGGAACGAAGGAGCCGCTGGACAGCGCTCAGCGGACGATCTCAGGGCGATAGACGTCAGGGCGGTGGATCGGCGGTTCGAAGTCCGGTCGCGGCTTGACGACCTGGCTCTCCTCGCCACGGAGCTTCATCTTGCTCAGGTGCACGTCGTAGCCGGTGCCGGGGAGCAGCGATTCGAGCACGAAAGTCTCCGTGCGACTGCTCTTCAGTTCACGATAGCGGTAGATGCCGACTTCACCTTCGCTGTTCTCCGTGCCGCCGGAGGGCGCATCGAGAAAATGCTGTGCATCGGCCGCGGTGGGCGCGGGATGGTCGTCACCTTCCGTCAGGCTCTCGGCCGCATAGGAGCGGACCAGTTTGGTCCAATAACGGGAGAGCAGATCGGTGTTGGCGAAGAGGTCGGCCCAAATGATCTCTCCGCGAACCGCAACTACCACGCCGACGGCGTGCTCGTCGCGCAATTGTGCGAGGACTTGCTCGCGGGCGTGCATCACGGGAGCGGCGGCCTCATCGACTTTCTCGCTGACATCCGAGTCCTGCATGGCCTTGGCGTAACTGCTGGTGCCGAGGCTGCGATGATAAACGCCTCCGGGGGCCGATCTACCGGAGCTGACCGGCGGCGCGGCAGCCGCTTCCATTTGCGAGATCGCGCCGCCCACGGAGTTCCATACTTGCTGCTGGTCCTGGTCGACCATGGCGCGCTCGCGTACGTCGGGCTGGACCATGAAGCTCCTCGAAGCCGACTTGCCCGCGGCGCCGAAGGTGGACGAGCTCTCGGTCCAGCGGCCCGGCTCGATGCAGAAGACCCCAAGGTCGATGGGATCGGCGTTCGCGGGGACAATGCGATCCTTGGCGACGATGCGATCCTGTTTGCCGCCGGTGACGATTTCGCCGGCGAGCAGCAACAGCGGGTGTTTGGAGTGGTTGACGAGAACCAGCGTGTTCACCTCGTCGCCGCGATCGGGGTTGTCTTGTGCCGGTGAATGCGACGATCCACGTGGCCGCACAAGCCCCCGGGCGCGGCCGGCTTCGGTGACTTCTACTTCGCCGCTCTTGAGGCCTTCGTCGAGGGTGATGAACGGGGTCTCGCCCGTTGACTTGTCGTCGGCGCGGACCACGGGGAATAAAAGAAGATTGCCGCTCACGATGGGAGCGAGCACGCGGTAGGGACCGCCTTCGCCCTGCGCTGGACCGCCGGCTGCCTTTACGCTCTTCAATTGATGAACTGCCAAGACCGCGACGAGCATTGTCGCCGCTACCCCAAGTTTTCCCCAATGCTTCATGAGTCTCCTCCGCCGGTTTATGGTTTGGCGCACCGGCCTTCAAGGTGAGAACGCCGGACTGGCGGAATCTTGCAGGATTTTTTTGCGGGGCGAGGTTGGCGGGGGACGCCAGGTTGGGAGGCTAAAGGGCGGATCAAAACGTCCAAGACCTTAGGCGAATCGTGAGGCAGCAAGAATGGCGCCAGCGGAGTCCGTGGCCAGCGCGGCAGAAGCGGAACTCCCTGCAATGCAGGGAGCGATGGACGGCCGCCTGCTCGACGAGCTTTGGTGCACGAGCGATGCGGCAGAGTGGGGCCTGGAGCGCGACGACTTCGACCGCATCCTGTTTGAGGCTGGAACGGCGTGGAACTTTGGCCTGTCGGAAGGCGCCGCACCGACCGAGCGACAGCAAGCAGCCTTCTTTCGCGGGCTTTGCCTCGGCGATCTAGTGCTCGCGCGAGCCTGCGCCGCCGGGGACGAGGGCGCGTGGGAGCACTTCATCGCCCGGTGCAGGCAGCCGCTCATTCGGGCGGCCATCGCCATCACCGGCAGCGAGACGCTGGGACGCGAGCTAGCCGATCAGCTTTACGCGGAGCTCTATGGATTGAACACGCGCGACGGCGAGCGGCGCTGCCCGCTGCTCTCGTATCGCGGAAGGGGATCGCTGATGGGCTGGCTGAGGACCACTCTGGCCCAGCGGCATGTGGATCATCTTCGGCGCAGCCGGCGGCTAAAATCGCTCGACGAAACGGTGGAAGAGATGGATGCGCCGGCGGCTGAGATCGCGCCGCAGCCGCATGCCAGAGCGCTTTCGCAACTGGATCGAGCCATCGAAGATGCGCTGCGCGGGCGCGATGCGGAGGAACGCTACCTTCTGGCGGCCTATTATCTTGACGAGCAGACGCTGCTGCAGATTGCGCGCGTGCTGGGGGTACACGAGGCCACGGTGAGCCGCAAGCTGAAGCGCGCGACAGAGGACACGAGGAAGCAAGTGCTCAGAAATCTCGAGCGCAGCGGATTGAGCAGGCGCGCGGCGGTAGAGGCGCTGGGCGCCGATCCACGCGATTTGAATGTGAATCTGAAAAAACTTCTGCAAAATTCGCAGACGAAAGCGTTCAAAGAACAGGCAGCACCATGAGCGTGAAGAACCAACACGAGTTTCATCCCGACGCGGAGGTGCTGAGCGCGTTTGCCGAGCAGGCCCTGGACGAGCGGGAGCGCGGTGAGGTACTGGAGCATTTGGCCGGGTGCGGCCGATGCCGTCAGGTGGTAGCGCTGGCGAGCGAGGCCGCGGGTGCGGAGGTTTCTGCGCGGCGGCACGCGCCTGTCCGGCCGCGGGTTTGGTTCAGAAGCTGGGGGCTTGCACTGGCTCCGGTGGCAGCGATCGCGGCTACGGCTGTCATCGCCATCTCTGTACACGAGCGGAATGTCGAGCGGAGCGTGGAGATGGCCAAAGTTGAGCAGCAGCGATCGACCGAGAAAGCGCCGATGCCCCGACAGGCCTCTCCGCAGCCGCCAGCGCAGGCTGGGCCGCCGGCGGCCAGCCCTGCCGAAACGCCGGCGCCAACGGGGCGGCCCGGCGCGGGGCGGCGTGCGCCTGTTGCTGAGCCCGACGAACCGGCTGCCGCGCCACCACCTGAAGGCGGGAATGGGTTGGTCTCCGCGCGCGAGGAGCCAGCGGGGACCTCGGGCGTTGAAGGTCGCGGAACAATGGGCGCGGCGTTCGCTCCGTCGGGAACGCCGGCGAACGACAAGACGGAATCCGAAGTTGCGTTGTATGACGAGGAGCGGAAGAAAGAGGCCGAGAGGGAGATGGAGGCGACGGACAAGCGCTTGTTCGCCGCCAAGCGAAAAACGCCAGGCGGCGAACCTCGGTCAGGAAGCGGCACTGCAGGAAGCGGCGCCGCGGGAAGCAGCGAGCAGGTTGCAGTTACCGACCAACAGCTTGAGACGCAACCGGCTCCCTCGACCAGCGCCGGGGGGCTCATGAAGTTCAGGCCCGGCGCATTCTCAGGCATGCGGGCTCCGAATCCGGTTCATCTTCCCAGCGGGCTTCCCACGATTTCGATCGCGCATTCGGGCGAGCGGATGATCGCCATCGATAACGCAGGCACGCTGTTTCTCAGCGAGGATTCCGGAGCGACATGGGAACTGGTGACGACGCAGTGGACCGGGCGTGCTGTTTTAGTGTGGAGGAACGCAGCGCCGAAACCCGAAGAAGCCGCGCCGCCAACCGCTAAACCCGAAAATGCGGGAGACACGTCCGGCTCGGGCGCTGTGTCCCATCCCGATACAGTTTTTCAACTTCTTAATGACCAAGGTCAAGTGTGGTGGAGCGCGGACGGAAGAATCTGGATTGCAAAGTGAGTCCTGACCTGACAATTCGAAGCGGAGCGATTGAATTCCCCCTGTTGAAAACACGCCATTCTGCCGAAAAACACTTTTGAGAACATCCGTGACCGCGGCGCTGAGGCGGGGCTTGATGCGTGCAAAAGCCACGGCCCACGGTTTTGATGGAAGATGCGGGAATTGTGGGAGGGCCAGTGGGGGCGAACGGGTTGGACCAGCGAAGCACGGGCACCACAACAGTGCCCTGGGCGTATCTGCGCCTTCCGCCGTTTCCGCAGGTTGCGGTGAGGGTATTGCAACTGGCCAACAACGAGAACGTGCAGTTGCACCAATTGTGCGATCTGATCTCCACTGATCCGGCGTTCGCCAGCGAAGTTCTCACGGTATCCAACTCCCTGCTCTACGCTCCGCGCTATCCCTCGACGACGATTCTGCAAGCTGTGGCAGTGCTGGGAGCAAACACGCTGCAGGGAATGTGCGTGACGGTGGGCGTGAGAGCGTACCTGGGTAAGGCGATGAGCTACCCGGCCATGCGTAACCTGTGGCGGCATAACCTGGCGTGCGCCATCATCGCGGGACGAATCGCGGAGTCAGGTTCGCTCGACAAAGAAATCGCATACACCGCGGGCATCCTGCACGACATCGGGCGCATGGCGCTGGCGGTGATTCAGCCTAAAGGGTACGCGGCGCTGTTGGAGAAGCATCGCGGCGCGCCGGTCTCGATGCTGGAGGCAGAGCGGGAGTTGTTCGGCTGGGATCACTGCGAGATTGGACGGCAGCTTATTGGCGATTGGAAGCTGCCGGAAAACTTCGAGGCCGTGGTCGCCGATCATCATTTGGAGCGGCGCACGGACGGCGAGTGGGATCTGGGCGAATTGGTGAAGGTAAGCTGCGCCATGGCTTCGTCAATTGGCTTCACTGGATTCCCGGGATGCGTGACGGCGAATTACAACGGACTCCTCGATGAGCTTCCGGCGCGGGAACGAACACTGTTTCACCCCGACGCGGAGACGCTCAGAAGCGACGTAGCCAGGAGTATCCACTCGATCGAATCGGTTTGAGCTTGACGTTTCACATTGTAACGATTGCGCCGGAACGCATCAGGCCCGCGTCCCGGCGCGTTTTTTTCTGAAATCAGCTCGCGTTCTATGTCCGCATCAGCTTGCGCTGCAACTGCTCCAGGGTTTGGCCCTTGGTCTCGGGATACACAAACAACACCACTAGGAATTGCACCACCGTCATCAGAGCAAAGAACACAAACGGCGTCGCGGCGCTCATCATGGTTACCACGACGGGGAACATCTGAGCGATGACCGCGTCCATGAACCAATGGCTGGCGCTGCCAACGCCCTGCCCCTTGGCGCGCACCGCAGTTGGAAAAACCTCGCCAATGTAGACCCAAATCACGGCGCCCTGCGAAACGCTGAAGAATGCGATGAAGGCGACCAGAAGCCAAAGCAAGTCGCCGCGATGGGATTGAGTGGAAAACACCCAGGCAACGCCTGCGAGGCAGCTTGCACAGCCCGCTGCGCCAATCAGCAGCAACGTCTTGCGACCCAGCTTGTCGATCAGGGCCATGCCGACGATGGTGAACAGAAAATTGGTTGTGCCGATGGCGATCGCCTGTTGGTCGCCGGAAATCTGGCTGAAGCCAGCCGCCGCGAAGATGCTGTTCAGGTAATACAGAATCGCGTTGATGCCGGCAAGCTGGTTGAATGCACCGATGGTGATGGCGAGGAACAACGGATAGCGATACTTCCATTGGAAGACCCGCTCGTGAGCCGTCGCGTGTTCCTGCTCCAGCGCCGCCTGAATGTCGGCAAGTTCCGCCTCCGGGTTGGGATCGCCCATCATCTTCAGAACGGCCAGAGCTTCATCGTTCCGATTGCGCGAGACCGACCAGCGAGGGCTGCGAGGAATTCCAAAGAGCAGCGCGAGGAAAACCAATGCCGGCGCCGTTGCAACGCCCACCTGCCAGCGCCATTCCGCCGCGCCCAGGTGCATGGTGCGAATAACGTAATTGGAAATGTACGCCGCCATGACGCCAAACACGACGTTCAACTGGAAAGCCGCCACGAGCCGGCCGCGCGATTTGGCGGGGGCAAGCTCGGCAATGTAAACCGGCCCCAGCACCGACGACGCGCCAATGCCGAGGCCGCCGACGAAGCGAAACGCCATGAACGCCGGCCAATTCCATGCCAGCCCGCACCCGAGCGCCGAGGCGACGTAGAGCAACGCGGTAATGCGCAGTGTCTCGCGACTGCCGAGCCTTTGTCCCACCTGGCCCGCGCCCAGCGCGCCGATCACGGTGCCAACCAGCCCGATGGCCACCGTGCGCCCCACTTCTCGCGGGTCTAATCCGTACAAGCGGCCAAGCGCGCCGATCACGCCGGAGATCACGACCGTATCGAAACCAAAGAGCAGGCCGGCCAAAGCCCCCGAGAGCGTGGCCCGAAACAAATTGGAGTTGAGTTGCATTGTCCCTTGTGCATCGAGTTCCAAATCATGCTACAGATGGACGGCGAGGGACGGCAAACAGGAACTCGCAGACAGGGGTCGCATTCACTTCGGTCTGCAGCTTCGGAACTCAGTGTTTCAAGAAATGCTTCAAGCGGATGCCTTCGCAGGAACGTCCCCGCGAGGCAACACGGCCAGAACGCAGCAACGGTGCTTATCGGCTGCGCTCCATGCCATCGGCATTTCGCTTTCCATGCATGCGCAGTCGCCGGTCTCGAGAACATTGTGCATGCCGCCCGCATCCAACCGCAGCCGCCCTTCAAGCACGTAGACGACTGCGCCGGTCTCCTGAAAGGCGTTGATGGCGGCGCTGGCTGCGCCGGGCGGAAACTCGACGACTTGCGCGATAAGGCGAAATCCTTTGCCTTCGGCGTTCAATGGCGTCACTTTCATCGAGTCCATGCCGCGCCCGTTGCCCTGCAAGTGCGCCTTGCGCGTGATGGACAGCGTGTGGCGCGCGGGCTCCGAGAAAAAGTAGCTCATGCTTACGCCGTATACGCGGGCGATGGTGGCGAGCGTGGGCAACGTAGGAATCATTCGGTCGGTTTCGAGTTTGGAGAGCAGCGCGGTGGAAAGCCCCGTCTCGACGGCCAGGCGGGAAAGCGTAAGCCGCTTGCCGGTGCGCAGGGAGCGCAGCTTGAGGCCGATGCAATAAGGTTCCAGAGACCATTGGGCGTACGAAACAGTCTTGGACATGGAAGACTCCAAAATAATGTAATGGAAGCTGAAAACCAGTCTACCGCAGGGGTGTGGCAGATTATTGCACTGCGATCTACTACTCTTGACAGCAGCGCAACCATCAGTCGCGTTGTTCATAGCTTCCGAGGAGCGGGTTTTTCGGTAAACTTCACTAGTTCGGAGTTGACGCAATGTGGAAAGTCGCATGTCTCATTTCGGTGGTCATGCTCATCAGTGCTGCCGGCAATTCCCAGGGTGCCGCACAAGAGCCGGTGTTGAATGGAATCGATGTGCTTGAGCAGGATCGCTTCGCTGCCTTGAACCAGCTCGCACAGAAACATGGAGGCCACTTGCGGCTGGCGGTCATGACAAACCAGACAGGGGTTGACTTAAGGGGTCTCCGAACGATCGATGTCCTGGTGTCAGAAGCCGCGCATGCAGTTCCGGGATTCGTCGTAGTCAATCTGTTCAGCCCTGAGCATGGAATCAACGGCGCCCTGGATGAGGCGGTCGGGAATGACCGTGATTCGGCAACGGGCTTGCCGGTGATTAGCCTTTATGGCGACACAGAGGAACAACTGCGCCCTACGAAGCAACAGCTTGCGAATCTTGACGCAGTCATCATCGATTTACAAGACGCCGGTGTCCGTTTCTACACCTACCAGACGGTGATGGGATATTTTCTTGAAGCGGCGGCAGGCACGAACGTGGATGTTATTGTCCTTGACCGTCCAAATCCAATCAATGGAACCGATGTTCAAGGGTTGATGTCGTCCCCGGGTCGCGAGAATTACGTCAATTACACTTCGGAGCCGATTCGTCATGGCATGACGATGGGGGAATTAGCGACCTATTTCAAATCCAAGGGGCATTTGGACACTCAACTTACCGTAATTCGCATGCGTGGATGGAAACGCACCAATTGGTTCGATGCGACCGGACAATTGTGGATCAATCCATCGCCCAACCTGCGAAGTTTGAATCAAGCCACCCTTTACCCAGGCATCGGCTTACTGGAACGCACCAACCTGAGCGTCGGCCGTGGCACCGATACGCCGTTTGAGTGGGTCGGTTCCCCTTGGATGGACGCAGGAAAGACGGCCTCGTACCTGAATGCTCGCAAGATCCCCGGCGTCCGGTTCGTTCCCGTCGAATTCACACCCGGACAGGATTATCCTTACCACGGTGAGCTGTGCCAGGGAGTGGAGTTTATCGTGACAGACCGTGACGTGCTCGATGCCCCGGAACTTGGTCTGGAGGTAGCGGCGGCACTTTACAAGCTCTACCCGAATACGTTTCAGCTCGGCAGCGTCGACAAACTTCTTATGAATCAGCCGGCAATCGATGCACTCAAGGCTGGAGAGGATCCGCGTGCTGTTACAAGGCGCGGCGCGGAAGATTTGGAGAGATTTAAGCGAGATCGGGCGGCGGCGTTGCTCTACAAATAAGAAAAGAAATCATGATTGCATCATCGGGTTCCAATGAGAGTAGCGTGGCGAGCGAGTCGCCGCGCTACTGAAACTCGGTGTAGGTGTAGTCGTTCGCGGCGTAGGTGGCGCCGTTATCTGTAGAGAGCAACGCGATGGGAACATTTTAACCGAGGCGTGGCAATCCCGACAGCGGGAAGTCCCGGGGTTTCAGTCCGATCCCACTGTCTTTCCCGCCCCCCGCGCTGCTACACTCGCCCTTCAGGGTTTTCTCAGGAACTTTGCTTGCCAGCACCCGGAGGCTACCAGTGCCCGACTTTCAACCCTTCGTTCCCGCCAATCAAAATCCACCGGAATTCACGCTCCGCGCCGTCTTGCTGGGCGCGATCTTCGGCATCATTTTCGGAGCCGTCACCGTCTACGTAGGCCTGCGCGCCGGGCTCACCGTCGCCGCCTCCATTCCGATCGCGGTGATCTCCATCAGCTTCCTGCGCAAAGAGGGCAAAGTCTCGATTCTGGAATGCATCATCGTCCAGACGGCCGGCAACGCGGGCCAATCGATCGCAGCGGGCGTCATCTTCACCTTGCCCGCGCTCATCTTTCTTGGCTTCGATCTTGAATACTCGCGAATCTTCATGCTGGCGCTCATCGGCGGTTATCTAGGCGTGCTGTTTATGGTGCCGTTGCGAAGGCCGCTCATTGTCGAGGAGCACGGCAAACTGAAGTTTCCCGAGGGCACGGCGTGCGCAGACGTACTCATGGCCGGCGCCAAGGGAGGCGGATTCGCCAGCCGCGTCTTCTTCGGCCTCGGCCTGGGCGCGCTCTACACTTTCTTCCAGAACAAATATCTCTTCGGCGCCTGGCCCAGCACGCCCGAGTATCAGCCCGACCTCGGCCCGCAGCACGCGCTCAAAGGCGCATCCATCAAGGCCGACGCAACGCCGGAGTATCTCGGCGTGGGCTACATCATTGGCGCGCGCACCGCGGGCACCATGTTTGCCGGGGGCATCTTTTCCTGGCTGGTGCTCATGCCGCTGATCTACTTTTTCGGCAGGGATCTGCCGCATCCGATCTATCCCGGCACCGTGCCCATCTCGCAGATGGGACCGAGCGACCTGTGGATCACCTACATTCGCCCCATGGGCGCGGGCGCCGTGGCCGCAGCCGGACTTATCACGCTCTTCAGAACCGTGCCCACCATCATTGGCGCGCTCCGCTCCGGGTTTGCGCAGTTACGACACCGTTCGGCTGGCGCCGCAGAGCCCATCCGCACTGAGCGCGATCTCTCCATGAGTACCGCCATCATCGGGTCCTTCGCGCTCGTTGTGCTCATGTTCTTCTTCCTTGAGTTCAAGCCCGTGCCGGGCGCGCAGGTGGGCTTGTTCGCGAACCTTGCCGCCTCAGTCCTCGTGGTCGCTTTCGGATTCCTCTTTGTCACCGTCAGCTCGCGCATCGTGGGGCTGATCGGCAGCTCGGCGAATCCCATCTCCGGCATGACCATCGCCACGCTGATGGCCACATCCGCCATCTTTCTCGTCAGCGGGTGGACGGCGCCGGCCTTTGGCGCGCTCGCGATTACCATCGGCGGTGTGGTGTGCATCGCCAGCGCCGAGGCGGGCGACACCTCGCAAGACTTGAAGACGGGATTCATTGTCGGCGCCACGCCGAAATTGCAGCGCTTCGCTTTCCTTATCGGCATCGCGGTCTCGACCATTGCCATCGGATTCACGCTCCAGCTCATGAACCAGAGCCTACAAACGTTCCGCGCGGCGCCGCAGGCGTGGGACATTAACGCCCCGCATCCCGGCGTGGAGATTCAGCGCGACGTGCACGGCCTCATTGACCAATTTCCCGTCACCGCCGCTGACAATTCCACGGCCATCCACCACAAGAGCGAGTACCTCGTGTTGAACGCCATAGGCTCTTCGGAGCTGGCCAACGGCAAGTACCTTTACTCGCCCGCAACGGGCCGCATTGAAGTGCGCTGGATTCCCGGCATTGGCAGCGAAAACGCTGCCGCGCCGCAAGCGCAACTCATGGCCACGGTCATCAACGGAATCCTGACCCGCAAGCTGCCCTGGGGCCTTGTCATGCTCGGCGTCTTCCTGGTCATCGCCGTCGAGCTGCTCGGCATTCGTTCGCTTTCGCTTGCGGTGGGCGCATATTTGTCGATCGGAACCACGCTGGCGATCTTTGCCGGCGGCGTGGTGCGCGCGCTGGTGGATGCGGCGGCCAAGCGGGCGGGCGCGACCGACTCCGATTCCGACGTCTCGCCGGGCTCGCTCTATGCATCCGGGTTGATCGCTGCCGGCGGCATCGTGGGTCTGATCGGAGTGGGCCTCCAGGGGTATGAGACAACTTTCAACAAATCAAACCCCATCGGCTGGCCGCACACTTTCCTCTACAACCCGTGGGTGTCGGTCGTGGCCTTCGCTTTGCTGGCGTATTCGCTGTATTACTTCGCGAGGAAGCCGCTGAAGAAATAGTGGACAGGACTACACCACAACCCTCAACCGCACACCCGCCTGCTCCTGCACGCAGGCGACGATGTGGAACAGGTTTGCCGCAGTCGGATTACTCGTGAACCGAACTCTTGATGCAGCTTTTTCACGTGCATGCCGGTTTTTCGGGCCACCGAGGAGGAACCTCCGCACGGTCGACACAGGCTCCCTTCTTGATGTATGATGATTGATGTTTGATGCTGCGAGAAGAGGTCCGATGCGCACCACGCTCGCTATCGATGACGACGTTCTGGCCGCGGCTAAAGAGATGGCCGAAACAGAAGGGAAAAGTGTAGGCGAAGTCATCAGCACGCTGGCCCGCAACGCGATGCGTCCCACGCAAACCCGCCGCGCTACGCGCAATGGCGTGCCGCTACTTCCGGTTCGTCCGGGGGCGCCGCGCGTCACCTCGGAACTGGTACGGCAACTCGAGGAAGAGTTGCCGTGACGCGTTTTCTGCTCGATGTAAATGTCCTGATCGCGCTCATCGATCCCACGCACGTTCAGCACGACCGCGCGCACGATTGGTTCGCCCAGACGGGACGCCGCGCCTGGGCCACCTGCCCGTTGACGGAAAACGGCGCGCTCCGCATCGTCGGCAATGCGCGCTATCCGAATTCGCCTGGCACACCCGCCGCGGTTGCCGAGGTAATCTCAGTTCTGCGCGGCCTGGGCGGCCATGAGTTCTGGGCCGACGACGTTTCGCTCCTCGATCCAAAACGCGTTGACACGACTCGCCTGCTCGACTCCGCCCAGATTACCGACAGCTATCTGCTGGCATTGGCTCGCGCGCATGGGGGACAATTGGCCACCTTCGATCGCCGGCTTGTCACTGATGCGGTGATCGACGGGCCTAAGGCGCTACATTGCATCATTTGAAGTTCGGTTAGGGTAAAACGCGCCACGCCGCGGCCCGGCGTCACCCTCCGCTACAATAGTGGGAACCGCCTGCCAGTAAAGAGTCCTTGTTCGTCGGGCGCCTCATACCATTATGCTGACCGAAAATCTCTCTGAAGCCCTCACTTTCGACGATGTCCTGCTGGTGCCCGCCTTTAGCGACGTTGTGCCGGTGCAGGTGAGCACGCAGACGAATCTGACGCAGGCAATCACGCTGAACACACCGCTGCTCTCCTCGGCCATGGACACGGTGACGGAATCGCGCATGGCCATCGCGATGGCTCAGCAGGGCGGCATCGGCATTGTGCACCGCAATCTCTCCATCGCCGACCAGGCCGGCGAGATCGACAAGGTGAAGCGGTCAGAGAGCGGGATGATTGTCGATCCCGTGACCATCGGCCCGGAGAAGTTGATCGAAGACGCGCTCGAGGTGATGCGCCGCTACCGCATCAGCGGCGTGCCGGTGACGCAGGGCAAGCGGCTGGTGGGCATCCTGACCAATCGCGATCTGCGCTTTGAGACGCGCACCGATATTCCCGTGGGCGACGTGATGACCAAGGAACACTTGATCACCGTGCCCGTGGGCACCACGCTTGAAGAGGCCGAGCTGATCCTGCACAAACACCGCGTGGAAAAGCTGCTGGTGGTGAACGACAAGTACGAGCTGATGGGCCTGATCACCGTCAAAGACATCCAGAAAAAGCTGAAGTATCCGAACGCCAGCAAGGACGATCAGGGGCGGCTGCGAGTGGGCGGGGCGATCGGCGCCACAGGCGATTTTCTTGAGCGCGCGGCCGAGCTGGTGCGCAACCGCGCCGATGCGCTGGCCATTGACTCGGCGCACGGGCACTCGTCGCGCGTGCTCGAAGCTGTGCGCGAGGTGAAGAAGCGCTTCCCGGGTGTGGCATTGCTAGCCGGCAACGTGGCCACGTATGAAGGTGCGATGGCGCTGATCGACGCGGGCGCAGACGCGATCAAGGTGGGCATCGGGCCCGGCTCCATCTGTACCACGCGCATGGTGACCGGCGCAGGCATGCCGCAGATCACGGCCATTGCTGAGGCTTATCGCGCCGCGCAGAAGCACGGGATTCCAGTGATTGCCGACGGCGGCATCAAGTACTCCGGCGAAGTCACCAAGGCCATTGCCGCGGGAGCCAGCTCAGTGATGATCGGCTCGCTCTTTGCCGGCGTGGACGAGAGCCCGGGCGAGACCATCCTCTACCAGGGACGCAGCTTCAAGAGCTATCGCGGTATGGGCTCGCTTACAGCCATGAGCCAGGGCTCGGGTGAGCGCTACTTTCAGGGGTCGGCCGATCTGGCTGTTACAGAAAGCGGTCCCGCGGACGTGGTGCAACGCGAGCGCGCCAATGAAAACCGGCTGGCCAAGTTTGTTCCCGAGGGGATCGAGGGGCGCGTGCCCTATCGCGGGCCGCTGGAGGCTATGGTTTTCCAGCTCGTGGGCGGTTTGCGCTCCGGCATGGGCTACCTGGGATGCGCCAGTATTGCGGAGTTGCAGGAAAAGGCGAAGTTCGTGCGCATCTCCGGCGCCGGCCTGCGCGAGAGTCACGTGCACGACGTGATCATCACCCGCGAGGCGCCCAACTATCATGTCGAATAGCCGGCGCGGCCTTAGGTTCTGGATCGGCGCATGGTGGCCGGTGGCCGCGGGAATCGCAGTCATCGCGCTGGAGTCGACAAAGTATTTGGGCGCGGATCGGACGTCGCATCCGCTGCGCGTATTGTTTGAGGCCCTCTTCGGACCGGTCGGAGATCCGCGCTGGGCGACGATCCACCACTACATTCGCAAGTCCGGCCACTTTCTTGGCTACGGCGGGCTGGGACTGGCATGGCTGCGCGCCTTGTGGATGAGTTTGCCTCGCCACCGGTTTCTCTTCGAAGCCGAGTTGGCGCTCGCAGGCACGGCGCTCGTGGCCAGTTGGGATGAGTGGCACCAGACTTTTCTGCCCAACCGCACCGGATCCCCATGGGATGTCCTGCTGGACTGCTGTGGCGCCTTGTCTATGCTATTGGCCACATTCATATATCTGCGGCTGCGTCGGCCCCGTCTGTTGCATGATCGGGATTGACAAGTTTCGCCGCCTTGAGAGGGTGCCTTTGGTCACAGCCAAGGACGGCGAAATCGATCGTACTTGGCAATGTAGTCAATCACTTAGATATGTATTCATGTGTCATACGTTTTCCTTGCTTCCCCCGAAGACGCGTGTTAAGGTAGTCTCGCTCACAAATCCACGCTTGGCACGGATGGGCCTCATCGGGCTGCGAGGGATACATTCGTCGAGTCGTCAGCCTGACCGCGTGGTGTTTCTTATTGAAGTGAAAATGAACGGTTCATCAAGCGGCTTGGGACCGAGAGGGGCGAAGCTTGCATCGGAGCATGTTGTGGCCGCAAACCAATTCCTCCCAGAGCACATCCGAGCTTCCAAAGCTTGAGTTCAACCCCGCGAATCATCTGACCTCTGCCCCACCCCTGCAAGCGGCCCCGCCACGCTGAAACCCTGATTCCCTGCCCGAGATCAATATGAGAGTTCTGAGACCAAGGTCACGGATCGTCAGCATCCGAATGTCTGAAGAGGAGTTCTCCAGTCTGCGGCGAATTTGTGTCGCCACCGGCGCGCGCAGCGTGTCCGACCTGGCGCGCGAAGCCATGCGCGGTCTTTTGAACGGGGAAAATCAGGAGAGTTCCGGCGATGGTTCGCGCAACGAATACTCCACGCAAATGCGCAACTTGGAACAAAAAGTCGACAGGCTGAGTGCCCAAATCGCCCTATTCAAGGCGGATCGCAACCCCTGGAGCGGCGGGCCCACAGAGCGCGAACAATCCCAAGCGAAGGCGGACATGCATTACGAACGCGATTCCAATGAGAAATAGAATCCTGCTCACCCTTCTCTTTCCCGGCGCCCTTTGCGGCGGGCAAACGACACCCACCGCGCCCGGAGCGCAGACGATTGTCTGTCCAACCGGACCGGGACCTGTTTCCGAAGGCATGGCGGCCCTGTGTCCTCCGGCGACGAGCACGGTTGCTTCACCGGAAACGACGTCGTATCCTCCGGGAACCACGCCCTGCGTGGGCACACTTCCATCCGGACTCGCTCCCACTCCCTCGACGAACTTTCCGCCAAGCCCACTGGAGTTGCCCGAGTGATGCGAGCCTTGGGTTTGGAAGCGCAGAGCGATTGCTGAGCTGGATTCCTCGCTTTTCGCCGTTTGACCCGCATTGGACAAGATGTTTCTTGATGAGCCCACATGAACGAGCGAGTATCGGTCACAGGCGCGGACGGATTTGTGGGGAAATATGTTTGCCGAAAGCTCATTGCATCGGGATTCATTCCACGTGCCGGAGTGCGGACTCTTCAAATGTGGCCGGAGTTGCAACGTGTAGTTCCGGGACTAACTGAGTATTCTCTGCTGGGAGATCTGAGTGCAAATCCGGAACTGCGAGGTCCGCTCGCCGGCATATCTGTTGTTGTGCACTTGGCCGCTCGCGTCCACGTTATGAGGGAATCCGCCGGCGATCCACTGCGAGAGTACAGGCGGGTGAATGTGGACGGCACGAAGTCCATCGCTCTCGCCGCTGTTGCAGCCGGTGTGCGGCGGTTCATCTTTGTGAGCACGGCAAAGGTTCACGGTGAGTCAACTTCCGAGAAGCCGTTCCGCGAGGATATGATCCCCAATCCTAAGGACGCATACGCGATTTCGAAATGGGAAGCCGAAGAGGCGCTTCGCTCCATCGCGTCAGAAAGCGGACTCGAAGTGGTGATTGTCCGTCCCCCGCTGGTTTACGGCCCGGGCGTGCGAGGAAATTTCCTACGGCTCATTAGGCTTGTCGATCGCGCTCTTCCGCTGCCCTGGCCAAAAAGAGGGAACTGCCGCAGTATGATTGGGGCCGATAATCTTGCCGATTTCCTGGTGCTTTGCGTCGACCATTCCAACGCTGCGGGCCAAAGTTTTCTGGTGAAAGACTCCGAAGACATATCGACGCGCGAACTGATCACCCGGTTGGCGCGACTCATGGCTCGGCCCGCGCGGCTTGTTCCCGTTCCTGAGGCGTTGATCCGGTTGGCGGCAAGACTGACTTTCAAAGAGGAGGCGGTCAACAGAGTTTTGGATTCGCTCGTCATTGATTCCCGTCGCGCTCAACAGGATTTGCAATGGGCTCCGCCCGTGCCGCTTGACGACGGGTTGGCGGCAACATGCCGGTGGTATCGGGAGTTCACTCTTGCAGAACGGGCGAAGGCCTCCTGATGCGACTTTTTATTCTGCTCTTCGCCGCTTCGGCTCTCATCACTGCCGGCGTTCGCATGGTTCTGGTCCGCCATGGCTTGATGGATCTTCCCAACTCCCGCAGTTCCCATGCGGTTCCTGTTCCCCGCGGTGGCGGCGCGGCAATTGTAGTGGTCTTCTTGTCGGCGGTCTTCTGGATTCTTTTGAGGCATGGCATCGCTGCCCGGCTGGCTTGGGCGCTTGTCGGAGGCGGACTCGCGATCTCCATTGCCGGCCTTCTCGACGATCGCTTCAGGTTGCCTCCCTGGCCGCGGCTCGCCGTTCACTCACTTGCGGCAGCATGGGCACTCTGGTGTCTCGGTTCGATGCAGCCTTCGCAGTTTGGCAACAGCGATTCCCTTGGGAGTTGGGCGAGCCGGGCCGCCGAATTTGCCGGATTGGTCTGGCTTACCAACCTTTTCAACTTCATGGACGGAATCGACGGGCTGGCCGGGATGGAAGCAGTCTGCGTGAGCATCTTCGGCGGAATCCTGTTGTTCCGTGACGGCCTGCCGTCCTATTCGCAGCTTTCCTGGTCGTTGGCCGCCGCGAGTCTCGGTTTTCTGCTTTGGAACTGGCCGCCCGCCAAAATCTTCATGGGTGACGTGGGAAGCGGATTCCTCGGATTCACGCTGGGCACGCTGGCGCTCTTCTCCTCGAATTCAAGCCCAGGACTCATTTGGCCCTGGCTGATCTTGCTGGCCGCTTTCTTTGTGGATGCCACCGTGACTCTGCTTCGTCGCATGTTTTCGCGCGCGCGTTGGTACGAGGCTCATCGCAGCCACGCCTATCAACATGCTGCCCAAGCCTGGGCCAGTCATAGAAAGGTTACGCTGGCGGTCGCCGCAATCAATATCGGATGGTTGTTTCCACTTGCATGGGCCGCGTGCCGTTTTCCGCAAGCCGCACCCGCGCTTGCCGCCGCTGCTGTCGTGCCACTTGTGTACATAACACTCCAATTCGAAGCAGGCCGGGAACGGCCGACTTCGGATGTTGTCCTTCAGGATTAAATCGCTGGCCAAATCATCCATGGCCCCGCATGAACTCCTTTTCCCGTCTGTGTGATTCTGGAATGTGAGTCTCCGATCATGAGCAAGCAACCAGGTTTTCTTATTCGGAACATCGCTGTGCGCCGGATTCTTATCTGGGCGACGCAGACAGGGATCTTCGCCGCCTCGGCCGTGGCGGCATTTCTGCTTCGCTTCGATTTCAGCGTACCGCAGTATTACCACCGCTATATTCTCTATGCTCTTGCGATCTGGCTGCCTGTAAAGTTTGTTGTTTTCTACGCGGCCAAGCTCGACCGCGGCTTTTGGCGCTACGTCTCCGCGATCGACCTGATCCGGATCTCAGCTGCAAACGTCATTGCAACAATCATTGGCTTTTTCCTCATTCGTTTCCTGGCGCCGCCGGGATTCCCGCAATCGCTCTATGTTCTCGATCTGATGGTCTGCTTCTTCGGCACGTGCGGCCTGCGACTTTCGGCTCGCGCATCGTCGAGGTTCAGCTCACAATCGCGCAACAGTGAAACGCCAATGAAGAGGGCCCTGATTTACGGGGCAGGCGATGCGGGCGTTTCTCTGCAAAGGGAAATTCGCAACAATGCGCGGCTGGCTTATCGGGTTTGCGGCTTCATTGACGACGATCCCGCCAAACTGGGTCTGCGCATCGCCGGCGAGCCGGTGCTCGGGCGAGGCGAAGCAATCGGCGCGCTCGTCGCGCGCCACAGAGTGACAATCGTTCTCATCGCCATTCCGTCCGCAACGGGCGGAGAGATGACACGAATTCTGGAGCTGTGCCAAGCCGCGGAAGTCGAGTTCAAAACCGTGCCCGGATTAGGCGAGGTGATTGAGGAGCGCGGGTTGGCCGGCCAGATCAGGGAAGTGGCGGTTGAAGATCTTTTAGGGCGCATTCCGGTTCACCTCGAAGAAGACTCAATCAGAAGCACGCTGGAAGGGAAAGTCGTTCTCGTTACCGGCGCTGCCGGATCGATCGGCTACGAACTTTGCCGGCAAATCGCGCGTTTTCGCCCCGCTGGAATTGTCGGATTCGAGATTGCGGAATCCTCTCTCTTCGCAATCGATCAGGAAATGCGTCAGGCCTTTCCTCTCGTTCCGTTCTACCCGGAAATTGGAAGCATTCAGAACCGCGATCGCCTGAACGAAGTCTTTCGCAATTACAAGCCTTCGGTGGTTTATCATGCCGCGGCCTACAAGCACGTACCTTTAATGGAAACGCACGCGTTCGAGGCCATCGAAAACAACGTCTTCGGAAGCTACAACGTCGCCGTCGCGGCCGAGGAGCACGGCGTGGAGGATTTTCTGCTGATTTCGTCGGACAAGGCCGTCCGGCCGACAAACGTGATGGGCGCGACGAAGCGCATCGCCGAGCTGATCCTGTTGGCGCTACAGAATGGCCGTACCAAATATGTGGCCGTCCGTTTCGGTAACGTGCTCGGCTCAAACGGCAGCGTCATTCCGATTTTCAAGAAGCAGATTGCGGCCGGGGGGCCCGTCACTGTCACGCATCCTGAAATGCGCCGCTTCTTCATGACCATTCCCGAGGCCTGCCAGCTTGTGTTGCAAGCTTTGGCGATCGGTGAGGGGGGCCAGATTTGTGTTCTCGACATGGGCCAGCCCGTGAAGATTGTCGACCTCGCCAGGCACCTGATTCTCTTGTCGGGGCTCAGGCCCGAAGAAGACATCAAAATCGAATTCACGGGCATGCGACCTGGCGAAAAACTTTCCGAGGAACTCAGCACCATGCTTGAGGATACGGTGCCGTCGAGGCACGACAAGATTCGAATCTTTGTCGGCGATGGGTTGCCGGAAGAAGACATACGGATTTGGCTCGAAGCGCTGCGCGAAATTTGCGCGGCGCGGGACATCGGCCGCTTCGTCGTCGCGCTTAAGGAGCTCGTGCCGGATTACAGTCCAAGCGTCCACCTGCTCAAGCGCATCATGGCGCGACAAGAGCTCCGCCGCGCCGCGTTGAAAGCGAATTGACTCCCGTGAGCGCTTGAATCCGCGCTCCGTTGCGAGGCGTTGCCGATTGGAGGCCTTGGCAGATCAGTCGGATAGATTAGATGTTTCCCACTTCCGTTCTTGCGCAATCAAGCGCTTGCGTCCTGCAGGCTGCCGCGCCTCATCCCTCCCATTCAAGAGAGCTCAACTCGCCGCGTTTTTTCCGGCGTCGAGATTGTCGACTTGCGCCTTGCGGCGCATTCGGGGACATTGCGAATTATTGGGTTTGACATGATGGTAGATCTCCACGCTGGCATAGCATGAAGTGGGAAGAACGATCTACAGAAACCCCTGGGATATACTTGAACTGTCGCCCAGATAACGTTGGTCAGGGCGTGGCTGAGATTCATCGACTCCGGTGGCTCGCATTGCGACCGGAATGATTGAGGCGTTTCTTGATTTGGACAGTTCTTATCGGAGCGTGCGATGTTCGATAGCCCCTGGCGCGTTCTGCATGTTGTCGCAAACCATGAAAAGCGAGTTGCCCGGCATTTAACGGCGCGCGACCTGGAGTATTACCTTCCCCTTTATGCGGTCCGCTCAAAGTGGACTGATCGAGTTGTCGACTTGGAGCGGCCGCTCTTTGCCGGATACGTCTTTGTGCGTTTTCCCAGCGAATCGCGCATTTCTGTCGTCAGCGCTCCGGGTGTCCTTCGTCTGCTCGGAAGCGGTGTGGGCGAAACAGTGAGCGCCGCCGAGATCGAGAGAATTCGCGAGGGCCTGGCCAGCGGATGCATCTTGCGCCCTCATCCCAAGGTCTCTGTCGGAGAGTTGGTGCGCGTGCATCGAGGCGTCTTCGCAGGGGTCGAAGGAATTGTCACTGAGCTTCGACATCAGTGCAAAGTCATCATTGCCCTCGCTGCGACCAAGCAATGCTTCTCCCTCGAAATGGATTTGGACGACATCGAGGTTCTGCGCAAGCCCGTCGTCAAGGATCTTCGTATCGACAAGAAGAATTCGGCAGTGTTCCGCGCATAACGAGACGAGCGCAGACCTCAAGAAAAGCGGGCATACCCCAAATGGGATATGCCCGCTTCTTTTCTTAAGAGAAGAATTGAGTCAGCTACCGGCCGCTTACGCTGCCTGCTCGCCGCCCTCCGGTTCTTCTGCATCCTTTTTCTGCTCTTCAAGCTGCTTCTCGAGTTCGGCGCGCTTCTTAGCCTTGAGGTCGGCACGCTTCTGGCGCTTCACTTCGAGTTGCTTTTCTGCCCCCAACAGTTCGATAAACGCCTTGGCGGCCCCGTCGCCTTGCTGGAAGCCGGTGCGAACGATTCTCAAATAGCCGCCGTTGCGGTCGCCGTAGCGCGGAGCTACGACACCAAAAAGCCGCTTGACAGCATCGTCGGTGCAGAGAAAGGCGTGCGCCTGACGGCGCGAATGCAAATCGCCCTTCTTGCCCAGGGTAATCATCTTTTCGACGAGCGGACGGACCGCCTTGGCTTTCGCCACGGTCGTCTGCACACGGTCTTCCTCGATAACGGACGTGACCAGGTTGCGCAAGAGCGCGCGGCGATGGCTGGTATTGCGTCCGAGTTTGAATCCTGCATTGCGATGGCGCATAACGAAACTCTCTTTCGATTAGCCTCTAGCTCCCAGCTTCTAGCCTCCAGCTTAAGCGCGGAAAAACTCGCATTCCGATTCACGCACAAAAAAGCTAGGGGCTAGCGGCTAGAAGCTGATAGCTGCTTTAGAAATTCTCCGTCTCCGTGGGCAACTGCAGATCCACTGAATCCAGCGGCTCCTCTTCGTCGTCAAAGCGGCCATAGCTTGCGGCCAGCGCCGTCTGCGGCGGAATGCTGGTTGGACCCGGAACCGCGTTACCCTGCTCGTCGATCTTCATGCCCAGCGACAAACCCATCTGCGCCAGGATTTCCTTGATCTCGTTCAGGCTCTTGCGGCCAAAGTTCTTGGTCTTCAGCATTTCGGCTTCAGTCTTCTGTACCAGCTCACCGATGGTCTGAATGTTCGCATTCTTCAAGCAGTTGTAACTGCGAACTGAAAGCTCTAGCTCTTCCACCGAGCGATTGAGGTTGTCGTTGCGCAGCAGAATGCGGCTTTCATCGCCGCGTGCTTCCGCTTCGATTTCCTCCTCGAAGTTGATGAAGATGTTCATGTGGTCCTTGAGCAGCTTGGCGGCCAGACCGATGGCATCGGCGGGCAGCACGGCTCCGTTGGTCCACACTTCGAGCGTCAGCTTGTCGAAGTCGGTGATCTGGCCCAGGCGAGCAGCGTCGACGGCGTAGTTTACGCGACGGACCGGCGAGTGCACTGAGTCCACGGGAATGAAACCAAGCCCCAAGTCAGCGTCGAAGTTCTTGTCCGCCGAGACGTAGCCTCGGCCGCGCTTGAGGCGCATCTCCATGTCGAGCTTGCCGCTCTCAGAGAGAGTCGCGATGTAGACATTCTTGTCGAGGATTTCGACATCGCTGTCGGCTTCGATCATGCCGCTGGTCACCGGGCCGGGCTGATCGGCGCGCAGATACAGCGCCTTGGGGCCCTCGCCCTGCAGCTTGAAGGGAATCTGTTTCAGGTTGAGAATGATGTCGGTGGCGTCTTCAACCACGCCGGTGATGGACTGAAACTCGTGCAGCACGCCTTCAATGCGAACCGCGGTGACCGCTGCGCCTTCAATGGAGCTGAGCAGCGTGCGCCGCAAGGCGTTGCCGATGGTTGTGCCGAAGCCCCGTTCGAAGGGCTGGGCGCTGAACTTTCCGTAGGTCTCGGTAAGCGTCTCGGCATCGACCGCAAGGCGCTTCGGCTTTTGAAATCCTCTCCACAACATATATGTCTCTCGTTTCCCGCGCGGCATGTACGTCGCGATGCATTTTGCGGCGGCCGCGCAAGTTCTCCTTCGATTGAAATTCAGCTCTTAGCCATCAGCTCTTGGCTTTTAGCGCGGTCGCGGTCGAACCGATCGGAATCGGCCATCGCACGATGAAGCTAAAAGCTAATGGCTAACAGCTAACAACTGTTACTTCGAGTACAGCTCGACAATCAACTGTTCGTTGATCGGCAGGTTGACGTCCGCGCGCTTGGGCAGATGGAGCACGCGCCCGGACAGGTTTTCAAAGTTCGCTTCCAGCCAACTGGGAACAGGGTTCTGCGCGGCGTACTGCGAGGCTTGCTCCACAATCAGCAACTTCTTGGCGTTGTCGCGGACAGCGATCACGTCGCCCGCATTCACCTGATACGAGGGAATGTTCACCTTGCGGCCATTCACCGTGACGTGCCCGTGACGAAGCAACTGCCGTGCCTGGCGGCGCGAGATTGCGAATCCCAGGCGGTACGTCACGTTGTCGAGGCGCCGCTCCAATTGCTGGATGAGCAGCTCGCCGGTGACGCCTGCGGAACGGCTGGCCTTCTCGTAGTACTCGCGGAACTGGCTTTCCAGCGTGAAGTACATGCGCTTGGCCTTNNCGCTTCTCCAGCGGGCAGCGGTCAGAGGTACACTTGGTGCCCTTCAAAAATAACTTGGTGCCTTCGCGCCGGCAAAGGCGGCAAACTGCTCCGGTATAACGTGCCATTTCTTCTCCTGACTTCGGATGTCGGCCGGTTTACGTCCGCAGTGGACTTCGTCCCGGCCCGTTGTTAGGTTTCAGGTTTCAGGTGTTAGGCGTCGGCGAATTGAAACCTGACACCTGAAACCTGATCCCTGGCGCGTCCTAGACGCGACGCCGCTTCGGCGGCCGGCAGCCGTTGTGCGGCACCGGCGTTACGTCGCGGATGGTTTTCACATCGATGCCCGCGGCAGCAAGCGCGCGGATGGCCGACTCGCGGCCCGAACCCGGACCGGAGACCCGAACCTCCACGGCGCGCACGCCGTGATCGCGGGCCATGTTGGCTGCGTTTGAAGCCGCCTGCTGCGCCGCGAACGGCGTGCCCTTGCGTGATCCGCGGAATCCCAGCGAGCCCGAGCTCTTCCAGCTCAGCGTGTTGCCCATCGGGTCGGTGATGGTGACGATGGTGTTGTTGAACGAGGCCTGAACGTACGCAATGCCAAACGGCACATTCTTGCGCTCGCGCTTCTTGAACTTTTTGGTCTTGCCCTTCTTGCCGGCTTCGGCCTTCTGCTCTGGTTTCGCCATTAGGTCTTCGCACTCGCTTTCTTCTTGCCGGCAATCGTGCCCTTGCGCGGGCCCTTGCGAGTGCGGGCATTGGTGTGGGTGCGCTGACCGCGTACCGGCAGCGACTTCCTGTGGCGCAAGCCGCGATAGCTCTGAATGTCGATGAGGCGCTTGATGTGCATCGAAACGTCCTTGCGCAGGTCGCCTTCGACTTCGCCCTGGTCCTCAATGACCTGGCGGATGCGGTTCACCTCTTCCTCGCCCAGATCCTGGATCTTCTTGAAGCCATCGACGTTGGCCTTGTCCAGAATCTTGCGGGCGCGGGGCTGACCGATCCCGAAAATGTAAGTGAGCGCGATCCGAGCCTGCTTGTTGCGGGGCAGATCGACGCCAGCAATACGTGCCATTCTTGGTTTCCTTCTCTGGTTGTGTGCCTCCGGCCTTAACCGGCTCGCACGGGTTACTGGGAGCAACTTCCGAGGTTCATCGCAAGCCTTGACTCCGGCTAACTAGCCTCATACTTCCGTGGAAGTCTCCCTTTCCTTGCCAGGCCTGACTTATCCCTGACGCTGCTTGTGCTTCGGGTTCTCGCAGATCACGCGTACCACGCCGTGGCGAGTAATCACCTTGCACTTGACGCAAATCTTCTTTACTGACGCCCGTACCTTCATTGTTGCTACCCCTCTCCGCGCAACAAACCATGGCGCGGGGAAATCTCAGGCTCTTCGCCGCTTGCTACTTGTACCGGTACACAATCCGTCCGCGATTCAGGTCGTATGGACTCAACTCCACGGCCACACGGTCGCCGGGCAAAATCCGGATGAAGTTCTTGCGCATCCTTCCCGAAACATGCGCCAGCACCTCATGATTGTTCTCGAGCTTCACCTTGAACATGGCGTTTGGCAGCGTCTCCTGGACGGTTGCCATGACCTCAATCGCATCTTCCTTCGACAATCGGTGTCCACTTCTGCCGGGCTGCTCTCACTCTCCCGGCCTTTTGGACCGAACGGTTCTATTCGGTCAAAATCCTTGCTCCGGTTGCAGTCACCGCAACCGTGTGCTCAAAATGAGCGCTCATGCTTCCATCGCTGGCGACCGCGGTCCAGCCGTCGTCCAGCACCTGCACATCCGGCTTGCCGGCATTCACCATGGGCTCGATGGCGATGACCATGCCCACTTTCAGCTTCATGCCCTGGCCCGCTTCGCCAAAGTTCGGCACCTGCGGATCTTCGTGCATATGGACGCCGATTCCGTGGCCCACAAAGTCTCGCACCACAGAGAATCCTTCGCCCTCAACCACGTTCTGCACCGCCGCTCCCACATCGCCGAGTGTCGCACCCGGCCTGACCGCCGCAATACCGGCCTTGAGCGACTCTTCCGTGGCCTTCAGCAGCCGCGCGGCTTTGGCGTCGATCGCGCCCACTGGCACGGTGATGGCCGCATCGCCGTAGTACCCGTCGACGACTACGCCAAAGTCCACCGAAACAATGTCCCCTTCCTTCAGGACCCGCTTCGGCGACGGGATACCATGCACCACCTCACTATTGACCGAGGTGCAAAGCACGCACGGAAACCCGTGGTAGCCCTTGAAAGCCGCCTTCACGCCCAGTTCGTTCAACCGCGCTTCCGCGGCTTTTTCCAGATCGTAAGTGGATGCGCCCGGCTTCACCTTGCTGCGCACCAACTCCAGCACCTCACGAACCACCTGGCCCGCGCGATGCATCTTTTCGATCTCCTGCGTCGACTTGAGTACGACAGCCACGAAACCAGCTTTCAGGTGTCAGGGTTCAGGGATCAGCAAGCCTCGCTGCGGGATGAGGTCATCAACTGACCCCTGATCCCTGAAACCTGATCCCTGCTCTCACACGCACAAACCCGCCGCTGCAGTTACGCTGCCTTGCGCAACCGCTCAACGGCGGCAACAATTCCGGCCGCGATTTCCGGTATCGGCCGGTCTCCATCCACTTCCGCAAATCGTCCCTGTGTTCGGTAGTGCTCGACAACAGGCGCGGTGAGGGCCTCGTAAGCGCGCATGCGCTCCTTGAAAACCTCTTCCGTGTCGTCGGCTCGCTGGACCAGCTCCGCACCCTCAACATCACAAATGCCTTCCCGCTGAGACGGATGCATATAGATGTTGTAGATGGTCTGGCAAACAGGACAATTCCGGCGCCCCGTAATGCGGCGCAATAATTGATTATAGTTCACTTGGATGCTGATCGCAACTACCGGCAAAGACTCGATTTGTGCCCCAAGGCGGCCGTCGAGCCAATGGGCCTGGCCGAGCGTACGCGGAAAGCCGTCGAGAATGTAACCACGGGCCGTGTCCGGCTCCAGCAGCCGAGCGGCGACCATCTCGTCAACCAACGAATCCGGGACAAGCTCGCCTCGCGCCATGATCTCTTTGGCCATCTTGCCCAGATTTGTTCCCTGGGCCACATTGCCGCGCAGCAGGTCTCCGGTGGAGATTTGCGGTATGTGCCAGATTTTCACGAGCTCCTTGGCCTGGGTTCCCTTGCCCCCGCCCGGCGCGCCCAATAAAAGAATCGGGCCGGGAACGGTATCAGATTCCGTTGCCCGGCCGGCTTCCATATGAGTCTCAGATGAAACAGATGAAGACATTACCAAGTTTTCCTTCCGCGGATGCGACCGGACCGCGGGGAAAAGCCGTCATAGTGACGCATGATCAGCTGCGATTCGATCTGGTTGACCGTATCCATGGCTACACCCACCACAATAAGCAGGGAGGTGCCGCCAAAGTAGAAGTTCACGTTCATGCCGTGAATCATGACCGTGGGTAGATTCTCGAAAAACCTCCCGATAAGCCAGATCTTGTCGAAGCGGATGCCAGAGATAAGAGCCGTGGGGATCATCTGGACCATAATCAGATAAATCGCGCCTACAAGCGTGATGCGCGTCAGAATGTCATTGATAAAGTCGGAGGTGCGCTTGCCGGGCCTGATTCCGGGGATAAAAGAACCCGACTTGCGGAAATTGTCGGCGATGTCATCCGGCCGCATCACAATGGAAACGTAAAAATAGGCGAAGAAGATGATGAACAGGATGTTCAGCAGCTCGTACCACGGATAGCCGGGCGCAAGCGCCTGCATGATGGGCTGGAGGATGCGGCTGTTCTGCACCCACTCCACCTGGCCGAAGAGCAAAGGCGCCGACAGAATCGAGCTGGCGAAGATGATCGGCATCACGCCGCCGGAGTTCACCTTCAAAGGCAGATGGCTGGAAGCGCCGCCCATCATGCGCCGGCCCACAATGCGCCGCGCGCTCTGGATGGGAATGCGCCGCTCGCTGCGTTCCACAAAAACAATGAAGGCCACCACCGCCGCCATGCCCGCAACCAGCGCCAGGACGACGAGAAAGGTCATCGGTCCCCACGCGTCGGTCTGGACCTTCTGGTACAGGTCGCCGATGCCGCGCGGCAAGCCGGCCACAATGCCGGAAAAAATGAGCAAGCTCATTCCGTTGCCGATGCCGCGGTCGGTGATCTGCTCGCCCAGCCACATGATGAATGCGGTTCCCGTAGTGAGCGTGAGCACGGTCATCAGAATGAAGCCCACTCCGGGATTCATCACCACGCCCTGCTTGGTGAGAATGGCCGCGATGCCGATGGACTGCAGCGCGCCGAGAATGACGGTCAGGTAGCGCGTCCACTGCGTAATCTTGCGCCGGCCCAGCTCGCCTTCCTTCTGGATGCGCGCAAGCGGCTCATACACCACGGTAAGAAGTTGAAAGATGATGGACGCGGTGATGTAGGGCATAATGCCCAGCGCGAAGATGGTCATGCGGCGCAGCGTGCCGCCGCTGAACAGGTCCATGAGGCCGAGCGCAGACCCGCCCTGCGAGTTGAACAGCAGTTCCAGTTGGCGGTAGTTCACGCCCGGCGTGGGAATCCATGCGCCCAGGCGATACACCGCCAGTATGCCAAGCGTGAACAGTACCCGCTTGCGCAGGTCGGGAATCCGGAAGATGTTGAGAAACTTTTCCAGCATATTGGGTAATCCGCTTCAGGCGCCCGAAGCGCCGGTCGAATCTTGCAGTGAATTCATCTTACGGCGATTCCCGGTTCTTTCAGCCTACCCAATTCCGGGAAGCGCGGACTATGCGTTGCGTCACAGCTCAAAAAATGGGCCTTTAAGGTCCAATTTTGAGCGTGTTGCGGCAGAACCTTAGGCCGCCGCAGGCGCTGTCTCGCCGCCCACAACCACGGCCTTGCCGCCGGCTTTCGCGATCTTCTCGGCCGCCGACTTGGAAAACTTGTGCGCATGAATGGTCACGGCCGCCTTGAGCTCGCCGGAGCCGAGAACTTTAATGAGTGCCTTCTTGTTGGAGGCGAGACCGAGCTTCTTATAGTCATCGAGGCCGATTTCGGTGACCTTGAGATCGGCAATGGTTTCAGCGATCCGGTCCAGGTTCAAGACCGTGTACTCGGTGCGGAAGATGTTGGTAAAGCCGCGCTTGGGCAGCCGCCGGTGCAACGGCATCTGGCCACCCTCAAAGCCGCGCATCATGTTTGAGCCGGTGCGCGAACGCTGGCCCTTGTGGCCGCGGGTTGAGGTCTTGCCCATGCCGGATCCCATGCCCCGGCCCACACGCTTGCGCCCGGTGTTAGCCTTCTTCGGCGCGCGCAAATTCGATAGATTTCTCGCCATTTTCCCCTCGCTATAGCGCCGGATGGATCTGAAGAGCTCATCCGACTCGCGTTATGTTAGTGAAGAAGTGAACCAGTGAAGGGGTGAAAGAAAGAGTCGATCCGCTTCACTCTTTCACTTTTTCACTCTTTCACTTCTCTTCCAAAATCCTCACCAAATGCGGCACAGCCTTCACCATGCCCCGCACCGAATCCGTGTCCTCGCGCTCAACGATCTGATTGAGACGCGTGAAGCCCAGCCCCTTGATCACCAGCTTATGCTTTGTGGGCGTGGCGATCTTGGAACGGTAATACTGAATTCGAATCATCTTGGTCTTCGCCATCACAGTTCTCCCACTTGCTTGCCGCGTGCCGTGGCCACGTCAGCCCTGTCGCGCAACTGCGTCAGCGCGTCGAACGTGGCCTTGATGACGTTGTGCGGGTTGGGCGAGCCGAGGCTCTTGGTCAGAACATTTTGCACGCCGACAGAGGTCATCACCGCGCGCACCGCGCCGCCGGCAATCACGCCCGTGCCTTCCGGCGCCGGCTTCAGCAGCACCTGGCCGGAGCCAAAACGGCCCAGCACCTGATGCGGAATCGAGGTCTCAGTCAAGTGGACCCTTATCAAGTTCTTCTTGGCGCTCTCGATTCCCTTGCGAATGGCCTGGGGAACCTCTTTGGCCTTGCCCGATCCGTAGCCCACCACGCCCGAAGCGGCGTCGCCCACGACCACCAGCGCGGCAAACGACATGTTCTTGCCGCCCTTCACCACTTTGGTCACGCGATTGATAGACACCACCTGATCCTTCAGGTTGAACTGGTTCGCATCGAGTTTCTTTGTCAACATCGTCATTTGCTTTTGTCTGTCCTTCCCGGCTGCTCGCGCCGCGGAAAACTCTCCACTGTTCTCATCCAAAACCCTAAAGAGCGGAGCTCAGAATTCCAGCCCTGCTTCGCGCGCCGCATCGGCCAACGCCTTCACGCGCCCGTGATACAGATAGCCGCCGCGATCGAAGACCACCTGCTTGATGCCCTTGGCGACGGCCTTTTCCGCAACCGCCTTGCCAATCTCTTTCGCGGCCGCCACGTTGCCGCCGCTCTTCAGCTTGATGCTCGAGGCTGAAACCAGCGTCTGACCGGTCTGATCGTCGACTACCTGCGCGTAGATGTGGTTGAGCGAGCGGTACACGTTCAGCCGTGGCCGCTCCGTCGTCCCGGCCATTTTCACGCGAATGCGCGAGTGGATGCGCTGCCGGATCTCGTTTCTCTTGTTCTGCGTAATCATGTCTTTTCTCACCTATCAGCGGAGCCGCCCCGCGACCCCGTTCGGTTTTAAATGCAGCCACTAGCTTCTAGCTGCTAGCCCCTAGCTTCATCTCGCCACTGCCTCAGTCTTCGTTTCAGCACGAAAAAGCTAGAAGCTAGAGGCTAGGAGCCGGAAGCTACTTTACTTCGCTCCCGTCTTGCCGGCCTTCTTCTTCAGCCGCTCGTCGGAATAGCGCACACCCTTGTTCTTGTACGGATCGGGCTTGCGCAGCGAGCGCATGTCGGCCGCCACCTGCCCTACCTTCTGCCGGTCGACGCCGAGGACGGTCAGGTGTGTCTGCTTGGGATCGATCGTCACTTCGATGCCCGAAGGCAGCGGAACCTCAATGGGGTGCGAGTAGCCCAGCGTGAACACCACCATGCCCTTGCCCTTCAACTCGGCGCGATAGCCGATGCCCACGATGTCCAGCTCCCTGGTCCATCCCTTGGTCACGCCGTGTACCGCGTTATTCACCAGGGCGCGCGTCAGCCCGTGCACCGCGGCCTTGTCTTCGCTTGCGCGCTCCAACTGCAGGTTGCCATCGGCAGTCTTCAGCGTGATGCCGTCAGCAATCAAAGCTGAGACCTTGCCCTTGGGCCCTTCCACCAGCACGGTGTTGCCCTCGACCGTGTATTTCACCCCCGCGGGCAGGGGAATCAATTTCTTTCCAATACGCGACATTCTTTGAAATCCTTCTCTTGGCTTGCGAGTCCCGCAGAAGCGTTGCCGCTCCGCGTTCCACTGCAGCCTGAAAAAAAGTTCGCCGTTCGCAGTTCTTAGTTCACAGTTGCCGAAGCTCACTCGTCGTCGAATGTCTGTGAACTACGAATTAAGAACTGTGAATTGCCTTTACCACACTTCGCATAACAGCTCGCCGCCGACGCCTTCGCGGCGCGCCTGGCGACCTGTCATCACGCCCTTGGGCGTGGTCAAAATCGCAATTCCCAGCCCGCCCTGTACGCGCTTAATCTCGTCGCGGCCCACGTAAACGCGGCAACCGGGACGCGAAACGCGCGCCAGGTCGCGAATAGCTGCTTCAGTGCCGCCGTACTTCAGGTACACGCGCAGCACCAGCTTGCCTTCCTCGTCCTGAACTTTGTAGTTCGAGATATAGCCCTCTTCCTTGAGGATGCGGGCGATCTCGGTCTTCAGTTTCGAAGCGGGAACATCCATCTTCTGATGACGCGCCCGGATTGCGTTCCGAATGCGCGCCAGGAAATCTGCTACTGGATCCGTAAGACTCATTCCTTCTCCTTCATTCCCCGTTCGTCCGCCTGCTGCCGGAAACCTGCGGGAATGGTTAAAGCAGTTCTCAGTTCAGAGTTCGCAGTTTGTAGTCGCTCGGGTCTCTATGACCTGTGAACTACGAACTGTGAACTGTCTCGCTACCAACTCGACTTGTTGACGCCGGGAATCTCGCCCTTGAGCGCGAGCGCCCGGAAACACAAACGGCATACGCCGAACTTGCGCAGGAAACCCCGCGGCCGCCCGCACAGCTGGCAGCGATTGTGCTTGCGGCTGCTGAACTTCGGCTTCCGCGCGTCCTTGACTCGTTTTGCAGTAGTTGCCATAAATTCTCGATTCTCTCCCTACGCGCCCTGGCGGAAGGGCATTCCAAAGTGGCGCAGCAGCGCGCGCGCCTGGTTATCGTCCTTTGCCGAAGTCACAATCGTGATGTTCATTCCCTTCAGCTTTTCCACCTTCGCATAGTCAATCTCAGGAAAAATCAGTTGGTCGCGCAGCCCCAGCGTGTAATTGCCGCGGCCGTCGAAGCTCTTGGTCGACACCCCGCGGAAATCGCGCACGCGCGGCAGCGCAATTGAGATCAGCCGGTCAAGAAACTCGTACGCCTTGTCAGACCGCAACGTGACCATGGCGCCGATGGCATTGCCGGTGCGCACCTTGAAGGCCGCAATCGACTTCTTGGCCTTCGTGGTTACCGGCTTCTGGCCGGCGATCTGCGCCAGGTCGGCTACCAGCGGATCCAGCAGCTTCGAGTTCTGCGTCGCCTCGCCTAGGCCCATGTTGATCACAATCTTCTCCAGGCGCGGCACGGCCATCGCGTTCTCCAGGCCAAGTTCCTTCTGGAGCGCCTGCTTGATTTCTTTCTGGTACTTCTCTCTCAACCTTGCTGCCATCTCTCTGCTCTCTTTCTTCCGGCTCTCGGAGTGGGCTCCAGGCCCGTTTACCGTTTCGGAAGGGACTTCAAATTCAGCTGCTAGCTTCTAGCTGCTAGCTTCTAGCTCCGTCTCGCCGCTGCCTCAGCCCTCACTTCAGCACGAATAAGCCAGGAGCTAGAGGCAAGAAGCTGCTTCCCTACTTCTTCGTGGGCAATTCCTGCCCGCACTTCTTGCAAATCCGCATCCGCACGTCGCCTTCAACCTTGTGGCCCACGCGCGCGTCTCCGCAGTTCGGACAGACCAGAACCACATTGGAGACATTGATCGCTGACTCCTGCTCCGCGATCCCGCCCTTGGTCCGTTGCCCCTGCTTGCTCGAAACCGTCTTCTTGACCACGCGCACGTGTTCCACCAGCACGGCGCCCTTGTCGGGGAACACGCGCAACACGCGGCCCGTCTTGCCCCGGTCAGAGCCTGTCAGCACTTTGACCGTATCGTTGCGATGAATACTCAAACTCGGCATCGAATTCTCCAAAATCAATTCGTAGTTCTCAGTTCTTCCTGTACGGCCATTCCGAACTGTGAACTGGCGCCCGGCTTACACAACCTCAGGCGCTAAGGACACAATCTTCAAAAACTTCTTCTCGCGCAGCTCACGGGCTACCGGCCCAAACACGCGCGTACCAATCGGCTCATGATCGTCGCCAATCACTACCGCGGCATTCTCGTCAAAGCGAATGTAGGTGCCGTCGCGCCTCCGGTGCTCCTTGCGCGTACGGACAATCACCGCTTTCACCACCTTGCCCTTTTTCACGGTGCCGTCGGGCGAGGCTTCCTTTACCGCAGCGGTCACCACGTCGCCCAGCCCAGCCTTAGCGCCCAGCCCGCCGCCCAGCGGCAGAATCACTTGCAGCTTGCGCGCGCCGGAGTTGTCGGCTACCGCGAGCATGGTTCTCATTTGCACAGCCATGGTTTGCCCTCCTTTCGGCAGCCTTACTTCTCAGCGGGAACAGTTTCGCCCGGAAGCACGGCGTCTTCAATCTGGCCCAGCGACGACCGCCGCACAATCTCTTCAAGCGACCACCTCTTCAGCTTGCTCAGCGGCCGCGTCTCGCGGATGCGCACCACATCGCCCATGCGTGCCGAGCTCTGCTCGTCGTGCGCGTAAAATTTCTTGGTCGAGCGCACAATGCGCTTGTACTTCGCGTGCGCCTTGCGCATCTCCACCGCGACCACGATCGTCTTCTGCATCTTGGTCGAAACCACCTGCCCGACTTTCTCATTGCGCCGCGCGCCTGCTGCGGCTGGCGCTTGTGCCGCTTTCTCGGTCGCCGTCATTTGCTCGCTCCCTTTTTCTTCCCTGTCTTCTTCTTCGCGGCCGAATCGCCTTTCGACGCGGCTTTCTTTGTCTTTCCGGTCTTGGCCTTGGCCACCGGAGCGGCTTTCGACACGGCTTTCTTCGCCGTCGCGGTCTTTGCCTTTGCCGCGGGAGCCGCTACAGCCGTCTCAGTCTTGGCTTCCGCCGCCGGCGCCGCTTCCCTGGCCTTCGCGGCCTTGGTCCCCGCTACCTCGGTCTTCGCGATAGGCCCGGCTTGTTTCTCTTCGCCCGTCTCGCCGTGAATGCCCAGCTCGCGCTCGCGCGCCACAGTCTTGATCTGCGCAATCTCCTTGCGCAGCTGACGGAGCTTCTTCACTCCGTCGTTCTGCCCCAGCGACACCTGGAAGCGAATCCTGAAGAGCTGCTCCGAGGAGGTCTTCTCCTGGTGCTTCAACTCTTCGTCGCTCAAATTGCGAATCTTCGTCAGTTCCATCGTTTCCTAGCTCCAGGCCTTCAGCTTTTTGCCTTACTACTCCACATTCGCCGCGACCTTCTCGCCCGCGGCGCGCTCGCGCGCCACAAACTTCGTTCTCAGCGGCAGCTTGTGCGACGCCAGGCGCATGGCCTCGGCCGCAAGCTCCGGCGTGACGCCTTCCATCTCAAACAAAATCTTTCCCGGCCGCACCACTGCGACCCAGTGGTCCAGCGCGCCCTTGCCCGAGCCCATGCGGACTTCGGCCGGCTTCTTGGTAATCGGCTTGTCAGGGAACAGCCGCACCCAGATTTTGCCCCCGCGCTTGACGAAACGCGTCATCGCGATACGGCTGGCCTCGATCTGCCGGTCAGTGATGTACCCGCACTCCAGGACCTTCAAACCGTACTCGCCGAACGACAGCGAAGAGCCGCGCCACGCCTTGCCCCGGCGCTTGCCCTTCTGCTGCTTGCGGAACTTCACCTTCTTTGGCATCAACATAACGAACTACCTCGAAAATCGTGGATCGTGTCTCGTGGTTCGTGAACGGTGATCACGATTCACGGTTCACGGTTCTTAAAACACTGTCTTCCCAACCGGCGGAACCTGGCGGCGCTTCTGCTCGTAAATGTCGCCGCGATAGATCCAGACCTTCACGCCGATCACGCCATACGTCGTGTGCGCCTCGGTGAACCCATAATCGATGTCGGCGCGCAACGTGTGCAGCGGCAAACGCCCCTGCAGGTACCACTCCGAGCGCGCGATTTCGTTGCCATTGAGCCGGCCCGAAACGCGCACCTTGATTCCCTTGCAACCAAAACGCAGCGCCGAGTCGACGCTCTTGCGCATGGCCCGGCGGAAACTCACGCGTTTCTCTAATTGCAACGCAATGTTCTCGCTCACCAGTTGCGCATCCAGCTCCGGCTTGTTCACTTCAATGATGTCGATGAACACGTCGCGGTTGGTGCGCTTGGCCAGATCGGTCTTCAGTTTCTCGATCTCCGCGCCCTTGCGCCCGATCACGATGCCCGGTCGCGCGGTGCGGATGAGGAAGCGCAGCTTGTTGCCCGGCCGCTCGATTTCCACCGAGCTCACGCCGGCCGCCTTCAGCTTCTCGCGCAGCTCAGCCTTCAGCTTCACGTCCTCGACCAGGAGCTTGGCGTATTCGCGCTCTGAGAACCAGCGTGACCGCCACGGTTTGTTGATTCCCAGCCGGAATCCGTAAGGATGGACTTTTTGTCCCATATACTTCCTCTCAAAAATCTCCCGGCTTACTTGCCGGACTTCTTCTTGGTTGTCGTGGCCTTCTTCGGTGCCGGCTTGGTTGCTTTCGCCTTCGACTTCCCTGACTTGACCGCGGCTTTCGTCTTCGTTGCCTTGCCTGTTTTCGCGGGCTCCGATGCGGGCGCCGACTCGTCCACCTTCGTCACCAGGCCCTTTTCTGACTCGCGCTCCGCAACCGAAAGCACAATGTGCGTAAGCCTGCGCTGATAGCGGTAGGCCCGGCCCATCGGCGCCGGCCGGATGCGCTTCATGCGCGGCCCGTCGTTGGCCACTGCCAGCTTCACGTAGAGGTTATCCACGTCGAGATCGATGCCCTCTTCGCCGGCCACATACTTCGCGTTGTCGATCGCCGAAGTCAACAGCTTGTGCACCACCGGGGCGATGCGTTTGCGGGCAAAAGCCGCCGTGTCCAGCGCCTCCTGCACTCCGCGCCCCTTGATCAGTTCAAGCACCAGCCGCGCCTTCTGCGGCGACACGCGCTGGAACTTCGCTTCGGCTCTATATTCCCTGGTTGCCACTGCCATACTCATGCCTTCCTCAAACTTCAGCTTTCAGCCCGCATCTCCTACGCCGGCTTGGCGACAGCCTCGGTGGTTGGCGCCTTGGAGCCGCCGGTGTGGCCCTTGAAGACCCGCGTCGGCGCAAACTCGCCCAGCTTGTGTCCCACCATGTTCTCGGTCACGTACACGGGAACAAATTTCCTGCCGTTGTGCACGGCGATGGTGTGGCCCACGAACTCGGGAAAGATCGTCGAGCGCCGCGTCCAGGTCTTCACCACTTTCTTGTCGTTGGCCTTGTTCAGCGCATCGATCTTCACCATCAGGTGCGAATCCACAAACGGCCCCTTCTTCGTCGAACGTCCCATAAAATCCAGCTCCTAGCTTTTCTACTTCGTCCTGCGGTTGACGATGAACGCGTCCGTCCGCTTGTTGTTGCGTGTCTTGTAGCCGCGTGTCGGCTGGCCCCACGGCGTTACCGGATGGCGTCCGCCCGAGGTCTTGCCCTCTCCGCCGCCGTGCGGATGGTCCACCGGGTTCATGCTGACGCCGCGATTCGCCGGCCGGATGCCCAGCCAGCGATTGCGTCCTGCCTTGCCGATGGAGATGTTTTCGTGATCCGTGTTGCCCACCTGCCCGATCGTCGCCATGCACTCGACGAGCACCCTGCGCGTCTCGCCAGAGGGCAGCTTGAGCAGAGCATAATCGCCCTCTTTGGCCACCAACTGCGCCTGCGCTCCGGCGGAACGCGCCATCTGCGCGCCCTTGCCCGGCTTGAGCTCGATGGCGTGAACCGTGGTGCCCGAGGGAATGCTCTTGAGCGGCAGCGCATTGCCAACCAGAATGTCGGCCTCGGGCCCCGACGTCACCGTCGCCCCGACCTTCAGCCCCACCGGCTGCAAAATATAGCGCTTCTCGCCGTCGGCATAGTTCACCAGGGCGATGCGCGCGGACCGGTTGGGATCGTACTCAATAGTCGCCACTTTGCCCGGCACGCCAAACTTTTCGCGCTTGAAGTCGATCAGCCGCAGCTTCTGCTTGTGCCCGCCACCCTGGTGGCGGATGGTCAGGTCGCCCGAGTTGCGCCGCCCGCCGGTGCGCTTGCGCGTCGTGAGCAGCGGCTTGTGCGGCGTGTCCGTCGTCAGATCGCCGGTTTCGAGCGACGTCTGAAACCGCAACGTCGGCGTGATCGGCCTGTATGTTTTGATTGCCATGTTCTCTGTCCTTGACGAGCTACTAAGTGCCAGCTTCTAGCCTCTAGCTTCCAGCTCATCCTTCTCAAACTTTCTTCCCTGCCCAACTTTGGCTTCTAACTTCGCCTCGCGCTTATCCAAGCTAGAAGCTAGAGGCTACTTTACAGATTGCTCACATACTCCGGCAGCTTCTCACCGGCCTTCAGTTTCACGTAGGCCTTTTTCCAATCCGGTTTGTACCCTGCGAACTTGCCGCGCCGGCGTTCTTTGCCGACTACATTCGAAGTGCGGACCGCGACGACCTTCACCTTGAAGAGCGCCTCCACGGCTTGCTTCACTTCAGTCTTTGTGGCCGAGGGCGCAACCTCAAAAACCAGTGTCCCCTCGGTCTCTTTCACGCCCAATCCCTTTTCGGTGATCAGCGGGCGGCGAATGACGGTATAGAGTGTCGGCATTACGCAGCCTCCTTTTCGGCAGCGGTTTTGCGCGCCGCATGCCGTTTTGATATGGACTTCAGAAGGGCCTCGCCAAGCTGCTCAATCGCAGCCTTTGAGAAGATCGCCCTCTCGTAGCGCAATAGATCGTAAGGGTGAACCTCGTTGTTCAGCACAAGCTCCACGCCCTTCAAATTGCGCGCGCCCAGCACCAGCGATTGCGTCAGCGTCTTGCCGTTCTCGACCAAGAGCGCCGTGCGCTTGGCGTCCAGCTTGTCCAGCGCCTCGCGGTAGAGCTTCGTCTTGCCTTCCTTGATCTCAAGCGAATCCACCACGGTCAGTTTGCCGTCGGCCAGTTTTGCGGCCAGCGCCGAGCGCAGCGCGCCCAGCAACTTCTTGCGCGGGAACGGATACTCGTAGCTGCGCGGCTGCGGTCCGTGGACCGTGTAGCCATGACGCCACAGAGGCGAGCGCACCGAACCGATACGCGCCCGGCCCGTGCCCTTCTGCTTCCACAGCTTCTTGCCGGAACCGGCAACCTCGGTGCGGCTCTTGGTCTTGTGCGTTCCCTGGCGCAGAGAAGCGCGGTAGTGCTTCACCGCCTCCCACAACAGGGCCTCGTTCACCTGCTCCGGCGCAAACACCGCGTCGGCCAGTTCCACCGAGCCCACCTTCTTGCCGCTCATATTCACTACATCCACTTTTGCCATCGTCTTCTTCTTCCGCCGGAAATCTCTTCCCGGCTTCAATCTCGTGCGCCGCAAGGCGCGACTCCCCACCGCAGGTGGCTACTTCTTTTTCGCCGCCTTCTTCGCTGCCTTCAGCGGATCCACAGTACCCAATCCGGCAAAGCCGCGGCGCTCGCGCGGCGGAGCCTTGGCCTTCGAAATCAGCACGTAACCCTCGCGCGGACCCGGCACCGCTCCTTCAACCATCAGCAGATTCTCGTCCACATCGATGCCGCGAATGCGCAGGTTGCGCACCGTCACCTGATCCGTTCCGAAATGTCCAGGCATGCGCTGCCCGGGAAAAACCCGCGACGGAAAGCTCGAGGCGCCGATCGATCCCTGCACCTGGAACATGTGCCCGTGCGACTTGGGACCGCCGCCGAACTTGTGCCTCTTTACCACGCCGGCAAACCCGCGGCCCTTCGAAGTGCCAATCACGTCCACGAACTTTGCATCGGTAAAGATGTCCACCAGCACGCGATCTCCGGCTTTGGCTTCTGCCGCGCCATCGGTCGCTGCCTCAACATCCACTTCCTTGATAACCTTGACGGGCGGCGCCTCGCTCTTTTTGAGGTGGCCGTTCTGTGCCTTGGTCATGCGCGAAGCCTTCACGAATTCCACCAGCCCGATCTGCGCCGCGTCGTATCCATCCCTCGCCGCTGTCTTCAGCTGCGTAATCACGCATGGGCCGGCCTGCAACACCGTAATCGGGTGCACGTCGCCCTTTTCGTCGAAGACCTGCGTCATGCCGATCTTTTTTCCCAGAATCCCTGTGACTGCCATCTTTCCCTCACCTCATCATGCGGGCTTCGATGTCCCGCACTGCCGGGCCCTTCTCGGGCTTGCCTGTTTGTCGCTCCCCGATGCACTTCTGCGCCGCAAGGCGCATCTGCCGCACCGCAGGTGCCTACTTTTCGAACGCCTTGATCTCCACGTCCACGCCGGCGGGCAGATCGAGCTTCATCAGCGCGTCCACCGTCTGTTGCGTCGGCTCCAGAATGTCAATCAGCCGTTTATGCGTGCGGATCTCGAACTGCTCGCGCGACTTCTTGTCCACATGAGGCGAGCGCAGCACGCAATACTTGTTCTTGATTGTCGGCAAGGGGATCGGCCCCGCCACCGTTGCTCCGGTGCGCTTGGCCGTGTCCACAATCTCGCCGGTCGAGGTGTCCAGCACGCGATAGTCGTATGCCTTCAACCGGATTCGAATTCTCTGTCCTACCATTTGCTTTCCTCTTCGTGGTCCGTGGTCCGTGTTTCGTGGTCCGCGCCGTCTGTACTCGTTTGAACCGTTGCGGCTTCTCCGCCCTTACCGGTCACGAATCACGATCCGCGACTCACGACCCACAATTCACTTAATAATTTCCGAGATCGTTCCCGCGCCCACGGTTCTGCCGCCCTCGCGGATCGCGAAGCGCAGTCCCTTCTCCATGGCCACCGGCGTAATCAGATCGATGGTCAATTCCACGTTGTCGCCCGGCATCACCATCTCCACGCCCTCCGGCAACTCCGCCACTCCCGTCACGTCCGTCGTGCGGAAGTAGAACTGCGGCCGGTAGCCCTTGAAGAACGGCGT
>PLGG01000057.1 GCA_003138515.1 Acidobacteriaceae bacterium | reverse complement strand
GGAGCAAGTGAAGAAGTGAACGAGTGAAGAAGCGAAGAAGTGAATCGGGGAACAGGGAGCAAAGGAGCGAGCGAGCGGGGGCGACGGAGTGAGCCAGCGGAGTCAGCGAGGTTAGCGAAGTCGGCGGAGTGAGCGGGTTTGGGTTTGCCTGAGCGCTGATTAGCATTTGCCGCACCTAAGACAATTGTAGGGATTTCGAGGAAATAATCGGCAAACTTAGAGGGAAATTGTGGAGCGGGGATCTATAGGCGGATCAAGGGATTAGCGGGTTTCCGGTGCGGTGGGAGGTGGCGCGGGGGTTGACGGGGCAACCGGTGGAGCGCCCGCCGGGTTCTGCGGCGATTTCATTCCTCGCCGGGGAGCAAAGGAAGCGTAAAGTTTTCGGCGGGGCGGGGCGGCTGCGCGGGGCCTTCTTGAAAGTAGCATCGCGGTGCGCCAGCTCCGCAGGCTCTGAGCGGGGGAGAAAGGTCAGGGGTTGTTGGCTGTGCCAACGAGTGACGGGAACGGAGCGACCTCAAGCACTGAATGCAGTGTTGAAAGAGTGAAGACTCTCCCCTCGGTATCGCGAACGACTGGGCCAAGTGCGTCGTTAAGTCTTGTCCACCCCAAACCGCTGAGCACCGCGAATAGCGGAATTCCACCCAGACGAATGGATTCCTCGCGCAATGTGCGAAACCTCAGTGCTTTGTCGCGCGCCGTTCCGCCATTGTTCGTCCCCTTACATTCAAGCATTGCCTTCAGGGAGCCCGCGTTGTCAAAAACAACGAAGTCCGGCGCGGGCGTTACGCGGACCTCGAACCTAGTGGCGATCTCTGCCTGATTCTTGCTGCCCGTGCGGATAAACGGGACCCTATGTTCATCGAATAGGGTTTCGACTGCATCTTCGATCAGGTTCCCGCGTTGCGTTGAAGTAGCGTCAAGGACTTGCCGGTAGGCTCCGCCGTAGTGCCTTTGGTGGAGGAAGGTGGCAAACGGGACTCCACGGGCGGCGTATCTCTGAACGCTTTCCCATCCGTGCGCAGTATCAGGCTTGGCCTGTTTGCTCCGCAGTCCGGGAGGGGGTTCTCCAAAAAGGGTACCGTCCATGACAATCCGAAGAGTCTTGGCCGCGACTCTTGCCTGGTCCTCACTGGCCGTCGACCCATACCTTTCCATCGAATCTACCTTTGCAGGAGTCAGCCAAGGCAGCCCCGCAGGCTGTCCGGCTAAAGTCGTAGATTGTGCAAACTCCTCGCGGGTCAGGCCCAGGATGGTCCGGAAGACAAGGAGCGTTCTCGGATCGCTTTGTAGAGTTCTTGTTAGATCGGCCTCCGAGATCTCAGTGAATCCCTTGGTGGCTCGAGTGGCGGCGTCGTAGGCAGCAGCGAAGAATTCCTCCTCGTAAAAGGGGGCTTCATGGATATACGCAAAATCTGGAGCCAAGTGAGGCAAATACAGCAGACGAGCGATTTCGGCGAAGATGCGGGCGTGCTCGTCGGTGCCATGGTGTTGTGGAATTAGCCGGATTTGCGCGATGCGCTGATTCCAGTTGGGCGCTTCGACGATGCGCTCGATGGTCGCGCTGGCGTCAGTCATTCTTCACCCGGCGGCCGCGTCGAAAAGTCTGCCTTGCGTATCGGTCGCGGTATCTGCAGCGATTCGTCGCTTGGCTTCGACCGCGAATCTTTCGTGTATTTCAATACCGCCCGACTTACGTCCCAGCCGGCGCGCGATAACGACCGTAGTGGCTGAGCCGGCAAATGGGTCGATGACAACGCCGTCCTTGGGGCTGGCAGCCTTGATAAAAAACTCCGCGAGTCCTTCGGGCATGGCCGCGGTGTGGTCGACACCATAGTGCTGATTGTAGGTTTGGGGCACGCTAACCACGTTGCCGGGGTCTGCGCCTCCGAGCAGATAGGTTTTGGTCCGATCACGACCGAAACCTGCTCCCGTGTTGCGCCGTCCATTGGTATCGCGTTTGCGTCTTTCAATTTCCGCGGGATCGGCTTTGTAGGGGATTCTTACCGCATTCAAGTCGAAGTACGGCTTGCCGGTCCGCGCGAAATGATAGACGTACTCGAAGCTATCCTTGGTTCTGGGACCAAACCTGCCAGGCACGGCATTTGGCTTGGCCCATATGTACGTGTCTATCCATCGCCACCCCATATGCTGAAGGGCCAGAACCAATTGATAAACATAGGGGTGGCGCTGCCCGCGCAGCGGACCCCGGTTTGCGACGCGGTTCTTGATGTTGAGGATCATGCTGCCCGTCGGCTTAGCGGCGTTATACATAGCCCTTGCGAAGGGAAGGAACCAATCAACATAGCGGTCCGGGTGGACGCGGCTATAGGCTCGCGCGTCCGCGTACGGCGGACTTGTGAAGAAGAGGTCCACGCTTTGGCGCGGCAGACGTGCGATGAGTTCGCCGGCATCCCCCACAATGACACCTTGACCAAGGATTTCCTCGAGGAGTCCGTGTCCAGTGCTGCGGGCGTCGACACTCTCAACGGCGCTCCGGGCGTTCGTCGCTGCGTCGAAAACCAGCCTGAGCTTGGAGTCTTTTTTCATGAGGTCCACCTCTTGGGCTCGCGAATTAAGTACACCACACAGGGCGCGCCCGGTCCACATAAAGGATTGAGAAAACCTGTGGGGCCGCGCGACGGCCGCCCTGTCGGACTATCTCGGCGATGATTGTCGGACGGGCGCGCATGGCGCCGGTGTTCCACTCCCATGTGTCCTCGGAGGCGTGAATCTGGGAGCTCGACTGTGTGCCGTCTTTTTCGGCGAAGAGGACGTTATAGTCAAGTCGGGAGTTGAAGGGCGGATCGAGGTAGACGAGATCGACGGACTCGTCCTTGACGTAGAGCTTGAGGACTTCGAGGTTATCGCCGTAGTAGAGCTTGTTCTTTTCGGTGCTCACGGTTTCCGGCAAAACCAGAGAATGATTTTCCTGTTGGCTGTCCTCAATGTCGCCGCTCCCTGATGATCGCGTCGACTTGAGTGTATCGGCTTCGCGCTGGGAAGTCTCTGGTTTTGCGATGGGATGAGCGTAGCACAGCGGGTCAGCGCGGCGGACGGAAGAACCTCGGAGATTAAGGGGGGCAGCCCGTATTAGCACTGGTATGCCCGGAATCAGGAGAATCTCTCGGTTGGCGCGCTGCCGCAAAGTTCAAGAAACGCGCAAAAGCGGCCATGCTCATTCGCACTGCAGCGTCCTGGAGCCAGCCGCGTTTTCGCCGCCACGACTCTCTGCCGCCAGCCATATTGACTGGACGAAAAATTTCGGGTTACCGAAGTGCGTTCAAAGTCTAAGGAGCCTTACTACCCCGCAATGAGCACATAAGCCTGCTCTCGCCGGCCGAGGACTCGGGAACTCGTGTGTGCACACGCCTCTTTCGTGGTTTCGAGAGCATCTAATCTGTATAGAGACCAACTTGATACTCAGGTGAATTGGTTCTCAAGAGGTAACCATGTCAGCGAACGTTCTCGCCGAAGAGGCAAAGCAAGTTGCACCGCAACGCGAGCATCTGTGGCCGTCGATCGATAGGTTTGTGCGCGAAAATCCAAAAGAGGTCCAGCGTGAAAGCGCGCGCGCGTCACGAGCCGGACTGCAAATGGGCCGCGCGCAAAATGATTCAGGTGTGATCTGGACTACGGCTATCTTCATGGCCATCTTCCATCTGGGAGCCATTGCGGCGCTGTTTTTCTTCAGCTGGACCAACTTGATTGTCGCGGCGGTCCTTTGGGTCTTCGCAGTGAATTTCGGCATTGGTATGGGTTATCACCGACTGCTGGTGCACCGCGGCTATCAGGCGCCTAAAATCGTCGAGTACTTCCTTGCAGTTTGCGGAACGCTGGCCCTGGAAGGCGGCCCGATCGCGTGGGTGGCAATCCATCGCATCCATCACCAACATAGCGACCATCTGGGTGACCCGCACACTCCGCAGGAGGGTACGTGGTGGGCGCACATGGGCTGGATCATTACGGGCCGCGCGCTCAATAGTGAGACTGAGGCCCTGGCCCACTATGCGCCGGATCTCGCCAAAGACCGCGTCCACGTATGGTTGAGCAAATACCATTGGGTGCCGTTGACTGTGCTGGGGATTGGGCTGTTCCTGGTGGGAACTGTTACCGGGGGCATCAGGGCCGGAGTGGGCTTGTTCCTGTGGGGCATCTTCCTGCGCGTTACGCTCGGTTTGCACGCCACGTGGCTGGTGAACTCCGCAACTCATCTTCACGGAAGACGGCGCTTTGCAACTCGAGATGAATCTCGTAATAGCTGGTGGGTGGCACTGCTTACCGGCGGCGAGGGTTGGCATAACAATCACCATGCCAATCCGGTTTCGGCCCGGCACGGACTTGCGTGGTACGAGTTCGACCCCAATTATTACGGCATTTGGCTGCTGGAGAAACTGAAGCTTGCGAAGCACGTCCGGATCGCGAAATTCACGCGCAGCGAGCCGGGCATCAGCGTGCCAACAACCCACATGACAACGTTTTGACGGGCAGTGCCAAGAACGTCGCAAAGCGCAAGTGAGATTAGCGTGCGGTTGCGCCCTTTTGATTCGTGAGGAGATTGTTGCCTGGCTGACCCCGCCAGCCCGATGATCCCGCTGCGATGCCAGGCACCGCTGAACCCAGCGTCCTCGCCGGCACATCTGAAAGAATGGACACGGGTTCCCCGGTTGCTGCTCCCCGGTTAAGCCTCGCCCGGTTGTACCTGGCCCGTTGAACTTCACCTTAGAGAGGTTTCATGAATCATCTGCACCGCCTCCTCGCCGTTTCGGCCTTCGTCGCCACCTTCACCTTCGCATCTACGCTCACCGCCTCCGCCGCATCCGGCCCAGCCACCGGCGGGGCGCCCGGCGGCGGGTCTTTGCCGGCGGGATCGGACGCCGCCAAGTCCGTGCCGAAGCACATCGTCCTCACCGGCCAGGCCGCATTCACAGACGCGGCTCACGAATCTCCCGGCGTTCGCCGGCATCTCACCGTCGCCGACCTGCCCGAGCCCATGCCTGAACAATCGGTCGACAACGGCGCCAACGTAGTTCCCCGCCCCGCCAATGCCTGGCCGATCGCGCCCAAGGGCTTCAAGGTTGAGCTCTACGCCACCGATCTCGAGAACCCGCGCCTGATCCGTTTCGCGCCCAACGGCGATCTGTTCCTCGCTGAGAGCGAGACCGGCAAGATCAAGGTGTTTCGCGGCGTCGACGCTGATGGCAAACCAAAGCAGGTGTCGGTCTTTGCCACCGATCTCCATCAGCCGTTCGGCATCGCGTTTTATCCTCTCGGCCCCAACCCAAAGTGGGTTTACATCGGCGACACCGACGCCATCGTTCGCTTCCCTTACCATAACGGCGACCTCACAGCCACCGGTCCCGTGGAGCAGCTCGCCGATCTGCCCGGTGGCGGGAGACTTCGCGGCGGAGGTCACTGGACGCGCGATCTCGCCTTCACGCTCGATGGCAGCAAACTGCTTGCGTCTGTCGGCTCGCACTCCAACGTCGACGACGCCGATACGCACCCCGAGGAATTCCATCGCGCCGACGTGCTCGAATTCACGCCCGAAGGCAAGTTCATCGAGGTCTACGCCTATGGCATTCGTAACTGCGTGGGCGAAGCCATCAACCCCATCACGGGCCAGCTCTGGTGCTCGACCAACGAGCGCGACGCTCTCGGCAACAACCTGGTCCCCGACTACATCACACACGTCGAGGAGCACGGTTTTTACGGATGGCCCTGGTTCTACCTGGGCGGCCCCGCCGGCGGCCACCAGGATCCGCGCCACGAGGGCAAGCACCCGGAGCTGAAGTCAAAGGTGATCACGCCCGACATTCTTCTCGAGCCACACTTCGCCTCGCTCGAGTTGACCTTTTATGAAGGCTCGCAGTTCCCTGCCGAGTTCAAGGGTGATGCGTTCGCCGCCGAGCACGGCTCCTGGAACCGTGCACAACGCGCCGGCTACGAAGTTATTCGCCTGCCCATGCATAACGGCCACGCGACCGGCGAGTACGAGGACTTCCTCACCGGCTTCACCGTCGGCAGCGGCGACGGCGATGTGTGGGGCCGGCCGGTCGGAGTCGCGGTCGCGCCGGATGGCTCGCTGTTCGTGTCGGACGACGGGTCGAGGTCAATCTGGCACGTGATCTATACCGGCAAGTGACCGCGCCCGCAAACAGAACAGGCCCCGAATTGGGGCCTGTCCGCTGACTCGCGAAAATGAGCAACAACGACCGCGCCTACTTGTACGCCCCGTTTCCTTTCAGCAGCTCGTCGCGATGCTGGCTATAGTCAATGAAGGAATCGAATGCCGGGCCGATCAGTGGATTGTCTTTCCCTAAGCCCCTGATCGCCGCGCGCGCCGTATCCACGCCTTCCGGCTGCGGGGTCACGTAGACGATCGCAACCAAACCCGGCGCATCGGTGTGGATGGCCTCGGTGTCGACCTCGTATTCCAGAATGGTGCCGTCGGCCAGCAGCTTCTCCATCGTCGGCACAACAACGTTCTTGCTCAGCGTGCTGACCGCATCGTCGGGCGCGTCTGGCTTGAGTTGATACATCGCCACGTTGATATACGCACCGGTATAGGGGCCGGGCTTCCAATTGTAGTAGTGGCTCACGAGGACGAGGTCCCAGTGCTTCGTCGGGTTGAGCGAAATCGGCGAATCGGCATTATCCAGCGCTCTCAACTTATCCAGCACCTTCAACAGTCCCGCGATTGAGGTCGACGACCACCAGGTGTCGTGCGACTCGCCGTCCACCGTGTGCACCATATTCGCATCGTTGCCGTAGCCGACAAGGGTTCCGTCGCTTAGCGCGGCCTGGAAAATGGTATTGTCGGTCGCGTTTATTTTTGCCACGTCGCCCCAACGCTCCCGCGGAAACTGCCAGTCGGCAATATACGAGTACATGGCTGGTTTCTCTTTGACCTCTGTCGCCTGCGCGCCCGATGGAACGGCGCTGAGCGCGAGCACGGCGACCCCACATAGACCTGTGAAGACACTCCAATGTCTTGTGTTCATCTGCTTTCTCCTGTTGTGATTTAGTCAGCGATGCTCCGGGGAATGGCTGACCACGGCAAGTCTACAGCAGGCGGGATCGGATCGACCCTGTGAATTCTTCGCGCCTATTGAACGGTCGCGGTTCCGGCCCCGTGCCTTAGCTGACGCCAGCGGCTCGGAACTCCTGCGGCTTCGGGGATGGCGGCGATACTTGGTTGGTCAACCGTGACGCCCAGCAAGCTGAAGAATTCGCCGGCCGGCATGGGGCGTCCATAGAGCCAACCCTGACCGAAAATCTTCAGGTTGTCGGTGGAGAAGTAATCTGCCTGCGTCGGCGATTCAATGCCTTCGACCACCACGGCAAGATTCATCGTCCGCGCCATGGCGATGATCTGTGGAAGGATGCCGACCGTCACCGCATCCGTTCCAATGGCTCGCGTGAAAGCCTTGTCGATCTTGATGGAATCGACGGAAAGGTACAACAGATAGGATAGGTTCGAATAACCGGTTCCGAAATCGTCGATGGAGATGCCGAAACCCATGCGCCGGAGCAATCGGATCGACTCCAGGGCGTCTTCCTGGTTGGCGGCCGACGTTTCCGTCACCTCAAGGGTGAGGCTGCTCGGCCGCACATGGTATTCCTGAACGACCGCTTCGATCATGGGCAGAAACTTGGGATCCATCAGGTCCGATGCCGCGACATTGACGTTCAGCCGAAATTCGGGAAGCTTTTTGAACACTTCGCCGAACTCCTTCAGCGCCCGCCGCAAGACGAGATTGGTGATCGAACCCATGAAACCGTTGTCTTCAGCCATCTTGATGAATTCGCTGGGACCGACGGAAACACCATCCGGCCTGGTCCATCGCGCCAGCGCCTCGGCGCCGGAAATTTCTCCGCTCGCCAGATTGACGATCGGTTGATAGGCAAGCTGAAGCTGATCGCGCGCCACTGCATTCTTTAATTGCCGATCGGGCGCAAGGCTGCGGCGGTGAAGACTGCAAAGAGCGATCCCAATGAAAACGCCGGCGATTCCGCCCGCGAGCGTTGTGCTGCTAATGACAAGGAGTTCCCCACGCCTTGCATCGTCAACGCCCACCGATGCTAGAACGCAGCGAGACATAACCGTGGAACAATGGCTGGCGACGATCGTGTCACCCCGGCGTTCCACTTCGTCGGCCGCTTGGTCAGAAGACGTTTCAGGCGAGCCTGCGCTCGATGTTGCCGTGGTTCCCGCCTGTTCCTGGTATGGATAGATTGTCAATCGAAGCGGCAGCCGGCTGTCGGGTTCGGGCAAATGCGAACTAAAGACAACGAAAGCATTCCCGCGTTGAATTCCCGTCCGCTTCAGGCTTTCATCTCGTATGGGAGTCAGATTGCCGTCGAGTACGGTCCCGCCCGCCTGAGCTTGCCCCGCCTTGAAATCGCCGATCGACCGCGCCGGCCGGCCCGCACTTGCGGAACACTCAATCTTTCCCCTTTGAATCCGTCCGGCATCCTTCAAATAGTCCGAGTGAAAAACCAGGTCTCTCAGATTGCTCAGCTCCGTCTCGGAACAAGCTGGACTGGCAGAATGCTGCATCGTCTCCAGGAGAGCGCGCGCGTCTGTCAACGAAGCATCGTCTTGAACCGCCACTCGTTCCAAGTACGTTTTGAGATGACTCTCGGCCAGCGGGATTGCGATCGCGCACCCCAGCAGGAAGCCTGTTACGGCTCCGAGTACTAGCGTCGCCGTCACTGTGGCTCGAGTGGCGAGTACGTTTTCCTGCTGTTCCTGCATAAGCACCTGGCAAACGTAATTTGCGTCCTGCAATCGGTGTAAAGACGCTACGTTATAGAGGTACTGTGGTTTGCGCGGACCGGCAATGGCGGTTTCAGGTTACGCCGAGGCCTGTCAGTACCCTGCCAGTTGGTTACTCTGGTTTCAAAGACAAGAATTCTATGATTACTCTTGTATATTCAATACATTACAGCCGTGTCCGTCGATTGGATAAGCGGGGAGATGCACGAACCCCCCCGATTCCTCGAGCTCTGGCGGATGACTCGACCTTGTGTCTCGTGTCCCCAGCTACCGGCTACTGGCTACAAGCTACCGGCTAACTCCCCGACTCGTGGGTGCCCCCGGTCCCCAAATGCGAGGGACCGGGGACTGCACGAACCCGCGCATGATTCCGGCTGAAAGCTGCGGCAAGCTGACTCGCTGCGTTCTAGCTCCGGTACCCTCCGCTGGTAGTCTCGTTCCATGGGCTTCCAGGATTTTTTGGGAAACGCGGGCACCGTCACGCACCTGCGCGAAAGCGTGCGTTCGGGCCGGTTTCCGCACTCGATGATCCTGGCTGGGCCACGCGGCGCCGGCAAGTACACGCTTTCGCTCATGCTGGCTCAGGCGGTGAACTGCCTGAAGCCCACCGAATCCGACGGCCTGCCTGACTTTTGCGGCGTTTGCTCGAATTGTGTCCGGATCGCCGCTTCCGCGGACCTCGAAACGCTGGTCGAAGAAGCCGTTGCCGCCCGCGACGATCTGCGCGAGACCGACAAGCGCGAGACGCGCATTCTCGTCCAGACGCACCCAGACGTGCTGGTCATTCCGCCCGATCCGCCGCAGCTTATGATCAAGCTCGGCCAGGTCCGGCAGGCCATTCACGTCGCCTTCTACCGGCCGCCCGCCGAAGCCCGCCGCGCTTTCACGATTTTCACTTCGTCTGCATTTATGAAGGAGGCGGCCAACAGCCTACTCAAGCTGCTCGAAGAGCCGCCGGACCACACTTCGCTGATTTTGCTGACGGAAAATCCGCAGGAGCTTTTGCCCACCATTCGTTCCCGCGCAGTGATTCATCGCCTGGGCGCACTGCCGGCCGCCGAACTCGAAACGTTGCTCGCCCGCCGCCGCACAGAGCTCAAGCCGCAGGACCGTTCTCTTGTCGCCCGTTTGGCCATGGGCGCGGTCGGACGCGCGCTCTCGCTCGATCTCGGCACGTATCTCGCCAGCCGCGAAGACGCGCTCGTCATTCTGCGCACGGCACTTCGTGAACCCGACTACTCCGCTCTCTTCCACGCCACCGAGAGCTACCGCGCCGGCGCCGACGGCCAGGAGAAGACCGTCAGCCTGCTCCGCGCCCTCTCAAGCCTGATCGAAGACCTGCTGCTCATCGTGGCCGGCACTCCGTCGCTCATCCGCAATATCGACATCGCTGCCGAGCTAGGCCGTCTGTCTGAAGGCCTCACCGTGGACTGGATCGACTCCGCCGCCCGCGCCCTCGTCCAGGTGGAGCAGGGCATGCGCCGTAACCTGCTGCGTTCGCTCTCGCTCGACGCGATGGCCGTGGGCTTGACGGCAGACAGCGGCGTTTAGCCGTTGTTCGCTGCCCACCCTTCGCCGTCCAATACCTGCTGTCACCTGCTCGCAGTTGAATGTCCGCTGTTTGCTGCTTCCACGCTTGACGCTCGACCAAAATGGCCGCAGAATGAAAGAGCAACCCCCAATCGTACCCAGGCATCTTTTCAATACGAGTACTCCCATTAAGCCCAGGGACGCCGGACACGCATATCCCCACAACGCGGGACTGCCTTTTGCTTCATTTGGGTTTGAGACGGGGGCCCCTGGATTTCATGCAGATTGCGGTCAGGCCCGCATCTCGAAAACTGCACGGATGAGTTTCCCCAGGTTCTTGCGGCACCTGTTGTGTTTTGCATATCGGACTTCATTTCTTGCGGAGGGTTCTTCCCCATGAGCTTGCCATCGATTGTGCCTGCGTCGCGCGTTCTGGAATCGGGTCAAGCTCCGCCACAGAGGAGAAGGAGCTTCGCTACCCCGCTTCCCTTCCGTTTTCCCGCGCAGACTGCCGAAAGGGACACGCCCAACCGTCACGCTGAGCTCTTCTATCTTCAAAAACAGATTCAGTCGCAGACGCCAATGGTGATCGTGCTCGAAGATGGCGAGCGTGTGGACGGATGCATCGAGTGGTACGATCGCAACTCGCTCAAAGTCCGCGGCCGCAACAAAACACTCATCTACAAATCCGCGATTAAGTACATGTACAAGCTTGGCGATAACGGGTAAGCAGAGATCAGAGGTCAGGGTTCAGAGATCAGAGACCGGAGAACAGTCGCCCGTCGTCCACCGCACCAATGAATGAGCCTTTCCTGTTCCCTGTTCCCTGTTCCCTGTTGCCTGTTCCCTGTTCCCTGCGCGCCAACTTCTCGCCCTGCGCCACATACGCCTTCGCCACGCCGATCACCAGCGTACGAATCCGCGCCATCACGCCCACGCGCTCGGTCACGCTGATCGCCCCGCGCGCATCCAGCAGGTTGAATGCGTGCGAGCACTTCAGCGCCAGCTCGTACGCGCCCAGCACCGGAAACCGCTTCAGCTTCAGCTCGTCCATCTTCTCCAGGCCCTTCGCCTGCTCCAGCAGCGCCAGGCACTCCGCCTCATACAGCCGCAGATGCTCCCACAGCTT
>PLGG01000006.1 GCA_003138515.1 Acidobacteriaceae bacterium | reverse complement strand
GACCATTGCCTGCGCAGCCGCAACTACGTGAACGTCGTTACGTGCGGCAAGCAGCCACAGCTCCAATGGCTGAACATGGACGAGGCTCTGGAGCATTGCTCTCGCGGCGCGTCCACATGGAAGTTTGCAACCAACGATGAAGGCGGGGAGCCGGATGTAGTGCTGGCCTGTGCTGGCGATGTTCCAACCATCGAGACCTGCGCGGCCTCGTGGCTGCTGCAGAAACATGTCCCGGGCATCAAGGTGCGCGTTGTCAACGTTGTCGATTTGATGACTTTGATGTTTCCTGACAAGCATTCGCACGGGATGGACGAAATGTCGTTCAATGCGCTCTTCACTGAGAAGGCGCCGGTGATTTTCGCCTTCCACAACAATCGCTGGCTCATTCACACCCTGGTTCATGGGCGCTCCAATGAAGGCCGTTTCCATGTGCACGGTTATATGGATCACGGCACGACCACAACTCCGTTCGACATGGTTGTGCTGAATGAAATGAGCCGGTTCCACCTTGCACTGGATGCACTGAAGCACATTCCCCGTCTTCGTCTGCAAGCGGAGAATGCGATCAACTTCTTCAACCAGGAATTGCAACGCCACCACGACTATATTCGAGAACATCTTGAGGATATGCCGGAGATCAGGAACTGGCAGTGGACGAAAGACTTCAGCAATGCCGCCGCGCCGGCTCCACTGGCCAAGGGGCATCCACAGAAGGCTATGTTCACCGACAGTTAAGCGGCGGTCGATTGAAATTGAGGCAGAGGCCGCTATCGCACGAGGTTTGCGATAGCGGCCTCCGCTTCCTGAACTCCGGCACTTTGGGGGGATATTGAACGATCCGAAGGCACCATCCGATTGGTTCAAGGTTGATGGAGTTGATGCGCTGATTGAGTTGGCGCTCAATCTTCACTGGTCCTGGAACCACGCCGCGGACGAATTGTGGGAAGCGCTCGACAACGACCTCTGGGCAACCACGCAGAACCCATGGGTCATCCTGCGCACGGTCTCTCGCGAAAAAATCAAGGCTGCATTGGAGGCGCCGGAGTTTCGCCAGAAGCTCGACAGCCTGCTTCAGATGAATAGGGAACCCTGCCCCGATTCGCCGGGCGTAGTGACCTATTCGGCCCACGTATCCACAACGCGTCCTGCGAGCGACTACACTGCGCGCATTTTCCCCCACCATCCCGACGCTTCAGTGCCGCTCGAAGCGGAGCAGCTCCTGTGGCAATATTGACGGCAGTGAATCTGCCCACTTTCCACTTGCAACCGTCTGCGGTCGGAGCAAAAGATGAACCCACATCGGAAGTCCGCCGATTCTCGTGGCTCTACCGTCCGGGACAAACGTGCCAATTATCCATATCCACTGGGGCTCACGTTAACTCCTCTCGGTGTAAACTTCAGCATCTTCTCCGCCCACGCCACGAAGAAGGTGGCCTATGAGACTTCATGGGAAAGATAGTCGAGGATACTCCCCGCCAAGTGTACGGGCTTCGTTTTCTTCGATTCTCTTGATCCCGGTGCTGCTGGTCTGCCTGGGGCTACAGGAGCCCGCAAGCGCGCAACAACCTGGTGCGTCCTCTCCGCTTGTGAACGCTCCGCTCAGCGGAGAACAAGTCGTCGAAAACCTGGTCGCGATGAATCTCAAGCGGGCTCATGCGCTGCATTCTTACCGGGGAACACGACTTTACCAGATTGAATACCACGGCTTTCCAGGCGCTCGCAGTGCGGAGATGGTTGTGGACTTGAAGTACCGATCACAAACGAAGGAATTCAGGATTCGGTCTGCGACCGGGCCCAAGATGATCATCGGCAAGGTATTCAAAAGGCTCCTACAGGTCGAACAGGAAGCGCTGGGCGCGGAGGCCCAAAAGCGCACCGATCTGAACAGGGACAATTATGATTTCACTCTGGTCGGATACGACCGCACGCCATCCGGTTCAATGTACGTGCTGAGCGTAAAGCCCAGAACGACTGATAGATTTCTTTACCGTGGCAGAATCTGGGTGGATGCAAAGGACTTTGCTGTAACCCGGTTAGACGCAGAATCCGCGAAGAACCCTTCGTTCTGGACGAAGAACAGCAAGATCGAAGTGGCATATATGAAAGTGGGCGACTTCTGGCTACCCGAGCGCACCTATAGCGTCACCGCGATTCGGTTTGGGGGACGTGCCGAATTGACGATTCAATACGAGAACTACCAAATCACGAGCGCGGATCCGGTCGGCAACCTTCCGACTCTAAAGTCAAATCGGTAGGAAGTCGGGTTCCTGTAGAGTTGCTTTCCGTTTTCATCTCCCAACCTCACGACTCTGGACTCAGGCGGCTTTGAGTTTTTCGCTCTTGGACGCGATGCAAGCCAGCAGATCGTTCCAGGACTTGGCGAAGGAGGCGACCCCTTCCCCGAGAAGCTGGGCGGCCACCGCGTCGGTATCAATACCAGCTTTGGCGAATTCGGCCAGCACCTCGCCGGCATGCGCGGGTGAAGCTTCGCCGAATTCTTCATGGGCGGCAAGGGCTTTCAAGGTGGCCTCGGGCATCGTGTTGATGGTGAAGGGAAACGCGAGCGCCTCGACGTACAGGATGTTCGAGGCTTTGGGGTCCTTGGTTCCGGTGCTGGCCCAAAGAAGTCGCTGGGACCTGGCTCCTGCGTTCAAGATGCGCTGCAACCGCGGCGAGTCAAGCAGAGCGCGGTACCTCTCATAGGTCTCCCCGGCGATGGCGATGCCGAGTTGGTTGCGTAGTGACTCGGGCTCTTTGTGCGCTACCGCGACATCCCAACGGCTGACGAACAGCGAAGCCACAGAGCCGACATCGGGATTCAGCCCGGCAGCGATGCGCCGCTCGATACCGCGTAGATATGCTTCGGCAGCCGCGACATATTGCTCGCCAGAGAACAGCAGGGTTACGTTGACTGGCACGCCCGCAAAGATTGCCTCCTCGATGGCTGGGAGACCTTCGCTTGTACCAGGGATCTTGATGAAGAGATTGGGCCGTTCCGCGCGGGCGTGGAGAGCCTTGGCGGCAGAAAGAGTGTCGCCCGTGTTATGGGCCAGCAGGGGCGAGACCTCCAGAGACACCCATCCATCCACACCATCTGTCCGGTCGTGGATCGGGCGGAAAAGATCGGCGGCCTTCCGCAGGTCTTCGATCGCCAATTCAAAGAACAGCGCCTCGCCCGACTTGCCTTCTTTCAATTTCTGGCTGATGGCGTCGTCGTAGTCGTGACTGTTCTTGATGGCATGATCGAAGATCGTGGGGTTCGAGGTAAGACCCGTGATCGATAGCTCCTGGATATAGCGTTGAAGAGTGCCGCCGGCAAGCAAGCCGCGGGTAATGTTATCGAGCCAGAGGCTCTGGCCGATCTTATGAAGTTTCTGCGTAGCATTCATTTCGTTCCTCTTCCAACACTTTTGAACAACACGGCTGCTTGCTTCCTTCCTGGCTCAACTGGCGGTGATAATCCAGGAATGCGCCTGCGCGAGTTCTGAAGGTGGAAACAACTTCGTTGGGCAGGGCATAAGGAAGCTAAATAGCCTCATCATTTGTACGATCCAGTCCACCTCTGTGACCACCGCGACGCGCTCCCAGCGTGTTGGATGTTCCACCCCAATCTTCAAGTCCTCCCAGATAGCACCAGCGTCGTAGCCGGTGAAGTTCGCCGAGGTCTTGTAGAAGAGTCGGATCTTGTCGTGCCGCTTGAGCGCTTCGAGAACGGCCGGAACAAGAATCCTGTCATAATCCTCTTTGGTGACCTGTCCCTCGCAGGAGAGCGCTACAACATTGTCGGGAAAATTCTTCAGAATCTCGATCATGGAACTTCCTCCGTCTCGTGCCTTTTAAGTACCAATTCCCGCCGATACCGGACACATCCTGCTCCCGCCTTCGCGGCCTGGGGAAGCTCGATCTCAGCAAACCTCAACTGCCGACGGCTCCTGATTCGCTTCAAAGTGCGGTCAGCTCAACAAATAAATTCAAAGCGCGACCTCATGCATTTCAAGCGCCTTCACTTTATCGACTCTGCGTTGGTGACGAACTGCGCCACTGAAGCGAGCCTTTAGAAATGTTTCGATCAATTCCCAGGCCAGCGCTGGCCCAATGACCTGCCCACCGAGCGAAAAAATATTCATGTCGTCGTCTTCAACTCCCTGGTGGGCGGAGAATACATCGTGGATGAGCCCGGCGCGCACACCGGCAACTTTGTTTGCGGCGATGGATGCTCCCACTCCGCTGCCGCAGAGTGCTACTCCGCGCTCTACCTTGCCGGCGGACACGGCCCTAGCCATGGGGATGATGTAATCCGGATAGTCGTCTCCTGGGCTCAAGTGAAACGCGCCGAAGTCCACGACCTCGTGGCCCGTGCCTCGCAGCAACTCCGCGATCTGTTCTTTTAAGGCGAACCCTCCATGGTCCGATGCAATTCCTACGCGCATGATGCTTTCTCCTTAAGCCGGCCGAGCACAGCGTGGGCTTGTTTGCAGACATTCTCCACTGTGAAACCGTAGTGCTGCATCACGACTGGCCCGGGAGCTGATGCACCGAAAGTATCGATGCCAATCACGGCAACCTGAGCACCGACATAAGATTTCCAACCGAGGGATGTACCAGCCTCGATGACCAACAGCGGTACACCTGTGGGTAAAACCTTCTCTTGATAATCATCCGGCTGCGACGCGAAGATGTTTGTGCTCGGCATGCTTACAACTCTCGCCTGGACACCTTCCGTCGCGAGCCGGTCGCGACCTTCCAACGCCAGATGGACTTCGGAGCCGGTGGCGATGAAGATGATTTCAGGTCGATCACCCGCCGGAGAATCCGCAAGAATATAACCGCCAAGGGGCACTCCCGCCGGTATCCCGGGATATTGATCCAGGCCCAATACCGGGAGGCCTTGGCGTGTCAGGACCAGAGCAACCGGGCCTTTCTTCCTGCCAATGGCAAGTCGCCATGCGGCCACTGTCTCATTCGCATCCGCCGGCCGAAGGACAACCATGCCTGGAATCGATCGCAATCCCAATAATTGTTCGACAGGCTGATGCGTCGGGCCGTCCTCGCCCATGCCAATGCTGTCATGAGTGAAGACATAGATCACTGGCAAGGCATCCATAGCCGCTAGCCGCATCGGTGGGCGCATATAGTCGGTGAAGACGAAAAACGTTCCCCCATAAGGGATGAGGCCGCGGTGCAACGCCATTCCATTCAGGATGGCGCCCATGGCATTCTCTCGAATGCCGAAGTGCATGTTGCGTCCCGCCCAGTTTTCCGGCTCAAAGTTTCCGGCTCCATCAATATGAGTGTGGGTGCTGGGACCAAGATCTGCCGAGCCGCCCATCATCTCCGGAAGACGAGGACCGAGAGCCTCGATCGCCTTCCCTGACGCAACGCGGGTCGCCATCGGACCGTCCGCCGCGCGAAATGTCGGCAGATCAGCGTCCCAATCCATGGGCAGCCGTCTGTCAATAACTCTCTGAAACTCCGCTGCTAAGTCGGGATATTGTTGCGCGTACGCTTTGAAGCGCGACTCCCATTCCGCCTGCGCAGAATTTCCGCGCAGAACCGCTCTCCGAAAATGTTCCAGGGCCTCCTCGGGGATATGGAAGGCAGGTTCAACCGGCCAGCCCATTCCTTCCTTGGTAAGGCGGACCTCTTCCACACCGAGCGCCTCTCCGTGGGCCGCCGCAGTGTCCTGTTTGTGCGGGCTGCCGAAGCCAATGTGGGTACGCACTGCAATCAACGATGGCCGTCCGCTTTCCTCGCGGGCATTCTGTAGCGCAAGGGCCACCGCATCAACATCGTTGCTCCGTTCCACTCTCTGCACGTGCCAACCGAAGGCGGCGAACCGGGCCATTCGATCTTCGGTGAACGTAAGCTCCGTGCTGCCTTCGATCGTGATGTGGTTGTCGGCATAGAGAACGATCAATTTGCCCAGGTGCTGATGACCCG
>PLGG01000079.1 GCA_003138515.1 Acidobacteriaceae bacterium | reverse complement strand
CACTTTCCGCGTTACACTAACAATCTCGCTGGTACAAAAGATCGGGCAGGGCACAACCAACCGCTTGATGTCTTCACGAAGGACCGACATGAATGGCAATCATGGCAGGAATATCGTCCCGAGCGGAACGAATTCAATCGACCGCTCATTTTCTCTCTTGCGAGCTTCTATCACGAACCGCTCACATGGATTTTCGGTGGAATCTTCAGAGTTCTCGCACGCGGACAAAAGCAATATAGAGTCGAGCTGTCGGATATTGCCACAGGCTTTATAGGGCGCTTGAGATTGCGTTCGCCTTACAAGGAACGTGCAGTGCGTGTAAACATGGAAAGCCAATACGACCGATTTGAGATCGCCGAAATCTTGCGAGAACCATTTTCTGGAAGAGCTTTTCCGGGATATGAGGATATCGATCTTTCGTTCGAAGAAATCGAGACCTTAGTCCGGAATCGCCGTCCAGATTGGAAAGCCGCACTGGAGAGCGTCAAGGGAGTGTATCTGATAACAGATGTGAGGACTGGCAAGAGGTACGTAGGCTCCGCCTATGGCGACGGGGGAATATGGTCCCGATGGTGTGCTTACGCAGATTCGGGCCACGGCGGGAATGTGGAGCTACGGGCACTACTCGCAAAGCGGGGACGCTCGTATTGTCGATCATATTTCCGCTTCGCTCTCCTAGAGCACAGGCCATTTCGAGCTGCGGACGAGCACATTCTCCAACGTGAAGGGTTCTGGAAGCGCCTTCTCCTAACCAGAGGAGAAGAGGGGCTAAATCGCAATTGAGTTGCGATTAGCCGAAACGGATGCGGGCCAGTCGGGATGCTTTGCCCAGTAAATCAGAGTGTTACGGTCTCCAATTAGCTCTGCGAGAAATTGCACGATGACGAGTGCGCGTGGACAATTGTCAAAGCAAGACTGGCCCATTCGGGACCTTTTCCTTCGGGCAACTGGCTGTTTGAAGAATAGTGACACAGGGGTGACACAGAGCGTGTAGCTTTAGAAGTATATCTGTAAGTTATTCATTTAATTGGCTGCCCCCCAGGGATTCGAACCCCGATATGCTGATCCAGAGTCAGCTGTCCTACCATTGAACGAGGGGGCAACAAGCGGGCGTGGCGGCTCGTCTTGCAACCGATCGGCTTGGCCCCCAAAGCTGGGCGCGCAAAGCCAACTCCTTCATGTTACGAAGATTCCCGCGCGCGGTCAATTTGCCGGCTCATGGCGATCAATAGATGAATGCCGGTCTCGAACAGTCGGACACAGCTCTTCCCAATTTCGCATTCTTCTATTCTTCGCGAAGGATCTCAAGCGGCCTCAGTCCGAGAATGCGGTAGCTTGCGATCCAGCCCGTGGCCGTAGCCAGCACCGCTGTTCCGGCGAGTGCTGTCAACGTGACGCCCCATGCGATGTGAAATCCCACTTCGAGCCGGTGCAGAAGCACGCGCGTGAGCAGGTTGGCAAAGACGACGCCGACCGCGCCTGCCAGCAATCCCAGAACGCTGAACTCCACGCTGAAGGTCCGAACAATGCGCACTCGCGTTGCGCCAAGAGTTTTGAGCACGACCGCCTCCTGCATGCGGCGAAAGCGGGTGCTGGCAATGCTCGAGGCGAGGATCGTGAGGCCGGCGAGGATCGAGAAGCCCGCAAGCAGCCGGACGACGAAAGTGATCTGATCGACGACACTCTCGATGCGCTGCATGACATCGGCGACGTTGATGACGGTGATGGTTGGATAGGCCGTAAACAACGCGCGCTCCATTGCGGCCACCTGTTTGGGATCGATGTGTGCGCCGCCGTACCAGGTGGATGGCTGGTCGGAGATCAATCCCGAAGGCAGAACAAACGACACCCGCGCGCCGAGGTGCTGACCGTCAGCGCGATAGATAGCGGTTACTTTGAGTGTGCGCGTTGTTCCGCCGGTCTCAAGTTCCACGGCAGAACCCACGCCGACGTGCAGCCGTTGCGCCACGCCATCACCGATCGCGATCTGCGCAGGGCTACTGCTGGTCCACCACGCGCCCGCGGTCACCTTGTCGCCCTCGGGCGGCGCATCGGCCCAGGTTAACTCGGCGCTTTCCAGCATGCGAATCGGATAATGCTGGCCTTTCATTTGTTCAACCAGCTGCCCATTGATTGAGACAAACCGGCCTATCACCACAGGAATCATGCTCAGTTGCTGGCTCACGCCCGCTTGATGCGCGAAGAATGCCTTGACGCCGTCGACCTCATCGCTTCGCACATCGACAAGAAAGACATTGGGCAGCTTGGGCGAAGCGGTTTCGCGCAGATCGGTCAAGAGGTCCTTCTGCATGAGATACACCGATAGGATCAGCATGACTCCCGTGCCCAGAGCCGCCAGCACCGCGGCGGATTGATTGCCGGGGCGATAGAGATTGGAAAGACCGTGGCGCAGCGAGGAAGGCAGATGGAGGCGGGTGCGGTTCAGAAGGAACCTGAGAAACCAAAGCGCAGCGGCCGCCAACACCAGCAAAACCACCAGCGTGATAGTGAACAGCAACGCAAACCACGCGCCCACCTTCGGCGAATCGGAAAGCGCCCAAGCGATGCCAGCCAAGGCGGCTATTACAGCAGTCGCAATGCCGAGTTGCAGGCGGCGTGCCCACCAGCGCGCAAACCAGCCGCCAATGCCCGAAGGACCCTGCTCGACGAGCCGGCGCAGCACTAGCACCGGCCTCACGGCGCGCACGTCGAGCAGCGGGGGCAGACAGAAGAGAAGAGTTGTGAGCAGGCCAGTTCCTAGTCCCGCGAGCGCCGACTGCCAGGGAAACTGAAGAATCACATGGACGGGAAGCAACTGGCCGAAGGCCGCAGGCAGCGCCGCCATCACCGCAACGCCCGCAGCTACGCCGAGCAATCCGCCGGCAAGACCGAGGCTCATTGTCTGCAGGAGAAAGATGCGCAGCAGGTCGGAGGAATCCGCTCCGATGGCTTTGAGAATAGCCAGCATGTCCATGCGCTGCTCGAGATGCGCGTGCATGGCCATGGCCACGCCGATAGCGCCGAGAACCATCGCCACCAAACAAATGAGGCTTAGGATGGAGGTCGCATTGTCGAGGCCGCGGGTGAGCGCGGGGTTGCCCTCACGGTAGTCGATCATTTGCGCATCCGGCAGCGCCGCTTCCAGTTGGGTGCGAATCGCGGGAGTTTCGGCATCCGCGGTGACGCCTTTCGGAGGCGTGTCAGGGAGCTTGACGAGCAAGCGCCGGGTAGCGCGGCTGTCTGGCGCCAGCAATCCGGTCGTCGCCATTGCCGCCTCCGTGATCATGACGCGCGGCCCGAGGCCCATGCCCGCGGTGATGCGATCAGGCTCCTGCTTCAGCACAGCGGAGATGCGGAAGTCTCTGCCGCCGAGGCGCAGCGTGTCGCCGACGTGTGCATTGAGGCGAATCAAAAACTCATCGGCCACGACGGCCGAGTCGCCCTGCAAAGCTTGCCGCAGCGGCATCGCCGGATCCAGCTCCGCCGTTCCGTAGAAGGGATACTCAGCCGGATCGACAGCTTTGAGCGAGACCAGCAAAGGCACGGGATCCGTCGACACCGACGCCATGGAGACTGTCTCAGTGACCCAAGTAGAACGGATCGAGCCGCCGCTTTGGACTTCGATTGCCGCAATCTTAGTGAGTTCCTCGGGCGTTGGCGAACGAAGCAGTCGCGCGCTCAGATCGCCTGCCAGCAGCGAACGCGCCTCCGTGTTCAGTGTTTGGCGGAAGCTGTCGCTTAGCCCGCGCACGCCCACCAGCGCTGCCACGCCGACGGCGACCGACAACACGACAAAACCAAACTTGCCGGGAGCGGACTTCAAATCGCGCCAGCCGATGGCCGCGGCGCGCTTCCAGCTTAACGCGCGCCTGGCCATTGTTCTCCTTGCGCAGATTCAGGGTTGGTCGGAAACAGACCCGGCTTGGAGTCTTCGACGATGAGGCCGTCCTTGAGCACGATCCTGCGGTCGGCGCAGCTGGCGACTTCAGGGTCGTGGGTGACGAGCACCAGTGTCGTCCCCGCCTTTTTGTTCCTCTCCAACAGCAGATCTAACACCAGGCGGCCGTTCGCTGAATCCAGGTTTCCCGTCGGCTCATCGGCCATCACGATGGGCGGCTCGACCACAAATGCACGCGCCAACGCCACGCGCTGTTGCTCGCCGCCTGAGAGCTGCACTGGATAATGGTCCACGCGCTCCTTCAGGCCGACCTCGTCAAGCAAGCGCCGAGCCTGCGCTACTCCGCTGCCTTCCAGGTTGAGCTCATAAGGGAGCAACACGTTTTCGAGAGCGGTGAGCGTTTGGATCAGTTGGTAGGACTGAAAAACGAAACCGATTTTGCGCCCGCGCACCGCCGCCAATTCGGTCTCCGCGAGGTTGTGGATCGGAACTCCGTCGAGCCAGATCTCTCCTTCGCTGGGTGAATCGAGGCCTGCGAGCAGCCCGAGCAGCGCACTCTTCCCGCTTCCGCTCGCGCCCACGATGGCGACAAACTGCCCTGCGGGAATGTCCAGGGAGATGCCCTGCAGAATCTCCACGCGCCGCGCCCCGTTCTGGATCCATTTCTTCGCATTCTTGACTTGAATCAACTCACTCTCCCGTCATCCGCAGTGTAAATGGCCGGTCATCGCAATTCCGGGCCGCTGCAGACTCTTGCGCAGCTACACTTGATACGTGGACGTTCGGCGGACGGTTCTAGTCGCATGTTGCCTGCTGTTGTTGCCGGCAGAGCCGCTCTCTGCCGCCGATCGGCCGATCCTGCTTTGCTATGGCGACAGCATTACCGCGGGGTTGGGCCTGCCTGATGGCCAGGCCTATCCAGAGCAGCTGCAGAAGCTGCTCGACGAGCGAGGCTACGCCTACAAGGTCATCAACCAGGGAACCAGCGGCGCGACCACCAAGGATGCGGTGGCTGGCCTGCCGAACGTGCTGCGCTTGCACCCTGCCATCGTAATCGTGGAGTTTGGCGGCAATGATGGCCTGCGCGGCCTGCCCGTCGACCAGACGCGCAGCAATCTAGACCAGGTGCTCGCAGGCCTTGAGAAGGCTCACGTGAAGATTCTGCTCGCCGGCATCACGCTTCCGCCGGATTATGGACAGGACTACATCCAGTCGTTCGACAAAATCTTTCGCGATCTCGCGGCAAAGCACCACATAGCGGTCGTGCCCATGCTCTACAAGGATCTGATTCACGTTCCGGAGACCATTCAGAGCGATGGCATCCATCCCACTGCGAAAGGCTCCACGATCATTGCCAGCACGCTCTTTCCCGTGCTCAAGCCGTTGCTGCGCAAGGGCCCGTGAACCAACTCGTCCCACCAAACAGCGACAGCCGGGATCGCTCCCGGCTGCTTCCGATCTACAGATTTGATTGTGACCGCTGGGCTACTTTGCCTTGGCGGTTGCCAGTGCTTTGAGGCGCGTGTTCAAGCGGCTCTTGTAGCGGGAAACGGTGTTCGAATGCAGAACGCCTTTTTGCACGCTCTTGTCGAGGGCTGAAACTGTCGCCCGGTACTGCGTCTGCGCTTCTTTCACATCGCCCTTGACCAAAGCTTCGCGCAGGGAGCGGAGGCTCGAACGCACGCGGCTGCGGTTGGCGCGATTCACTTCAGTGCGGGTTACGGTCTGGCGGGCGCGCTTGAGCGCCGATACGTGGTTTGCCATGGTTGTGCTTCCATCTCCAAAGCCTGAGTTGCAGGGGTGATCCTGACTTCAGGAAAAATGATGCGGGGTGGAAGGCGGAACGAGCCGCATCCCTCGCAATCTCTAAGTCTACGGGAATTTGCGGGGTGGGTCAAACGCCTGCGGGGTGCGAATTTGAACGGGATTTCGCGATGCGGAGCGCCAGAACTCTGTCGTTGAAAAGCGCTTTTCACCAAGCCAAGCCGGTTTGACCCGGTTTCGGCGGCCCGGTATACTCGAACTTGCGTTAAGCGGGAGTAGCTCAGTGGTAGAGCATCGCCTTGCCAAGGCGAGGGTCGCGAGTTCAAGTCTCGTCTCCCGCTCCATTCTGCATTTCTCCGGCGCGTATGAGCCGGGCAAAGAGTGGAATGGGACGATCCGCAACCCGTGAGGCAGGCAGCCCAAGGCGCGGTACCCAAGTGGTAAGGGAGAGGTCTGCAAAACCTTTATGCGCCGGTTCGATCCCGGCCCGCGCCTCCAACTCCTCAATCGCCTGCTCCCTCTCAGCGAATCCGCATCGAGTTTAAGAGTGTCTCCGGGACGTGTTCCGTCTCGAGTGAGCGAGGATTGCGCCATGACGGAAATTGAAAACAACGAATTGCAGCAGCAGTTTGGCAGCGACAACTATGCGGGAATTTGCCCCGAAGCGTGGCAGGCCATGGAGGCCGCCAATCGCGGGCACGCGACGTCGTACGGCGACGATCCCTGGACCGCCAAAGCATCCGACGCATTTCGCAACTTGTTTGAGACCGAGTGCGAAGTATATTTCGTCTTCAACGGCACCGCGGCCAATTCGCTGGCCCTGGCGTCGCTCTGCCAGTCCTATCACAGCGTAATCTGCTCTGACCAGGCGCACGTAGAAACAGACGAGTGCGGCGCGCCTGAATTCTTTTCCAACGGTTCCAAATTGCTGGTCGCTTCGAGCCCGGAAGGAAAGCTCACGCCAGACGCGATTCGCGAGCTGGCGACGAAGCGCAGCGACATTCACTATCCCAAACCGCGCGTAGTGTCGATCACGCAATCCACTGAAACGGGCCGCGTCTACACACTTGCCGAGTTGCGCGCGATCTCGGAGGAATGCCGCAAGTGCGGACTTTCGCTTCATATGGACGGCGCGCGCTTTGCCAACGCCTGCGCCAGCCTGGGCTGCTCGCCCGCGGAGATGAGCTGGAAGAGCGGCGTGGATGTGTTGTGCTTCGGCGGAGCGAAAAACGGCATGGCAATGGGAGAAGCGGTACTGTTCTTCGATCGCGCACTGGCCACGGACTTCGACTACCGATGCAAGCAGGCGGGACAACTGGCGGCCAAGATGCGGTTCCTTTCGGCGCCATGGGTGGGCATGCTGGAGGGCGGCGCATGGCTCCGTAACGCCGAGCATGCCAATCGCTGCGCGCGGCAGTTTGCTTCACAGATTGCCGGAATTCCCGGCGTGCGGCTGGCGCAGCCGGTTGAAGCTAACGCGGTGTTTGTTGAGGCTCCGGAGAAAGTGCTCACCGAACTTCGCGCGCGCGGATGGAGCTTCTATACCTTTATCGGCGGAGCTGCGCGCTTCATGTTTGCCTGGGACAGCGATCCAGGGCGTGTGGACGCGCTGATCCGCGATCTGCGGGAGTGCGCGGCTGCCGCCTAGCCTGCGCGACCACTCGGAATCCAGCGCACGGCCCGATCAGCGAACGAAAACTCCTATCGCTCCGGTTGCTCCCATTGGCCCGACTTTCCCGAGCGGAAGATGGCTTCGATGACGGACATGTTGCCGATCGAGTCTTCGAGCGGCACAGGAACTTCAGTGTTCTCCCGAACTGCTCTCGCGAAGGCGTCGCCTTGCAGCGTGTACTGATCGGCTGCGGGGAAGGTCTCCATCGTGATTCCGCTGAAGCTGAGGTCACCCGTCGCGTCGATGAAGAGCCGCGTGGGCCGGTCGGTGGGCGCATTGAAGGGGATCTCAAGTTCGATGCGGCCGCGCGTGCCCAGAATCTGGACGCGCTGAAACGGGCTCTGCTGCGTGCTACAGGTAAAGATTGCCTGGCCGGAGCCGAAGTCGAGAATCGCCGAGGTCAGCCGGTCGGTGCCCATCTGCGCATCGCGATCGACTAGCGCAACCACACGCCGCGGCTCCCGGCCGAAGGCAAAGCGCGACCCTTGAATGCAGTAGCAGCCGATGTCGTACGCGGCGCCGCCGCCCGTCTCAATCTGGTTGCGGATGTTCGCCGCGTCCACATTGAAGTAGCTGAAGTGTGCGTTCACAGCGCGGACTTCGCCGATCCGGCCTTCGTCGAGAAGCTGGCGCACGTGCAGCCACTGCGGCGCGCTTCGGATCATGAAGGCTTCGCAGATTTTGACGCCGGTGCGGGCGCGCACGTCGAGCAGCGTTTTAGCCTCGGCCACGGTCATGCTCAGGGGCTTCTCGCAGAGCACGTGCTTGCCGGCTTCGGCGGCCTTCGTCGTCCACGGAACATGGAGCTGATTGGGCAGCGGGTTATAGATGGCGTCGATATTTGGATCGGCGAGCAGTTCCTCGTAAGAGCCGTAGGCCGTGGGAATGCCGAGTTTCGTGGCCGCCTCACGGGCTTTGGCCAGATCGCGCGATGCAATAGCGGTAACGGTGGTGAGCTCGCCCTGCTGCATGGCAGGGATCACTTTTTTCAGGCCGATGTTGGCGGTGCTGAGCACGCCGAAACGAAGCTTCGTCGACATAACGGCATGATATCGCCAAACGCGGCAGATGATGTGCGGCTCAGCCGTGGTTCATAGCCAGGGTTATCGCATCGGCGGCGTTGGCGGCGACGAGGACGAGCGTGCGATTCTTTGCTTCGATAAATCCGGCGGCGACTGCCGTGTCGAGGAAGACAAGCAGTCCGTTCCAATAATTCAGCGTGTTGATTAGGATGCATGGCTTCGCGTGGAGGCCGATCTGCGCCCAGGTGATGGCCTCGAGCAACTCGTCCAGCGTGCCGTAGCCGCCGGGCAAAGCAAGAATCGCGTCGGACAACTCGTGAATGCGGGCCTTGCGTTCGTGCATGGTGGGGACGAGCTCGAGCGAAGTGAGGCCGTTGTGCGCGATCTCGCGGCCACTGAGAGCGTCGGGCAACACGCCGATGACTTCGCCGCCCGCGGCAAGCGCCGCATCGGCCACCGCGCCCATCAGGCCGCGGCAAGCACCGCCGTAGACAAGTCCTATGCCGGCTTGAGCGATGGCGGCGCCGAGAGCTGTCGCTTCCGCGCGAAATGCTGGATTGTTTCCGAAGGCCGATCCGCAAAAGACGGCGACGCGGCGAAGAGGCCTGGCTGAGCTGGTCATGGTTCTTTCAGAATAACGGGCGTCGCCGTTCGCTTTGACCCTTTTCAGCCGATGACCTTCTGTGTCATGCTTGCTTGCATGGGAAACAAAGATAGGGGTAAGAAAGAAGTCAAGAAGGCTCCCAAGCCGAAGCCGAAACCAGAACCGGGACGCAAGCGCGAGATCTTCTCGCCGCCACCTCCGTCGAAGTAGCGAGTGGCGAAAGCGCCTGATTCGCGCCGCAGCTAATCGGCCGGCTCAGGAAAAGTGTCGGTATGCGCCGTGCCAAACCGGCGCGAAAGGTACGGCGCGACGCCCGATCTGTCGCTCGCGAAGTTTGCGACCAGCCTCAACAGCAAAAAGGCCATCCCACAGCGATGGCCTTTTGCTTTGCTTGAAGCGATGAATGGAGCTCAGGGATGCGACGCGGCGCCCGTGCCGGGCTCGGTGCGGGCTTGAGCCTTTTCCGCCAACACCTTGTGCGCGCTATCTTCAAGTGCCTGAGCTTCGGGCATGCAGGTAAGCGCCTTCTGGACCATCGGGTCGTAATCGGCGATGACGCGCAGACCGGTCAGCTGGCCGAATTGAATGGTGAAGATGTCTTTCTTGATTTGCGCCTTGATCCAGCCGGAGGAGTCGCTAATGTCGCCATCGGTCCAGTCAACATCCTGGCTGGTGAGGAATTTCTTGAAGTCGTTGAGGACGGTGTCGTCGGCCTGGAAGTTCTTGTCGATGGGATGCGTGGCCACGTAGAACGGCGCGAAGTGGAAGAAGACGTCTTTGTAGACCAGCTCGTCCTGGAAGCGGTTGGTGGTGGGCGGCTCGATTTTCTCGTCGGGCGTGATGCCGCCGCCGCCATAGACGGTACGGCCAGAGTCAGTCAGCTTAACCTCGCGGCTGGAAGAGTCGGAGGGCGTAGGCCCGCCGCCCGCATGGTTGTAATAGTCGTAGAGAGAGACGCCTGCGTAATTGCGCTGGATGAGGCGGCCGGACGGCGTGTAGTAGTGATACGTAGTGAGGGCAAGGCCGGAGTCTTCACTGAGGTTGTAAACGGTCTGCACCAGGCCCTTGCCGAAGGTGGTTTCGCCCACGATCAGGGCGCGATCGTGATCCTGCAGCGCGCCGGAAACGATCTCGGCCGCCGAGGCGGTGTCGCGGTTCACCAGCACGACGATGGGAAAGGTCTTGCCATTATTGCCGTGGGTCGCGACGTAGTTCTGATCGGAGTAGGCGCGGCCGCGCTGCGAGACGATGGTCTGGCCCTTGGCAAGCAGGTGGTCGCTGACATCCACGGCCTGGCTTAGGAGGCCGCCCGGATTCTCACGCAAATCGAGCACCAGGCCCTTGAGGTCGCCGAAGCTGTCGATGGCTTCGTCCATTTCCTGGCCGGTGGTCTCCTGGAATTGGGACAGATGAATGTAGCCGATGCCGGGTCGAATCTCGAACTTGAGATCGATGGAGGGGTGAGGAATCTCATCGCGGATGAGGTCGAAGACCAGCGGCTTGGCCTGGCCGTAACGAACCATCGTGACCTGGACGTGCGTGCCCTTGGGGCCCTTCAACGCCTGGGCAACCTGGTCTGACGACCAGCCGTCGGTGGACTTGCCGTCAACAGCAACGACCTGGTCACCGGGGTGAATGCCGGCGCGGAACGAAGGCGTGTCCTCATAGGGAGTGACAACATAGACGTTGCTCTTGCCGCCGTTGTCATTTTGCTGCTGGATGACCATGCCCACACCGTAGTAGCGGCCGCGCTGATCTTCGCGCAGGCGGGCATAGGCCTTGGGATCGTAGAAATGCGAGTGCGGATCGAGCACCTGCAACATGCCGGGGATGGCGCCATCGTAGACGACATCGTCGGCCTTGTCGGGGGTGAGGGGCTCGGCGTAGTTCTGCTCCACAATCGCGTAGACGTCGGTGAATGCCTTGAGGCTGTCGCGGAGCTGGCTCTCGTCCTGCGACGATTGGGCGCCGACGCGGCGCTCGAGAATGGTGCCGGCCACGGCACAGACGGCGAAAAAGACGACCACGGCGAAAAGCGCGCGGCGGGCACGGGAATTCATGGGCAAACCGAACCTCCAGACGGCGGGTGCGCCAGGCGCCAGACGGCGGGCTTTCCATCGCCTGAGAGCGAATCCGGCCAATGCCTGATTTCCGCTCGATAAAAATTGACCTTGCCCGTTATTGGCAAGGCCAGGGAGGGAGATGGAAGAACCGCTCGCACTGAGGCCGCGAGGCCGTCTTCGGCTAAAGTATAACACCGCTGTGTTTGACGCGCGCTCAGGCGGGCGGGTAGCCGGGTTACCGTAGTTTGGGGCGCGGGAAGGCACATTGCGGAGGGTTGTCCGCAGCCTTGGGCCGAGCATCCGCTTTCCGTTTTGGCTCTCCTGGCATTTACAATTGCGTCTATGCAGCAGGCACCACGAAAGCATGCGCCAGGCACACGGCCAGACGTCGATTCTATGAATTTGAGACATTTTCGCGGATTTGCGGTGTTCACGATTGGCGCGGCGCTGCTGATGTGCCCCAGCTTGGCACTCGGCCAGGCAAACGGACCGGAGAGCCCCTATGGCGGGACGACCGTCGAGGACATCATCGCCCGCGTCAACGACCAGATCATCACCAAGTCCGACTACGACCGAGCGGGAACCGAGCTGGACCAGGATGGACGGCAGCATGGCGCGTCGATGCAGGAGATGGCGGGCGAACGCAGAGATCTGCTGCGCAACCTGATCGACCAGCAGTTGTGGCTCTCGAAGGGCAAGGAGCTGGACATCACTGGTGAAACGGAACTTGTGAAGCGCCTGGACGAGATCCGCAAGCAGTACAACCTGGATTCGATTGACGATCTGGAGAAGGCGGCCAGAGACCAGGGCGTGTCCTTCGAGGACTTCAAGGCCAACATCCGCAACCAGATCATCACCCAGGAGGTGATGCGGCAGGAGGTTGGTGAGCATATCCAGATGACGCCCGGCGAGGCGCAGCGGTTCTACGAGGAGCACAAACAGGATTACGTCCAGCCGGAAAGCGAGCGCTTGAGCGAGATTCTAATTTCCACGGGAACGGAGGGATCCGACGATCCGGCCAAGGTTGCCGCGGCCAAAGCAAAGGCGGACGACATTGAGGCTCGGCTGCACGCCGGCGGAGACTTTGCGCAGTTGGCGCGGAGCTTCAGCGAGGGCTCCACCGCGGCCTCCGGCGGCGATCTGGGCCAGTACAAGCGAGGCCAGCTTCCCAAAGTTCTTGAGGACAAGACATTCAATCTGACATCGGGCCAATACACCGATCCGATTCTCACGCGGCAGGGCTACATCGTCCTGAAGGTCGTGCAGCATACGCCGGGCGGACCGCGGCCGTACAAGGATGTGCAGCAGGACGTGGAACAGGCGTACTACATGAGCCTGATGGATCCGGCGATTCGCGATTATCTGAGCCGGATGCGAGATGAGGCCTTCATCCAGATCAAGCAGGGATACGTAGACGCCGGCGCGACACCTGCCGAGTTGCATTCAAGCATCAGCTTCAGCGCGTATGTGCCGCCGGCGCCGAAGAAGAAAGCCAAGGTGGAGAGGACCCGGTTCCGCGAGAGCACGCATAGCTTCCGCCAGAAATCGGGTCCCGCTGCGACGCCGGCTCAGAGCGCCACCGAAGCGCCGACGGGAGCAGCCCCGGCGCCTCCGGCAGCCACGCCACTGCCGGCAACAACGAAAAAGAAGAAGGGGAGCAATAAGGAAGAAGCAGCCACCCAAAAGCCAGGCAAGAAAGAGAAGATTCGCTTCGGCCAGGCGCCGCGCGAGACGCTGCCTGCAGCCTCGACAAACTCGACAACGGAGAATGCGGGCGCGCTGCCTGAGACGGCCTCGAATACCGACCAGCCGGCGAACCCGCTGGAGCCGACCGCGCCGACTCAGAAAACACGCTTCAGCGCCCGCGCACGGCAGCCTAAGACGGCGAAGACAACCGTCAATGGCGGGCGGGCGGGTGCGACCGGGCCCGCGCCGCCGAATGCGTCCGAGGTAGCCGACCAGCAGACGCAGTCAGCTCCTTTGGGTCTGCCCGGAGATAATTCGAAGAAGAAGAAAAAGGCGTCTACTGCATCCGAGGGAAAGACTCGCATCGCCAACAAGAAGAAGAGCGAGGAAGAAACGCAGCCGAAGCCGGTACAGCAGCCAACACCCATTCCTCCCGTGCCGGGTGCGCCGGCGCCCTCCGACCATCCGGACCAGCCGCAACCACAGCAGACGACGCCGCAGTAATCTCGAAATTCAATCGATCCGATAGAGCGGGCCTGGGAACGGATTCCCAGGCCCGAGATGTTTTTGGGGCGGCACGGGCTTTGTCCGGATTGTGCGGCGCCTTTGGCATAGCGAGAGAATTGCGCTAATCTTCTCGGCAGGATGAAAGACATCTATATCGCGGATTTGATGGGCTTCGACGAGGGCAAGCTCTTTGACAGCTTCTTTCTCGTGCTGGCCAGGCAGCAACGGACCACTAAGCAGAACAAACCGTATTTGAGCCTTACGCTCGGCGACAAGACCGGGCAGATCGAAGCGCGTGTGTGGGAGCTGGGCGACCCGCGGATCGCCAAAGACTTCGATCGCGGCAACATGGTGAAGGTGCGTGGCAGCGTCTCGCGCTACGACGATCGCGCCCAGTTGAAAGTGGATCAGCTGCGCAAGGCGCTCGACAGCGAAGCCGACAAGATGGACATGTTGCCCGCGACCAGCCGCGATGTGGGCGAGCTGTGGTGGATGCTCGAGGCAAGCGCTGCGAGCGTGACGAATCCCGACCTGAATCGGCTGCTCACGGCGTTGCTCACCGATGCACCAATCGCGCAGGCTTTTCGCCAGGCGCCGGCGGCGCGGCAACTGCACCATGCGTGGCTGGGCGGGCTGCTCGAACACGTCGTGAGTCTGCTGGGACTCGCCGATCGCGTAGCCGGGCACTACCCGATGCTCGACCGCGATCTGCTGGTCACGGGCGTGATCCTGCACGACATCGGAAAGATCCGCGAGTTGAGTTGGGACACCGGATTCGACTACACGGTGGAGGGTGTGTTGTTGGGGCATATCCAGATGGGCGTCGATCTGGCGGAGAAGACGATCGCCGGGCTGCCCGGATTCCCCGACCGGCTGCGCACGCTGGTGCTGCACATGATTCTGTCGCACCACGGCAAACTNNCTGGACGCGAAGATGCAGGCCATGGCCAGCGAGTTTGAGAAGTCGGCTCGCGAGGGCCGAGCTCCGGACGAGATGACGGGCAAGGTGTGGGCGCTCGATCAGCGGCAACTGCTCAACACAAGAGCCTGGCTCGAGGGAAAAGCTGAATAAGGGATGAATGCGCGCCCCACGAAGCCCGTGCTAGAATTCCTTCCGGTTCAACGGGACACTTTGGCATGTGCGCTGCATCCTTTGGTTCTGTTGCACCCCGACTGCTTCCCTCCCCTCCGTTAGGAGAAACTTCATGCCCGACTCGATTGTCCCTGACAAAACAGGAAATCCCGCGCCCCTCGGCTTGATGGGCTTCGGGATGACCACGATCCTGCTCAATCTGCACAATGCAGGATTCATCGCGCTGGATTCAATGATCCTCTCCATGGGGATCTTCTACGGCGGCCTCGCGCAGGTGATCGCCGGCATCATGGAATGGAAGAAAGGCAACACATTCGCCGCTACAGCGTTCACGAGCTACGGCATGTTCTGGCTGTCGCTGGTGGCCCTGATTACTTTGCCCAAAACCGGACTCGGCGTTGCGGGGCCCTCGGGTTTCAGTGTCCCGGCCTACCTCATCATGTGGGGCATCTTCACCCTGGTTCTCTTCTTCGCCACGCTGCGGCTGAATCGCGCCCTGCAGGTCGTCTTCGGGTCCCTCACCGTGTTGTTCTTCATGCTGGCAGCGGGCGATGCCGCCGGCAGCGCGGCGATCGGGAAAGCAGCCGGCTGGGTGGGCCTTTTCTGCGGAGCCTCGGCCGTGTATACGGGCCTGGCGCAGGTCCTGAACGAGGTTTATCGCAAAATCGTGTGGCCGCTCGGGCCTGTGGCACAGAAATAAGCTCGATAATTCCGAAAATTCGGGCGGAACTTTCCGCGAGACGAGAGAATGCGGATTGAAGACGCGTTGTGCCAGCGACCCTGCAGCCGCTTGCATCGTCGCCATCGCTACGTCAAGGTTCCATTCCGGCGCCAGCAACCCTGAGGCGATAAAATTCCGGCGACTCAATAACAAACTTGGTTTGCCCCGCCAGCGCCAGCAGGTCTTCGTCGCCGGTAACCATCAGATCGGCTTTGCCGCAGTGGGCGAGATCGAGGAATGGTTGATCCCTGGCATCGCGGCAAAGCACAGGGCACGAGTTCGCGATTTCAACGACCTCACAAAAAGGGATATAGCTATACAAAGCTTCCAACTGCTCGTCGACGGAAAGCTGGAACTTTCGATACGCGAGTATCTTCTTGAGCTCTCGCGCAGTCGCACGCGAGACGAGCGGGACGCAATCTCCAGCTTGCCAATGACCAACGAGCCAGCTCAATCTGCCTTGGGTGAAAAGGAGCGCGGAGAGGACTACATTTGTGTCGAGGGCAATGCGCGGCACTGGCAGTACGGTCACTCGGTTTCGCGTGCCCAGGCGATTGCGTCGGTAATATCCTGCTCCGTGATGCCAAGACGGGCCAGTTTGGCCCGCACTTCGTCCAAACCATTCGGCCGCAATGGCTTGAGCGAGATCGTCGAGCCATCGGTGCTCACGTCAAAATACTCAACTCCGGCAAAGTTCTTGACCACCGCTTTGGGAAGGGTAAGTTGGTTTTTTACCGTCAATTTAGCCAGCATTTTTACTCTCCGCAAGGAAACAAGGAAATCTTACTACATTGTTTCCTTACTTTGCAAACCATTCCCACTGCTCTTTCGTGAGCGGAACAACCGAGAGTCGGCCGATGAGCAGCAGCGGCGAGCGGGCGAAGAGCTTTTCTACCTTGATTTGAGCGAGGGTCTTCGGATTCTTCAGGCGCTTGCCTGCCTTAACGCGCACGATGGGGACTTTCGGGTCAGCCGCATCGACGCTGAGGACCGTTCCGGTCCCCACGGCGGTGCGTTCGTCGCCGGTGTGGTAGAAGATCCACTTCGTCCCCGGCTTCAGTTCGCGCAGATTCTTGACCGCCGTCGGATTCGTCACACCGTCCCAGGTAGTCTCGCCGTCGCGCAGCAGGTCGTCGAAGGAGTAAACGCTGGGCTCGGATTTGAAGAGGAAGTAGGGCATAAACAGCTCTCAGTCCACAGTTCGTAGTTCGCAGTGTTCTGAGGTCAGTCTTTGGTGGTCGGTGGTCAATTGTATGTTGTCGGCAGATCGGCGACTGATAGCCAAGCAAAGTTTTCTATTCCCTATGCCCTTTTTCCCTATTCCCTGCCTTTTTACTCCCTGCCCCGCTTGCGGATCTCAATGTTCAGGCGCTTGATCTTCTGGTTCAACGTGGAGAGCGGAATACGGAACTGCTCGGCGGCTTCGGTCTGGTTCCAGTTACATCGCTCGAGCTTCTCAATGATGATGCGGCGCTCGATGACTTCAAGGATGTCGAAGAGCGAAGAGTTCGGATTGTGCTCGAGGAGCGCGTCCTGAAAGCTGCGGCCTGTGATCTGTCCGGGCAGAAGCTCCGCACCAATTAGCGGACCGGAGGAGAGTACGACACCCCGCTCGATGGCGTTTTCTAGCTCGCGGACATTGCCTGGCCAGTCGTAGTCGATGAGGGCACGCATGGCGTCGGTGGAGAGTTTGCGCGGAGTGAAGTTGTTCTCAGTGGCATAGAAATCGAGGAAGTGTTGGGCCAGCAGCGGAATATCCTCGCGGCGCGAGCGCAGCGGCGGCAGGTCGACGGTGATGACGTTGAGGCGGTAGAAGAGATCCTCGCGGAAGCGGCCATCGCGCACCGCCTGGCGGAGATCGACGTTGGTGGCGGCAAGGATGCGAACGTCCACCTGAAGCTCCTGAATGCCGCCGAGGTGCATGAAGCGCTTGTCCTGCAGCACACGCAGAATTTTTGACTGTGTGTCAAGGCCCATGGTGGCGATCTCGTCGAGGAAGAGGGTGCCGCCGTTGGCGACTTCGAAGAGGCCTTTCTTTGAGGCGACGGCGGAAGTGAACGCGCCCTTGACGTGCCCGAAGAGCGTGGACTCGAGCAACTCGGAAGGCATGGCGCCTGTGTTGATAGGGACGAATGGCTTGTCGCGGCGCGGCGAGTTGGCGTGAATCGCCTTGGCGATGATCTCCTTGCCCGTGCCACTCTCGCCCTGAATGAGAACCGTGGAGCGGCTCGGCGCGACCTGCGCGACGAGATCGAAAACGCGCAGCATCAACTCGCTCTTGCCTACAATGTTGGCAAAGTTGTAGCGCTGCTTGAGGGTGCGCTTGAGCTGAAGATTCTCCTCTTCGGCGCGGTGGCGCGCGACCGCGGAGCGGATGTCGGCCAAGAGCTTCTCGTTGTCCCATGGCTTCTGTATGAAGTTATCCGCGCCGGCGCGAATCGCCTCGACGACGTTGTCCACCGTACCGTAGGCCGTGATCATGATGATGGGAAGATCGGGCTGGCGCTCCTTGAATTGAGGCAGAAGCTCGATGCCGCTTTGACCGGGCAACGCGAGGTCGAGCAGGACAAGGTCGAAGCTCGACTGATCGAGCATGCGCAGGCCCTCTTCGCCATTGGCCGCGGTCTTCACGGCGTAATTCTCGAGCGACAGCAACACCTCGAGCGATTCCTGGATGCCTACCTCGTCGTCGACAACGAGAATAGAGGCGGCGGGCGAACTGCCGTCAGTCGCAGGCGCGGAGACAGGCGCATTCACGGGTATTGTGTCCTCGGCAGTGGGCTCAGGCATGGACGGAATTCCTTAACAGGGGAAACTCAAGGTGAAAGGTCGTACCGGCGCCGATAGCGCTTTCGACGTGAATTTTGCCGGCGTGTTCCTGAATGATGCCGTAAGAAACGGAGAGGCCGAGACCGGTGCCGCGGCGGTCGCCGGGTAGATTCTTGGTTGTAAAGAAGGGATCGTAAATTCGCTTGAGGTGCTCGGGCGCGATACCGGAGCCGGAGTCGGAGATGACGGCTTCAACGTGGCCGTTGACCAGCGTGGTGATTCGCAGGCGCCCGCCGCCGGGCATCGCGTCCTTGGCATTCAGCAAGAGATTGAGGAAGACCTGCTGCAGTTTGCCGGGGTTGCCGTGAATCGACGGCAGCTCGTCGGCGAGTTCGAGTTCGACAAGAATCTGTGCTGTCTTGAACTGGTGTTCGAGCAGCGACAGCGTGTCGCGGACCACCTGGTTCAAGTCGGTGGAGCGGAACTCGGTGGTGGAAGTGCGCGAGAAGTTGAGCAGGCCGTTGGCGATTTCGGCGGCGCGGAAGCTCTGCTGCGTGATCTTGTCGAGCACGGGGCTGAGACGCGCGTCGCCGCGCAACTGCTTGGCCAGCATCTGTGCGTAGGAGGAGATCACTGCGAGCGGAGTGTTGATCTCGTGGGCGACGCCCGCGGCGAGTAGGCCGATGGAGCTGAGCTTGTCGGCCTGGGCAAGCTGCGTTTCAAGCGTGACGCGCTCGGTGATGTCGTCAACCAGGACGATGCGCCCCACAGGAACGAAGTCGCGAGAGAGCAGCGGCGCAATAGCGATGTTTGCGGTGCGCAGCTCGCCGGCGCGCGTTGTGAGGCGGAACTTGTAGAGGTGATGCACTCCCGGATCGCTGCCAAAGCCTTCCAGCGCTTCAATGAACTCCAACGGGAACACGGAGCGTAGTTCCTGGCCGAGCGCTTCAGCACGGCTGAAAGCGTACATAGCCTCCATCTGCGCGTTCCAGCTTTCGATGCGGTCGTTGAGGTCGATGGCGAAGATGCCCACGTTAATGGACTCGACGATGTTCTCGTTGAATTCCTTGAGGCGCTCGAACTCAACGATCTTTTCCTCAAGCCGCGCATAGAGGCTGGCGTTCTGCAGGGCGATGCCGATGTAGCTGGCCAGGGATTCCAGAAGCTCCACGTCTTCGCTCGACAAAAAGTCGCCGCCCAGTGTGCGGCCGAGGCCGATAACGGCGATGGTGCGGCTGGCAGCCTCGCCATTCTCGAGTTGCACCGGAGCCACTCGGCACGGCAGGTAGTAGTTAAGGTCGAGAAGAGCGGCGGTGCGCTGCTGGTCTGGGGGAAGATGCATCACGGCTTGCGCGTTCTCAAAAAAGATATGCGAGTGGTCCTTGTCGCGGTCGAAGTTAAGAAAGCCAAGGGCCAGGTTGCTTTGCCCGGCGCTCACTTCGTCGGGTAAGCCGTGCGACGCGGCGAGACGCAGGCGGCCCGTATCCTGTGCCAGGAAAATGGCCACGCGCGCCACCAGGAGCGTGCGCGGCAGTTGCTCGACGATGGAGTTTAGCAGCGCCTGGAGATCGGTCTGAGAACCGAGACCGCGGCCGAATTCGACCAGGGCCTTCCGGTAGTCGTAGCGATGCCGGTCGAAGGCGCGGTCGACCCAGCTCTGAATGCGGCGCTTGACAGGATCGAAGACGGCAGCCGTAACCAGAATCGCGATGACCACCGCCCACTCGCGCACAGTTTCAGGCAAGCGCTGATGAACAATTTCCGCAGTGATCGCGATAATGCCAAAGTACCCGCCGAGGATCAGAGCCGTTGCCAGGGTATAGGCAACGCCGCGCTTGAAGATTAGATCGGTGTCCATCAAGCGGTAGCGGACGATGGCCCAGGCGAAGGTGAGCGGCAAAAACACCAGCGAAAGCCCGGCCAGATTGGTGAGCAGTTGCGGCGGATTCAGGTGAAGCAAATAGGGGACGGCGTAAAAGAACGTAAACGGAAGAACCGCGAGCAGGGTGCCGCGTGTGACCCACTTCAACTGCTGGCGCAACAGCGGCGTGGTGGCGCGGCTATAGCTGCGCAGGAAGAGGAGCGCTGCGGCAACGTAGAAGACGGCGTCGTACGCCGTGTCGATCTGGTAGAGCCGGTCGAGGAGGAGCTTGGTGGCCTCGCGCGTGGCGATGGACCAGAGCCACAGGGCAAGCATTCCCGCGCCGGGCGCGTAGACCAGCGGCAGCAGCCAGCGGCGGCGGAGATTCTTGAACCGCTCCTCAGGAAAACTGAGCGCGAAGTGCAGGAAGAGCGCAGGCTGCAACGCTTCGGCCACGACATTTGTCCAGAAGACGATCCAGTCCAACATGTCGAGTTTCGTGGTGTATTTCAGCGCGTAGAGCGCAAATGAAACCAGGCAGAAGAGGTAAAAGTGCGTGGCACGGGGAGCGCCCCAGCGGCGGAAAAGAACGTAGAAGCCGATGATCAGATAGATGAGTCCGATGAAGCGCAGGCCGAACTCGAGACTGCGGTCCAACGGCTCGGGAATAACCTTGATAGGCGCTTCCAGGGGAATGCCGTCGCGCGTGATGGTGTAGTAGACCTGCCCGTAAGGACCCGTAGCATACAGCGCGCGCTCCAGATCGGCGACCACCGTAACGGGCGTAACGCTTTCCGTAGAGGATCCGCTGACGCCAGTCAGCAGGTCTCCCACCTGGATTCCGGCACGCTGCCCCGGCTTATCGGGGAGAACTTTTTCTGCGTGTAAGCCGCCTGCAGCCTCGGCCCACCACACGCCATCGTCGGGCTGCGGAAATTGGCGCTGCTCGAGGAGATTCAGCACCGCCAACACGAACAGCGCGGCAGTGGCCAAGGCCAGCAGCGTAGCCTGCACGCGGTTGAAAAAGCTCGTCTCCATGAGTGCGGAAGTTCTCTTACTTCAATCGATTTACTAGCACGTCGGTTGCCACGCAGGGGGGATGCGGCGCTAAGCCGGAAGTCTCAGGCCAATCGTCTGAGAACAAGCGTGATATGGACTTTGGGTTGCCAATAAATGTCAACCTGAAGTGAAGTAGATCACATCGGAAGTGCAAAAAACAAGAGGAGGCCTCCACAGAAGAGAATCAATCTATGAAAAACAGTAGATCGATGGCCCGCGGCTGGCCATCGGTCAACTAACCGAAAACAAAGGAGTTACATTTTGCGGCCTTTTGAGGATTTGAGCGCATGATATTGCGCCCGGACCGCCGCGAGCTGGCCAAGTTTGCGCGGGCTCTCGTTCAGGCTCAGCGCTGTCCGTACGTGGCTTTCGGGCCATGTTTGCGAAGGTGGTGGTATTCCGACACATGGCTGGGAATACCGTCGTCCGGGGCGCCTAGAACCACGCTGCGGAAGGCGAGGCGGGCGATGTACTCAAGGACGTCGGCGTGCTCCACAGCCTCGGCGGGATTCTTGCCCCAGGTAAATGGCGCGTGGCCTGCCACCAACACGCCGGGGACGGCAACCGGATCGAGCTTTGCGGATCGAAAGCAGCGAACGATCACCGCGCCGGTGTTACCAACGTAGTCAGAAGCGACCTCCTCGGCGGTGAGCGGATCAGTGACGGGAACGGGGCCGTGAAAATAATCAGCGTGGGTGGTGCCGAAGCATGGGATGGCGCGGCAAGCCTGAGCCCAGGCCGTTGCGAACTCGGAGTGGGTGTGGACGATGCCTCCGATCTGTGGGAATTCGCGATAGAGAAGCGTGTGTGTATCCAGATCGCTCGACGGACGCAGCGCGCCCTCGACGATGTTGCCATCGAGATCGGTGACGACAAGGTCGGCGGCGGTGAGCGCGGCATAATCCACGCCACTTGGCTTGATGACCACAAGCGGCTTGTCGCTGCTGCGGTCGACACCGCTGGCGTTCCCAAATGTGTGGGGCGCGAGGCCGCGACGGGCGATCTCCTGGTTGGCGCGGAGGACTTCTTCGCGAAGAGATTCAAGCAGCATGACGTGTCTGAGATTAGAGTAAATCCTTCAAGAGGGTGAAGGACGAAGAATCAACGATCATGGCGGGCTGCGGCGTGCGGTCCGTGCCTTCGCGATGGCGCTGCTGGGTAGCGCTCCAATCGGCGCTCGAGTAAACTGGGGTCAATCTTCGACCAGTTTTGAATCGGCTGATTGGGGCCCCTCTCGCCGGACAGACGACGCGAGAGCGCAGAGGTTTGGCTGTGCGAGCACAAAGCATTGCCGCCGTTTATCCGCCCGATGGATTCGCTTCGTCTACTGCGACCCGGAACGATCTGCTTTTCGTGCGGCACAGGGTTGCCAATCGTGGCTAACCTCACCATCCCCCGCCTGGAAGGCGCCACGCCGAATGCAGCCCCCCTTGCGGCAGCGGACAGGCCTCGATCCACGCCGACTCGTTCCTCGTTCGACAGCCAGTCAATCTCCCCGCACCGTTGGATGACGGCCATCGCCGTGATGTCGTGCGCCGTGATGCAACTGCTCGACACGTCGGTGGTGAACGTGAGCCTGCCGCACATCGCCGGCTCGCTCTCGTCGAGCGTGGACGAAGCGACGTGGGTGCTGACCTCCTACCTGGTGGCCAACGCCATCATTCTGCCCATCACGGGGTGGCTGGCAGGCGTGCTAGGCCGCAAGAGGCTGCTGCTGCTTGCCGTGACCGGCTTTACGCTTTCGAGCCTGCTGTGCGGGCTCGCACCGAATCTGCCCATGTTGATTGTCTTCCGCGTCTTGCAGGGCTTCACCGGCGGCGGGCTGCAGCCGCTTTCGCAGGCCGTGCTCCTTGAGGAGTTTCCAGGCAGGGAGCAGGGCAAGGCGATGGCCTTTTGGAGCCTGGGGATTATCGCGGCTCCGATTCTTGGTCCCACGCTGGGCGGCTGGATCACCGACACGTGGACCTGGCGCTGGGTTTTCTTCATCAACCTGCCGGTGGGCATCCTCAGCCTGCTCTTGATCTCGCAGTACGTCGTCGACCCGCACTACCTCAGGCGCCGGTCGCTGGGCGTGGACGCCTGGGGAATTGGCATGCTGGCCGTCGGCATGGGCGCGCTGCAGATCATGCTCGACAAAGGCCAGGAGAAGGACTGGTTCGGATCGAACCTGATTTGCATCCTCAGCGTGATTGCCCTGGTTTGCCTTGCCGCTTTCGTCTTCCGCGAGCTGCGGGCGAAAGATCCCATTGTGCACTTTGCTCTCCTGCGCTCGCGCACCTTTGCCTCCGGTGTCACATTGGCCACCATGATGGGATTCATTCTGTACGGCAGCCTGGTGCTGCTGCCGCTCTTCATGCAGACCCTGCTGGGCTGGACGGCGACCACGGCCGGAATCTGGAACAGTCCGCGCGGAATCGGAACCGCGCTATGCATGCCGCTGGTGGGCTATCTGCTGGGCAAAGGGTGGGACGCGCGCTGGATGCTGATCTTCGCATTTGCCCTGGCCAGCATTTGCTTCTTCGGCTATGCGCGGATGACGCTCGACTCAGGGACGTGGGACCTCTTCTGGATTCAAATCGTTCAGGGATTTGCCCTGGGGTTTCTCTTTGTGCCGTTGACCACGCTCACCATGAGCCCGATTCCAAAGGCGGAGACGAGCTATGGCACGAGCCTCTACAACACCATGCGCAACATCGGCTCGAGCGTTGGCATCTCGTTTGTGACCACGCTGGTGGCGCGCCGCGAGCAGTTTCACCAGCAGACGCTCGGCGACCATCTCGCGGCTTCGAGTCCGGCGAGCCAGCAGGCCTTCGCGCAGTTGACGCCGTTCCTGGCTCATCAAGGGTTTGACAAAGTGACGGCGGCGCACAAAGCCGGCGGGCTCATCTATCAGCGGCTCCAGCAGCAGGCGGCGTTGTTGAGCTATTCTGACGCGTTTTATCTGATGGGGATCTTCTTCCTGGCCAACATCCCGCTGGTATTGCTGATGCGCGGGGCGGAGCACAACCGGCGCCATCGCAAGAACCGTGAGGCGAACGGACCTGAGTCGAAACGAGGCGCACCGGGATCTTAGCCTCGCAGCCAGTAGGGCTTGGGTACAACAGCCCCGAGCTCGGCGAACTCCGCGCCGGTGAGCCGAAAAGCGGCCGCACCGACGTTCTCTTCAAGGTGCTTCACCGAGCTGGTGCCGGGAATCGGCAGTATCACCGGCGAGCGCCGCAGCAGCCATGCCAGCGAGACAACTGCCGTCGAGACGTTCCGTGCGGCAGCGATCTTTTCTACCACCTCGCTGGCCTTTCGGCCCTGCGCCATTGGCCCCCAGGGCAGAAACGCGATGCTGTTTGCCTCGCAATAATCAACCACAAAATCCCACTCACGATCGGAAAAGCTGTAGCGATTCTGCACGCTGACAATCGGAACGATCTTCTGCGCGCGATGAATGTGCTCGAGCGTGACGTTGGAGAGACCGACATGGCGAATCTTCCCCTGCTCCTTGAGCTGCGCGAGAGTTTCCATCGAGGCGTCAAAGGAAACGGCCGGATCGGGCACATGAAGCTGGTAAACGTCGATGCGCTCCAGGCGTAGGCGCTTGAGGCTGCCTTCGATTGCTTCCTGTAAATGCGCAGGGCTCGCGTCGTGCTGCCAAACGCCAGGGCCGTGGCGCGTCCATCCGGCTTTGGTCGCGATGACAAGGCCGGCCGGATAAGGCCAGAGCGCTTTCGCGATCAGCTCCTCAGAGACATCGGGGCCGTAGGAGTCCGCCGTGTCGATAAAGTTTACGCCGAGCTCGACGGCGCGGCGCAGTGTGGCGAGTGCGGCATCGACGTCGTCGGGCGGTCCCCAGATGCCATTGCCCGTGATGCGCATGGCGCCGTAGCCCATGCGGTTCACGGTCAGGTCGCCGCCAAGGGTGATCGTCCCGGCTTGTGCGGCAGAAAGTGATTGCGGCGACGTTGTCATGGGCTGCTCTCCCCTTTGATCTCATTCACCCGGAATCTTGCGGATTATTGCGCGCGGCGGAATCTCGCAGAGCCTCGGCCAGGGTGTCCGCCTCGATTCTTGTTCACTGGCCACAGTTCACAGTTCAAACAGTTACTTCCCAGCCCGGTTCGTACGTGCGGGCCCAGTACTTCATGGCCTCCGGGTCGCCAATGATGTGAGAGGTTTCCGGGTCGATCCGCAATAGCCTGTCGACGAACCAGGCGATGTTCGACAGCAAAAGCATGGTGACGGTGACATTTGCCAACGAAGCAGGTGAGTGAAGCGTCTCGTGGCCGCGAATAGCAGCGATGAAGTTGGCGAAGTGAGCGTCGGTCATTGAGTCGGCTCCGATCAGATCGCCCGTGGAAGTGACGTGGCCGACGCGATATGTGTCGATCTGTTTCCCTTTCCAATCGAAGACGTCGTAGCCGTCGCGATCGATGACCACCGAGCCCTTGGTGCCCGAGATGACCGAACCCCGGTCGCGATCGTAGAGGCGTATTCCCTGGCAGGAGCGCCCCTCCCACGAGATGAGCTTGCCTGGGTATTCAAAGTTGGTGATGATCGTGTCGGGGAACTGCCAATCGTCTTTGAACTGGTAGCGGCCGCCGCTTGCGGTAACAGCCTGAGGAGTCTCCGCCTGTAGCGCCCAGCGGCAGACGTCAACCTCGTGAGTTCCGTTGTTGAGCGTCTCTCCGGTGCCATAGCGCCGCAGCCAGTGCCAGTTGTAGGGATGAATGTTGTCTTTGTACTCGCTGCGCGGCGCGGGACCCTGCCACAGATCCCAGTTGAGCGACGCGGGCACTGGAGCGGGCTTGCCAATGCCCATGGAGCCGCGTGTATTCACGTACCACGACTTGGCCATGTACGCCTCGCCGATCAGGCCATCGTGAATCTGCTGGATCATGCGGATGGTGTAGTCCGAGGATCGCTGCTGATCGCCGACCTGGACGAGCTTTCCATATTTCTTCTGCGCTGCCACAAGCAGCTCGCCCTCGCGCGGATTCTGACTGGAGGGTTTTTCGACGTAAACGTGTTTGCCGGCTTTCAAACCCAGCACCGCCAGCGGTGTGTGCCAGTGATCGGGAGTAGCGATCGTGATCGCGTCGACGTCCTTCGATTCCAGCACATGCCGGAAATCTGTTTCGGCTTTGGGCGCATAGCCGAGCTTCTGCTCCGCTTCCGCTGCGAACTTGGCAAGAATACCGGTGTCGACGTCGCAGATATAAGCGACCCGCGCGTTGCTGCTGTTGGCCCGCAGCGACGACAAATGCGCGCGGCCGCGGCCGTTGAGGCCGTTAATGGCAAAGTTCAGTCGATCGTTCGCGCCGAGAATTTGCGCATAGCTCTTTGCCGTTGACGCAAATGCTGAAGCCGCCGCACCGGCAGCCAATCCGTTGACAAATTTTCGGCGGGAAATCATTTGCTTCTCCAATCGCTTCCCCGTTCTAGGCTCTTTTCCCTCAGCCCTCAGCATTCAGCTTCCAGCATCATCCAGTATCGTTCGCTGCCGGAAGCTCTCTCCACCGCAACGAATTATACCGTTGCGCGCAGAGGCGCATGGCTGCATGCTGGAGCCCGTCAACCCTCGATGGGGATAATGGGTTTGCGGCCAACCCGTATTCCTTCTTCGACTGGGTTTCGTGGGCCTTGACGCGAAAATGAAGCGAGGGGTTGTAAACTTGGCCCCGATGCGGACGTCTACCAAAGTGATGGCAGCCGGAACAGCCGTAAAGCCGATGACGGCAGAAGCCGCGGAGGAGATTGCCGCGCAGGATTTTGCGAGCATCGTCGAAAGCCACCGGCCGCAAATCTTCCGCTTTCTGCTGGCATCGCTCAGGGACGTGGACCTTGCCGAGACGCTGACGCAGGAGTGTTTCTTGAAGGCGCATCGGAACTGGAACCGCTTTCGCGGCGATTCCAGCGCGATGACTTGGCTGATGCGGATCGCCATCAATTTACAGAAGGACCATTGGCGCAACCGGCGCCTGCGGTTCTGGCGGCATACGCAGGCGAACGCGATTGGCGTGGACGAGGCCAGCGACTGGCTGCCGAATGGCGAGCGGAGCGCGGAGCAACAGATTGTAGCTCGGGAACAGGTGGCGCAGGTTTGGAAGATTGTGGATGGACTGAGCGCGCGGCAACGAACGGTGTTCCTGCTGCGTTACGTCGAGGACCGTGAGCTGAGCGAGATTGCGCTGGCCACGGGATTGAGCGAGGGCACGGTGAAGGCCCACTTATCGCGGGCGCTCGCGAGAGTGCGCGCGGAGTTGAGAGGAACAAGATGAGCCGGAGAGACAAATTGGCGGGAGAAATCGACGATCCGATGGTGGCTGGGGCGCTCGAGAACTTCAAAGTGAGCGTGGATGCCTGGAGCGATGCCGCGTATAACCGGCCACCGACAGTGGTAAGGACAGCGCGGCACAACTGGCGCCTGGCAGCGACCTGGGCTCTGGGATGCATGCTTGCGGCCGGAAGCCTGGCGGGCGGATTATACGAACGCCATCAGCGGCAAGAGCTGGCCCGGATCGAAGCATCGAAAGCGGCGATCAATGCCGCAGAGCAAAAAGCCGCGCAGGTGCATGCAGCGCCCGAAAAGCCTGTCAAGGCCGCAACCGTTACCAAGCGGCAACCAACCGCCGTAAAGAAGGCAGCGAATGAGAATGAGGATCTGCTGGCATCGGTCGACAGCGATGTATCGCGGCAGGTTCCGGCGGCCATGGAGCCGCTGGCGCAAATGATGGATAGCAACGGTACGAAATGAAGAACACGCAGAACAAGGCAAGAACTGAAGGACGAGAAGGCGAGAAAGGGTCCCTTGAGACACAAGGGAGGGGAAATCAATGAACAAGTTGAAAACTGTACGACTGGTTTTGGCGGTAGCGGGAGTAATGATGGCAGGAGGTTGGGCTTCTGCGCAAGGGCCTGGCGGCCCGGGCGGGCCAGGCGGGCCAGGCATGGGGCCTGGTTTCGGGCAACATCGGCCTCCGATGGAACGTTCCTTCGGATTCGCGAACGGGCAGTTCTGGAACAATCCCAACGTCGTGAAGCAATTAAACCTGACCGACGATCAGCGCAAGGCGATGGATGGAATTCTGCAGAACCATCGCATGAAGCTCATCGACTTGCGAGCCACTCTGAGCAAAGCGGAGTTGGAGATGATTCCGTTGATGAAGGCCGACACTCCGGACCGCGCGGCGATTGAAGCGCAGATTGATAAGGTTGTCGGCGCGCGTGCGGACCTGGAAAAAGCGAATGCGCGTTTTCTGCTGGATATTCGGATGCAGTTGAAGCCGGACCAGTGGAAACTGCTCCAGACCATACACCCGGAGCGGATGGGACAGGAGGAAATGCGCGATCATGACCGGGGCCCATGGGGACGCGAGGGCGAAGGGCCGGGAATGGGCGAACCAGGCGACCAATTCCGTGGGCCCGGGGAGCAGTTCCATCGGCCGCAGGGGCCTCCGCCACCGCCGGATGCGGCGCCACAAGCGGCTCCGGCTCCTCCTCCAGCACCGGGAGCAGCGCCGGGAACGGGCGCGGACCAATAACAGTGCGATGCGCGGCGTGTGCCGCATGCCGCCCGAAAGTGAGGCAGCCAAACCGGGATCTGAGCGAAACTAAAAATCAGATCCTTCACATAACGTAAGACATCTGTTAACAGAGAAGATCGCGGTGGCAGGGGTAATTCCCTTGCCGCCGTTTTCTTTTGTGCTCGCAGTGAAGGATGTGAAGGTCTGTCCGTCGCAAAATCGCATTACGTCGGGCGCACCGCGGCGGGCCGCGTCAATTCTGTACCATCAAGATGAAAGGAACGGTTTGTGCCCAGTCTCGCTCCCACTGACTCGCTGATCCTGCTGATCTACTGCTTTTTTATGTTGGTTGCCGGATTCTCGCTGAAGCCGGTGATGACGAGTAGCCAGCAGTTCATGCAGGCTGGGCGTGCGATGCCGGGCTGGCTGTGCGGTTTGGCAATGTCGGGCGCCAGCCTGGGCTCGCAGGAGGTGCTCGGCATGGGCGCGGCTGGGGCCCAGTTCGGTCTGGCCAGCGTGGCATTTTTCGCGCTTGGCTCGATTCCGGCCATGCTCTTCGCGGGCCTATATCTGATGCCCGTCCTCTACGGTTCGAATTCAGGGTCGGCCGCGCCCGCAGAAAAACCGGCTGAAGTCGCCGCGCGGTCGATTCCGGAGTATCTCGGGCAGCGCTTTGATCGGAAGACACGCGCGCTGAATGCGTCGATGTTTTCCGCGATGTCCGCGTTCAGCGCGGGGATTGCTCTCTACGCAATGGGGCGCGTCTTTGTGGCGTTGCACGTATTCGATCAGGCTGCCGGCATGCTCAACCTGCCGCCCAGCGGAACGATGCTGCTTGCAATGGCGCTGCCGGCAGTTCTGGTGCTTGCCTATGCTCTGCTCGGCGGGCTCGGCGCCGCGATGTACAACCAGGCGCTTCAGTTTTGTCTCGTCATCGCCGGAATGCTGCCGATAGTGCTGCTCGGACTCAAGCGGATCGGCGGCTGGAACGGATTGAAGGCCGCGGTTCCGTCGAACGCATTGCATGCGGGCACACACTCTTTGGGCGCCGGCGCTGTCGTTCTCGCAGTTGGCGCAGGCCTGGTACTGGGCGGCAGCACATGGTGCTCAGACTTCAGATTGTTGCAGGCGGCCATGGCGGCGAAAAATGTGGGGGCCGCGCGAAAGGCGCCAATCATCGCGGCGGCTCTGCGCATTTTTGTCATCATCGTCCTAATCCTTCCGGGGCTGATCGCGGTCGGCCTGCCCACTCCCCACACATCAATCGTGATCCACAATGACAACGGTGTCATTTATCACGAGATCACTGTTGTCCCGCCGGCGGTCGAAGTGGGGAGCGGGCTTGTTCCCGCAAAAGCCGATGCGGATGGAAAGCCGGTCATGGGCGCCGACGGCCACGCCGTGCTCGACTACGCGATGGCCACTCCGAACACGCTCCTCCAGTTTCTTCCTGCGGGTCTGCTCGGGCTGGGGCTCACAGCTCTGCTCGCCTGCCTGATGGGCGGCGTGGCCGCCAGCGTGACTTCGTTCAGCACCGTCCTTACGTGCGACATCTTTCAGGCCTTTCTCGCCAGGAACGCTGCCGACAAGCGCCTGCTCGCTGTGGCTCGGTGGGCGGTAGTGGGCGGAATGCTGCTTGCGTTCGGTGCTGCGTGCGCGGCCATGCGCTTCAATAGCCTGCTCGACGCGGTCCTGCTGGTTTTCGCCGTCGTGAATGCCCCGCTCTTTGCGGTGTTGATGCTTGGAGTTTTCTGGAAGCGTGCGACTGGGCACGGCGCGTTCGCGGGATTGATTGCCGGAGCGGCCGCGGCTCTTCTGTATCACGGGCTCGCGCTGCCGGGTGGCGAGCAACCAGGCATCAACGGCGGCTGGATTGGGGTGCTGCACCATCCCGAGAGCGACCTGGCGCTGGGGCTGGGGACGGCGATGTTAGCCTTCCTCGTGAGTCTGCTGGTGTCAGCGGCGGTGAGCCTGTTTACAAAGGCGGCACAGGCGGAGGAACTCAAGGGTCTTGTGTTTTCGCTAACAGCGCGGCCGCCTGCGATTGGGTCATGGTGGAAACGCCCTGAGGCGCTGGCCGCGGCAATCTTGTTGGCCACGATTGCTGTGAGCCTGATCTTCATCTGAGCAGCGAAGGAGAGCAATGTTCTACGATCCGCGCATTTCGTTGGGCATGTTGTTCACATTGATCGGAACCGTCCTGACAGCCTTCGGCCTGGCCACGCGCTCCAATGCCGACGTGTATGCGAGGAGCATGGGGATCGATGCCAATTTATGGTGGGGACTGGTTCTGCTCGTGTTTGGAATTGCAGCTCTCGTGCTGGGCCGGCGCGAGCAGATGAAGCAAGAAAAAAACAAGAAGTAACGATCAGCCCACCTTCCGCCGATTCCATGCCCCTGCTCTATTCACTCGGCTGTCGCACTGAATCGCATGGTGCGGTAGTCGAAGGTATAGCTCTTGAGTTGGTCCAGGCCGTCGATTCCGATTACACCGTACACATCGTCGCGGGCGGCTGAGCCAAAAGGCTGCGTTAGGACGGGTATGTAGTGAAGGTCGATCGAGATATCGCCAACGGCCAGGGGAACGGTCTCGGCGACATAGGCCGACCCAGGCCCCGCATCAATGCCGGGGATCGAGAAGGGTTCCATCTTCTGGCCGTTGAACGCGGCGGCGTGCTCGTCGAACCAGCGCGAGGTTAGATAAGTTTGCTGGCCACCGGCATCGATGGCGAACATCCGATCCTCGTTTTCACCAGCGTCGACGCGGCTGTCCGCTGCCACTCCTTGCGAGGAGGAATCGGCGGCGGGGTCGGGCGACCTTCCGAGCGCGACGATGACCTGATCTCCGTCGAAATAGAAGCGAGCGCCTGCCGTGAGGCGATTCTTGTCTTCCTTCTGATCGATTTCTTTCGCGGGATCCACCTGGATGGTGTTATCGGAAACGGTGAGCCGGCCCATGGCGGCGAGCGCGGGATACCCGAGGACGCCCTCGACCCGATAGCCGGAGTGAGGGAAAGAATAGTCCACGTCGTCGAAAACGAATGCGGTGACATCGTGCAGCGTGAGGCGGCCGCCGATGGTGAAGCGCGGAATCACCGTAATGTGGATTTGAATGGGGCGTCCGGTAAGGGTGTGAATAGTGGCGGATTCCTTTGAGATAGTCAGTCCAACATCCTCCGCAATGGATCGAGAGATGAGATTGAAGGGTGCAGTGGGATCGAGCATCCAGCTATGAGAACGCGCGCCGATAAAGACGGGAACATCGATAAGGCCGAGAGGATCGTTGCTCGCCTGAAGCCTGAATGGTTCGCAGGGATCGACCGTGATCGGCGGATTGCCCTTGGCCAGCGGCAGCATTTTGAGCGGCATCTCAATTTCGTCCTGCTCGCTTTGGGTGAGCTTGGCGCCAAGCCGCGCGTTGAGGGTTTGGTAGGCCTGGCCGGCCTTGGCCCAATCGCCAAGGCGGAGGTAGTCTTCAGCCAGTGTCATGCGGAGCAGCTTTTCGCGAGCGGCGTCTCCGCTCGCAGTCACCTGATCCACGAGCGGCTCGAGAAGCCGGACTGATTGATCAAGTTGATTGGAGCGGTTGGCCAGAATGCCGCGATAGAACTGTGCCTGCTCCGGCGGCAACTGGCCGATCTGCGCCTGGATGCGAAGGTATTGGTGATCGGCGAGCAAGTTCTGTAAGCGGGCGTCGATATCAAGGCCGCTGCTGGTCCCGGTGTGGAGTGGCGCTTCCGTGCCGGGCTGCTGCTTTGTTTGCTGTGCCGGCGGCTCCGCACTTTGTTGCGCAGCAAGAGGGCACAGCGGCGTGGCGAGCACAAAGGTGACGAGCAGCCGTGCCGCGGACGACTCACGCGCTCGGCGCCGGCTGTTTTCCGCCGCAAATCCACCTATGCCGTTCATCTTCACTTCGACGTTAACAGATAGACGGCGGTGCGGCGAAAGCCCCTTCTTGAGACGGTCCTTACGCGATCGCCGCTAGACTTGAATTGAGCGATGAAGCGAAAGACAATTGCCCATTACGAGATTCTGCGGCGTCTGGGCGCTGGCGGCAGCGGTGTGGTGTACGCGGCCAACGACACCCTTCTGCAGCGGCCCGTCGTGCTTAAGATGCTGCACACCGGGCTGCTGACCGCCGAGCAGATGCGGTCGACGGTGTTGCGCGAGGCGCGGCTGGCTTCGGCCATCGAGCATCCTAATGTGTGCGCGATTTACGAGGTGGGTGAGAGCGGCGACGAGGCTTACATCGCCATGCAGTTTGTGCCGGGCCAGCCGCTGGACGAATTGATCGCAGCCGGGCCGGCCAGCCTGCAACTTGTGCTCTCGGTGGGAATCCAGATTGCCGACGGATTGCAGTCGGCACACGCGCTGGGTATCTTTCATCGCGATCTGAAGCCGCAGAACGTGATGCTGACCGACGGCGGCCTGGTGAAGATTCTGGATTTCGGGCTGGCGCGGCGGCTCACTCCCGAAGACGCACGCTTCGACCCGGCGACGCCGGCGCCGGCCAAAGACAAATCCGTCGCGTCAACGTTCACGGCGCGCGGCGGGACAATCCGTTACATGGCGCCAGAGCAGTTCGTCACTGGACACTCGAGCGTCCAGTCGGACGTGTGGGCGCTGGGCGTAATTCTGTACGAGTTGGCGAGCGGACGCCACCCTTTCGCTCGTCCTGACGCCGAGGACTTTCAAGCCATTCGCGCCATTCAGTTTCTCGAGCCGGAGGACTTGAGCGCGATCGTCCCGGAAATTTCTCTGGAGCTCAAGAGCGTGATTGCCGCTTGTCTCGAAAAGAATCCGGGCGCGCGCACGGCATCGTCGGCCGAGGTGCGCGAGGGACTGAAGACCATCATGAAGGCGCTGCGCATCGAGACGGGGATCATTCCCGGCGATGCGGCGGCCAACCTGCCCGCGACGGGCGCTGAGGCGGAGAAGCGCACGACAGGTTTGCTTTCCATGCTGGCGGAGCGGTTTCGCGAGTCGGCTGGCGAGCAAAAAACGCAGAATTCGCTGGTTGTGCTGCCCTTCGCCAACCTGGGCGCGACGGAGGCGGCGCCGCTTTACGGCTACGCGCTCGCCGATGCGATTGCGGCCCGGCTTGCGCGGATTCCGGCGCTGGTGGTGCGGCCATCGAGCGCGCTGATGCCGCTGGCTGGCGCGCGGCCCTGGGCGCAGATGGACCCGCTGGCGGTTGGGCAAAAGCTGTTGGTGAAGTTTGTGCTCGCCGGGAACTTTGTGCGCTCGGAAAACGGATTCGACCTGAACTGGCAATTGCTCGACGTGGCTTCGCAGAGCGTGCGCACCGGCGGATCGATTCGCGTAGCGTCGCTTGACTTGATCGCGGTGCAGTCGGAGATTTCAAACGAAGTGTTCGCAACGCTGCAGGGAACGGGGACCACGGAAGGAATCGAAGCGTCGCGCACCGGGCAAAGTACGGATTCGGCGCGCAGTGCGGCGCGTGATGGCTCGCTGCCCGGGCCGGTGAGCGAGAGATACTTGCAGGCCCGGGCGCTCTTGAGTTCGTTCATGGTGCGCACCGGCTCGCGCGCCGATCTGGATCGCGCGCACGCGTTGTTCACCCGCGTCACCGAGGCTGATTCCGGATTCGCCGCGGGATGGAGCGGGTTAGGCATCGCCGAACTGCAGTACGCGCGGCATGGGTTCGGTGGGCAGATCCACGTGATGCGCGCGCGCAGAGCCTTCGAAGAGGCCCTAAAGCTCGATCCGGCGTCGACTGAGACCAATCTTTACCGCATCTATATGTTGCTGTCGCGCGGCGAAAAAGAGTCGGCGCGGCACGGTATTGCCAACCTGCTCGCTGGCGCTGCGAATGACTGGAATGTGCACATGGTGGCCGGCCTGGCGCTACGCGGCGACGGCATGTACGACGAGGCGCTGGGCGCATTCAGCCGCGCGCTCAAACTGAATCCGGCCAATGCGGCGATTCTCTACAATCATCGCGCTCGCGTGTACCACTACCAGAACCAGATCGAGCTGGCCGGCGACGAGCTCGAAAAAGGCCTGGCGTTGGAGCCGCGCCATCCACTGCTGCGCACTTCGTCGGGCTATCAGCAGATGCGCACTGGGAATCTCGACAAGGCCATTGAGACTCTGGAGGGCGTGATCGCCGACGATCCTTCACTGCGCATTGCCGTTCCCACGCTGGCCATCTGCTATGTGCAGGCAGGCGCGCGTGACCGCGGCGCTGCGCTGCTCAAGGACGACACGCTGGCTGCCGCCGAGGCCGACAGCGAAATGGCTTACCGCCTGGCTACTTACTTCGCCGTCGACGGCGACTCCAGCGAAGCTCTGCATTGGCTTCGGCGCGCCATCTATCTCGGCAATGAAAATTATCCCTGGTTCCAGAAGAATCCCGCGTGGAACAACCTGCGCACCAACGCGGACTTCGAGCGGACGCTCGACGACCTAAAGAAAGCCTTCCGCAAAAACCAGAAGACGTGGAAGCGGCTGCTGGAGGAAGTGCCGGCCGGCGGATAGAGACTCTCAGCCCCGCACCCCTCAGCTCGCGCTTTTCATTTCGCAATATCGACGCGTTCGTAAGGACAGTACACCGGCTCCCACATATACGCGCGCAAATCTGCAGCGATCGCTGCTTCATCGGCGGGTTCGGCGACCCCCTCGGCAATCGCTTGCCGGAAGACTGCCTCGGCGACTGACGCGCTCGTTTTGCGGGCATCGGCGAGCGGTGGTAGCAGCGGAGCATTTTTATCGGCGCGCGCCGGCGAAAGCGATGCCAACGTCTTTGTGACGGCCATGATCATGCCGTCGGTAACGCGGATAGCGCGCGACACGAGAATGCCGAGAGCCAGGCCGGGAAAGATGTAAGAGTTGTTGACCTGCGCGATGCGGATGAGCTTGCCGTTCACTTCGACCGGAGCAAATGGACTGCCTGTGCCCACCAGCGCGCGGCCATCGGTCCAGCGGAGCAGATCGGCGGGCATTGCCTCGGCTTGCGAAGTGGGGTTCGACAGCGGAAAGATGATCGGATGCGGAGTGTGGCGCGCCATCTCGCGCACAATCTCCTCGGTAAACGCTCCCGGCTGAGCGCTCACGCCGGCCAGCACCGTGATGCCTGCGTTGCGCACAACATCAATCAGCGAAATGGCACCAGAATCCGACGCCGTCAACTTCCATCCGGCAACGTCCTCGTGTTTGCGCAGGAACTCCGCTTGCCCAGGCTTTATCCCTTCGCAGCCTTCAATGAGCAGCCCCAAGTGGTTGAAGGCGTAAATGCGTTTGCGCGCCTGTTCTGCGCTCAAACCCTCCTCTTTCATCGCAGCGATGAGAAGATCGAGAATGCCAGCGCCTGCCGATCCGGTGCCGAACATCGCAATGATCTGCTCTCTGAGCGGAATGCCGGTAGCGTAGACGGCTGCCAGCAACGTCGCGGTCGTCACAGCCGCGGTTCCTTGAATGTCGTCATTGAATGTGCAGAGCCGGTCGCGGTAGCGCTCGAGAAGGCGGGACGCGTTCACGCCGGCAAAATCCTCCCACTGCAAAAGAATGTGCGGCCAGCGGCGCTCGACCGCGGTCACAAAAGCTTCGACAAAGTCATCGTACTCTTGCCCGCGGACGCGCTCGTGCTCCCAGCCGATGTAAATCGGATCGTTGAGCAGTTTTTGGTTGTCGGTGCCCACGTCGAGCAGCACGGGCAAGCAATGCTCCGGCGGAATGCCGCCCAGCGCGGTATAAAGCGCCATTTTGCCGATCGGAATTCCCATGCCGCCCGTCCCTTGATCGCCGAGGCCCAGGATGCGCTCACCGTCACTGACCACGATGCAGCGCACGGCGTCGTAGCGCGGGCTCGAAAGAATCTGCTGGATGCGGTCCTTGTCGGGGTAGCTGAGGAACACCCCGCGCGGCTTGCGCCAGATCTCGGAGAATCGCTGGCAACCCTCGCCCACCGCGGGCGTATAGACGACGGGCAGCAACTCCTCGGTGTGTTGGGCAATCAGCGAGTAGAACAACGTCTCATTGTTGTCCTGCAGGTCGCGCATGGAAGCGTATTTGTCAAACGCGGTGGGGTGGCAGTCGAGCACGCGCTTGCGGCGCTCGCTTTGGCTTTCGAGAGTTCCGACGTGAGGCGGCAGCAGGCCATGCAAATCGAAAACGTCTCGTTCCGCCTCTGTGAATGCGGTGCCCTTGTTGAGGCGCGGATTCATAAGCAGATCGAGCCCATGAAGGCTGGTGCGAATCACGGGCTGAACTTGCGCGGATGATTTTGGACTCAAAGCAGTGTTCTCCATGCTTGCATATCGGCGCACTAAGAGGATTAAAGCAGTTAAATGAATTCGAGCAGAACAATCTCCGGCCGCGTGCCGACGCGCATCGGAGGACCCCAGGTTCCCGCGCCCGTTGAAGTGTAAACCTGGAGCGAGCCAAAACGATGCAGGCCGCGCGTGAACCGGCCATAGATGCGGCGCGTGATCCAGGTGTAGGGCACGAACTGCCCGCCATGGGTGTGGCCGGAGAGTTGCAGGCTGAAGCCGGCCTGCTCCACGATGGGCAGGCGCGTCGGCGCATGATTGAGTAGAATCCCGGGCTGGGTGCGCTCATTTTCGAGACTTTCGGGGCGCATACCACTGAGCGCGGCCCTCATGTGCAGTGGCGATGATGAGTCGTGATAGAGCACGCCGGCGATCCTTAGGCCATCGACGACAACTTGTTCATTGGCGAGTACACGAACGCCCACCCGCTTGATCGCCTCGATGTAAAGCGCGGGGGACGTAAATTCCTCGTGGTTGCCGGTTGAGAAGTAAGTGCCCAGTGGTGCCGAAAGCTGGTGGAAGGGCGAAAGCAATCGATCGAGATCGCCCTTTGTGCCGTCAAAAAGGTCGCCGGGAAGAAAGACTACGTCGGGATGAAAACTCGAAACCAGCGCAACCAGGCGACGGCAAAAACGGACGCCGTTAATGGGTCCAAGGTGCAAATCGCTGAGCAGGACGCCCTTGCGTCCGTGCCACGCCTGGGGCAGGTCGGGGATATGCACTGCGACACGGCGAACGCGAATGATGCGGGCGTTGATGAGACCGTAGATTCCGGTCAGCGCAGCGATTGTGTAGATCGTCGCTGCCAGTGGCGCGCGGATTGCGGCGGAGTTCGCCACCAGGTGAGAGATTCGCACCGCAAACCACGCCAGCCGGATCAAGACTGACGCCCAGAAAAAGAAGTTGAGAAAGCCGAGCCAGACAGCCGCGGCCCAGTAAATGGCTCGGACCAGAGGATTGGAATAGCGGAACGAAAGCAGCGAGGCTACGACAAAGCTGAAGGCCAGAACCAGCATCGCGATGCGCAGCTCAGCGGTCCCCGCGGGAGCGAGCCCGGGCCAAAAGGCGATGAAGGTGGAGTAGACAAACCAATGAGCAAGAAAGAGGAGGCCCTGGATGACTAAGATGGCAAAGACTGGCCAGGCTTTCAAAACCGGATCTCCTTCCTTCCATCATTGCATGATCGGCGACGGAGATTTCCAAGGCGCGCGGACTCGAGACGCGCGTGAAACAATCCCTCTATGACCGGCAACGGCGCCAATTCGCTCGGAATTTACATTTCCTTCCCCTTTTGCCGGTCGAAGTGCACCTATTGCAACTTTGCGTCGGGAGTGTATCCGGCCGCGGATCACGTTCCTTATGTGGACCGGCTGATTGATGACCTGAATGCAGCAAAAGCCTGGGCGGCAGCAATGGGAGCGGAACTCCCCCGGCGCGTGGACACGGTCTACCTGGGGGGGGGAACGCCATCGCTCCTCGAGCCGAATCTGCTGGAGCGGCTCTTTGCCGCTGTGCGAGCCGAATTCGATCTCGACGCCGGCGCGGAAGTCACCATGGAGTGCGCGCCAGGGCAGTTGGCCGACGCGACGTTGGCAGCGGTCGTCGCCGCGGGTGTCAGCCGCGTGAGCCTGGGCGTGCAATCGTTTGTCGACAGCGAGGCGCGGGCTAGTGGCCGGCTGCACGATCGTGCCGCGGTCGAGACCGATCTCCGGCGTCTTCGCGCTGCTGGAATCGCAAACCTGAATCTGGATCTGATCGCGGGTCTGGCCGGACAGACGGTGGCGTCGTGGGAAGAGTCGCTGGCTGCTCTGGTGGATGCCGGCGTTCCCCACGCCAGCGTGTACATCCTCGAGGTGGACGAGGATTCCCGCCTTGGCCGCGAAGTGCTCAAACGTGGTGCGCGCTATCGTGCCGATCTGGTGCCGTCCGACGATATGATCGCCCGGATGTACGAGTTGGCGATCGAGCAGCTGGAAGAAACCGGGCTTAGCCAGTATGAAATTTCGAATTTCGCTCGCCCCGGATTCGAGTCGAGGCACAATCTGCGCTATTGGCAGCGGCGGCCATATCTTGGCGTCGGCCTGGATGCGTCATCCATGGCGTTCCATGCAGCAGCCTTTGGGAACGGCGCCAGAGGCCAGCCAGAACCGCCCGATGTGCTCCGCTCAACCACGGCCGACGATCTGAAGCAATATCTCGCTGGTCCGACAACGCCTGAGACAACATGGCTCTCGCCGGCGCGTCAGCACGAAGAAGCATGGTTTCTCGGGTTGCGCATGAATGAAGGTGTTTGCGTCGACGCGCTCCGGCACGAATTCGGCCCCGAGTTGGTCGAGCCGGCGATGGAAACGGTCGAGCGGCTTGTCGACGATGGCCTGTTGGTCGCCGACGGCGCGCGCGTTCGCCTCACCGCACGCGGCCGGCTGCTTTCAAACGACGTCTTTCAGGAATTCCTGGAATCGGCGGCCGCGACGACGGCGTGTGACAGGTAGGCCGAGACTTGCGTTTGCCACGCTTTTTCGTCCGCCTCCCTCGCAACAGCTAAACCCACTCCGCAACAGCCAAACGCGTTCCGCAACGCCTAAAATCGACGGGCTCGGACCGGACTGCGCTACCACGCCAGCAGCTCGTCGCCGGAACTCGCGGAGAGAAAAGTCACCGGCGACGGAGCAGGTTCCGGCGGACATCCGAAACACTGGATAGACTCCGGCCCAGCGGCCTTGGCCCATTCGAGGGCCTTTTCGGCCTCGCGCAGAACCACCACTGGCGACCGGCCGCGGCTGTTGGCGATACCAAAGCACGCGGAGAGGCGGACGGCCTCGCCCGCCACGCGGAAGGGCACGGAGAAAACATCCACGCGAAGACGCTCGGCCAGGATCATGGCGCTGGCGGGGCTGCATGCAGGCAGGGCGATCAGGAACACGTCCATACCGGGGCGCCCCAGCAAATCGTAGCTGCGCAGAATGGCGCCGGTACGGCTCGCCACCTGGCAAAGCAGCTCATCGCAGGCGTCCACGCCTAGCCGCGAGTTCCAGTGGCCGAAGTCATCGATATCGAAGAGCACCAGGCAGAGCGAACTGCCCATGCGTTGCACGCGGTCGGTCTCGCGGAAGAGCATGGCGAGCATGGTTTCGCGGTTGTAGACGCCGGTAAGGCGGTCAAACTGAGCGTTGCGGATGGCCGCATCGCGAAGAGTTTCAAGCTCGAGAGCCATCCGCTGATCCCGCATCACAAGGTCAATCCGCACCTGCCAGTAGGCGCGTTCAGCTGAGCGAAGGATGAGATCGTCAACCGCGCCGTCGGCAAGTCGATCGATCCATTCCTGGGTTACCGTGTCTGCAACCAGAACAATAGGGAAGCGTGGGACGTCGCCCTGGGACCGCGCCGCGGCGAGCAACTGGCTGATCGGCATGTCGGGCAGGCTCGCATCGAGCAGAAGCAGGCCTGGCGGTTTCCCGCTGGCGATGGAAACGCGCGCCGCCTCAGCGGACAGAACCACGTCGACCCGCGCGCCTGCGGCCAAAAGCATCGGTTCGATGGCGCAGAGAAGTGCCGGGTCCGGCGACGCAAAGAGGATGGCGGGAGACGTGGGCGAAGGCATCCGGCAAAGCTCCTTGTTGGATGCATCGGCAAAGATTAGAAAAAAATTAGAAAGCCCGCGAAGATTGTTGGGCCAGCACAATGACCTTAGAGCGGATTGAACGCCCTAAAGGTACTGTGTCCGCACCCGGGCAAGAAAGCGGCGCAGTCGCATGCAGCGGCGGCAGCGACGCAGCTCATCCTGAAGATGCGCTAATCCACAAAGTCGACTTGCGGGGCAATGGAGATAATGCCGCGCTCGTGGCCCATTGCCAGCAGCTTGCGGATCGCTTCGCGGCCATCGGCGCCGTAGTCAAGAGTGCGCTCATTCACATACATGCTCACAAATTGGCTGGCCATTGTGGTGTCGAGGTCGCGCGCAAACTGCATAGCGTATTCGAGGGCCTGCTCGCGATGGTCCAGGGCATACCGGATCGAGTCGCGAAGCGCCTTGGAGATGACTTTGTGCGCTTTGGCGCCGAGCGAGCGGCGGATCGCGTTACCGCCCAGCGGCAGCACCAGGCCGGTGGTTTCGCGCCACCAGGCGCCAAGGTCAATCACTCTAAAGAGTCCGCTGGTGGAATAGGTGAGCTGCCCCTCGTGAATGATGAGGCCCGCATCGTAGTTGCCGGCCAGAATCTCGGGAATGATGCGGTCGAATGGAACGGTAACGGTCATAATCTCCGGGTTGAGGATTTTGAGCGCGAGATAGGCCGTGGTCAGCGTGCCCGGAACCGCAACGCGGATGCGGCCGAGGTCGTTCACGTCGAGCATGCGGCTGGCGACGACCATCGGACCGTAACCTTCGCCCACGCTGCCGCCGCAGCCCATCAGCGTGTAGTTCTCCTGCAAATACGGATAAGCGTGAAAGCTGATGGCCGTTATGTCGTAGAACGCCTCTTCGCGGGCCCGGCGGTTGAGCGTCTCAATGTCACAGAGCGTGTGACTGAAGCGGTAGCCGGGCACCCGAACCTTGTTGGTCGCCAAGCCATAGAACATGAAGGCATCATCGGAGTCCGGGCTATGGGCGATGGAGATTTCGTTCACGGCCTTCGAGCCTGCGAGATCGGGGGTTTTGGTGCTCACGTCGGGGGAGATCCTTTCGGCAACGAAACTGTAATTTTTCTTCAATCTTGCAACAGCATTCAGTGTATGACCACACGATAACCGTCTGCTTCCGGCGGAATGCCGGACCGCTCATCGCAACAATTCTCAGGGCTTCACTTTCAGGTCGGGCTCCTCAGCCGGCTCCAGGGCAGCGGAGCGTTCACTCCCGAGCCTGGTGCGCTGCAGCCAAATGTGACGGGCAGCCCCCGCAGCCGCAACGAGCAGCGCCCCGAGCGATACAAGAAGTACGATGAGGAGCCAACGCATGAAGACAGAATCCAACAAGGATAGCAGAGGGTCTTTTATTGGCTATGACGTTCGTTTATACTTTGGTACCTTGCGGCGCATTCAGGCAGGCGTGTAGCCATTTCAGATAAGAGTGGCTCCCGGCCTCGATCCCAAGCACCAGGAATTCAGGAGTTTGGTAACTGTGGAGCTCCTGCAGTCTCGATTCAAGAGCGGGCAACTGTTCGCTCGCGGTCTTGAGTAGAAGCAGGGTCTCGGCTGACGACTCGATCTTGCCCTGCCAGCGGTAAATCGAGTGAACGGGGGGAAGGAGTGTGGCGCATGCAGCCAGGCGCTCCTCCACGAGCGTGCGCCCCAGGCGCGTGCCCTCCTCGGCGCTCATCACGGTGGTCATCACGATCCGCGCGGACGAAGTAGATTCGAGCATTTGGCCCCTCCACGTTAAGTACGATTCTGCCGAAAACGATTCTGCCAACACTCTACGCCCAAATGGCCTCGCAAAGCCTCCCATCGGTTCGTTTCGATCTGGTGATCGAACTGCAGCTTGCCGATCCGGGTCCGGTGTTGCAGTATGAACTTTGCGGCCCGCGAGGCCGCACGTGTGGAGAAACGGATGACCTCAGCGATCAAATTTGGCACTTCGGGATGGCGGGCGATTGTGGCCGACGAATTTACGGTGGCCAATATTCGGCTGGCTGTGGCGGGAATCGCCGCTTATGTGAAGACGCTTCCAGCGCCGCATCGCGTGCTCGTGGGCCGCGATCCGCGCTTTCTGGGCGAGAGCTTTGTGGCCGAGGCCGCGCGCGTGCTGGCAGGCGCGGGCGTCACGCCCATCGTGATTCCCGAGGCTGCTCCCACGCCGGCGATTGCCTATGCTGTACGTGCGCTAAAGACTTCGGGCTCTATCAACTTCACCGCCTCGCACAATCCGCCGGAGTATAACGGCATCAAGTACTCCACGCCCGACGGCGCGCCGGCTCTGCCCGAAGCCACTCAACAAATCGAAGCCGCTATTGAAGAGATTGCCGGCGGAGGCGGCGGCCACGACGTTCCCAGCCCGCTCGCAACGGCGGACCAATTCGAGACCGTGGACGTGAAGCCTGCGTTCCTCAAGCGCCTCGCCGAGCTCGTGGATCTGAAGGCCATCGCCAAGTCGGGCATCAAAGTGGTCTACGATCCGTTTTGGGGCGCGGGCCGCGGCTATCCCTGCCACCTGCTCCGCCAGGCCGGCGTCACCGTCGAAACCGTCCACGACTACCGCGACGTGCTCTTCGGTGGCCGCGCGCCCGAGCCCTCCGACGAGCTCCTCGATGCTGCGAAGAAAAAAATGACGGAGATCGGCGCGGCCCTCGTAATCGCCACAGACGGCGATGCGGACCGCTTCGGCATCGTGGACGGTGACGGAACGTTTATCCAGCCGAATTACGTCATCGCATTGCTCTTCGATTATCTGGTGGAGACGCGCGGCTGGAAGAACGGCGTGGCCAAGAGCGTCGCGACCACCAACCTGATCAACGCGCTCGCCGAGTTTTACAAAGTTCCGCTCTATGAAACGCCGGTGGGCTTCAAATATATCGGCGCGCTGATCGATCAGGACAAAATCGCCATCGGCGGCGAGGAATCTGCAGGCCTCACCATTCGCGGTCACGTCCCGGAGAAAGACGGCGTAATTGCCGGTCTGCTCGTGGCGGAGATGGTGGCAACGCGCGGCGCCAGCCTCGGCGCACAATTAAAGGCCCTTTTTGCCAAGGTTGGTTCCTATTTCCCGGTTCGCGAGAACTTCCACTTGACCGCGGAGCAGAAAGCCGCGTTCACTGAGAAGTTGAAGGCTGATCCGAATGAGTTGGGCGGGCGCAAGGTCGTCCAGGTCGTCAGGACCGACGGCCTCAAGCTGATTCTGGACGACGGCTCATGGGTTTGCTTCCGATTGTCGGGGACCGAACCTGTGGTCCGAGCTTATACCGAAACGCGCAGCGAGCGCGATCTGCAGTCGTTGCGGTCGGCAGCCGAGAAGTTTGTGCTGAGCTAAGGTCCAATCGCGGACCGCAAGCACGGATTGGGATTCGATGCCGGAAGAGAATGGGCACGCGAAGACGGTGGCGGCAGGCAAGAAGCCTGCTTGGCTGCGCACCTGGGCGCTCGGATGGATGCAGCGCCTTTGGCGGCCTGCGGGTACTGGAGTCGCCGTCATTTTGGCGCTCATGGTCACATGGCACGTCATCTACGGCAATCATGGCTTGTCGGTTTGGCAGCAGAAGCGCGCCGAGGACCGCGCCCTGCAGCAGGAGATCAAGGACCTGCAGCGGGAAAATGCGCAGATGCGGCAGCAGATCGAGCGGCTGAATTCCGATCCCGACGCGATTGAACGCGAGGCGCGGGAGAAGCTGCACTACGCCAAACCCGGCGAAGTCATCGTGACCCTGCCCGACCAATCGCAGGCCCAGCCGCAAACGCCGCCAGCCAAGTGAGCCAGTAGCCCGAAGCTTGTCGCCGGCGGTTTTCCTCCGCTCAATCCTTCACTTCTTCACTCCGTCACCACCCTCGGTCCCTTGTTCCCTTGGTCCCTTGGTCCCTCGGTCCCTGCTTTCAAAAGTCGATGTGCGCTCTCACCGTCGTCACATATACCGGGCCGCGGTCGGTGTTGTAGCCGGGATGCGCAATCTGAGTACCACCCACCATGGCAAACAATCCACGCCAAAGATGCGCGTTGTAATACCACTCCAAGATGTCCTCGCGCCCATAGCGCAGATTGCCGTCGCCCAGCAGGAATCCCAGCCCGCCGTAGTGCAGATAATTCTGGTGGTCGCGCTTGATGGCGTTTGACACAAACGCCACGCCCACTTTGTCGTTGAGCCGGTGCCAGCAGTGTCCGTTGTAGTCGCCGCCAAAGAGAATCGTTTGGCCGACCTCGGTGTAGACAAACGATTCATGCTGATCCTCGTTCCAGCCGAAACGCGCGAAGAGCCGCAGGCTATCCGTTACTTCCTGCTCGGTATTCAGGCCAAAGCCGTACTTCACCGCGCCAAATTTCCTGGTCTCAGTAATGTCGGGTGTCACCACTTGGCCATTCAGGTACTGGTCCACCGATTCCCGGAAGTCACCCATGTGCGCGTGGTTCACATAGCTGAGTACACGCACGGCGCCCTCGCGCTTCGGATTAAGCCACTCGGCGAACAGCCCCTTGCGCACTTCGAACTCCCAGTTCTGCGCGCTGGCGCGTCTGAGCGCCCAATCGAGGTCGGCGCCGTTCGCGACGGTTGGCATTACCGCGATGGCGTAGCGCGCTGACCAAATGCGGTCGTCGTACTCCAGAATTCCGGCAAAGGTATAGCCGCGCGTATCTGCCGCGTAGTCCCACGCGCCGTTGTTGACGATGGTCCAATTCGCGAATTGCAGATGGCTGTCTGAGCCAACGGAATTTAGGTCGAAGACGTCGGCGAGGCTCATCTTTCCCAAGCGGATCTCGAACCGCCTCACGGGAACTTTGCTCGCCAGCGCGAACGGCCCGCGATCCTGATCCGTCATCTCATCGGTCAGGCCCACAATCTGGTGAATCTCGCCGCGAGCGAGATATGGCCCAAGACCAAGGGTCGGGTCGCGAACAACGTCAACGTTCGTTTCGCCCGCCAGGCCTAGCTCCTCAGAAATCCCGCGACCGCCTGCATTCTCAAAATTGACGATCAGGTCCGTGTTGTACAGCGAGTTCGGGAAGAGTTGATAGCCAAGATAGAGTGTCGCGACCTCCGAGGCTTTCGTCTCGAAATCGTCGACGAGGCTATTGGGACCCTCGTACGGCGAATGGAAATGTCCGTGCATCTGGAAGATGCTGTTGACCTGCCCGGAAATCCAATAGCGCGCATTCTCAGAGTGCGGCGCCATGGTAAGCGTCGTCGACGGTTGGTCCGCCTCCTGGCCCTCTGAGCCGGATGAAGAAGTGTCGCTGGCTGATGTGGAGGGAGTTGTTGTTTGCTGCGAGAATGCGACCAAGAGATCGGCCTGTCTTGACCCGCCGCCCTCAGTCGCGATCTGCGGCTGCGGCGCGGACGGTAAATCGCTTGGTGTCTGCGCTCGGGCGATCGCCGCCGTCAGCAGAAACGCGCAAGTCAACCAGCAGAGCGTTCGGGAAATCAAATTGGGGCGGCAAAAAGGCATCGAATGAAATGCGGGGAATTACACCTTAGCAGGGCTAATACTATCGAATTCGCCACGGATCTGATCGATCGAGTCCAAGCGAATCCCAGGTAAAGTCATCCTTCCACTCGAGATGTCCGCTTGCACTCGCGTCAAATGCACTTGCAGCCGGACTCCCCCTCATCGTATCGGGCCACTGACGCCTGAATTGTGAACGCCGGTTGAATGCTGGCGGATCGCAGCTATAGATCGTTCAAACGTGCGCTGTGCACGCCCTCCGAATCGGCCGGCAGTTGTTCGCCTGATAAAATGAAATCTGCCGCATTGTGCGGCGAATGTTCCCATTTTTTCACCTTTCACTCCCCTAACCGTTCCGAGGGCCCGCGCGGCCGACTCCGAGAGAAGGAAAAACTGCACCTGTGAGCCAGACGATACGCAATATCGCCATCATCGCCCATGTGGACCATGGCAAGACGACGCTCGTGGACGGCATGTTGCGCCAGGCCGGAACCTTCCGCGCCAATGAGCAGGTGGCCGAGCGCGTAATGGACTCAAACGAGTTGGAGCGCGAGCGCGGCATCACCATTCTCGCCAAGAACACTGCTATCAACTTCGATGGCGGAAAGATCAACATTGTGGACACTCCCGGCCACGCCGATTTTGGCGGCGAGGTGGAGCGCGCGCTCAAAATGGTCGACGGAGTGATGCTGCTGGTCGACGCAGCGGAGGGCCCGCTGCCCCAGACGCGCTACGTGCTCTCAAAAGCACTCGAGGCGAAGCTGCCGCCCATCGTCGTCATCAACAAAGTCGATCGGCCCGACGCGCGCCCGCAGGAAGTGCTGAACGAAATCTACGACTTGTTCATCGACCTCGACGCGGATGAATCGCAATTGGATTTTCCGGTTTTGTACGCCGTCGCCAAGGCCGGCACCGCGACGACCGATCCAGCCAAGCCGGGCGTGGATTTGCAGCCGCTCTTCCGAGCCATCGTGGAAACGATCCCGGAAGCGACGGGTGATCCCGGCGGCGCGTTGCAGATTCTGGTCGCTAATCTCGATTACTCCGATTACCTCGGCCGCATTGCCATTTGCCGCGTCTTTCAGGGCACATTGCACGCCGGCGACGAAGCAAACATCTCGCGCCGTGACGGCTCGCTCTACAAAACGCGCATCACCAAGCTGTTCACCTTCTCGGGGCTCAAGCGCACCGAGATCGAAGAGACCACGATGGGCGACATCGTGGCCGTTGCCGGCATTGAAGGCATCACTATCGGCGAGACCATCACCAGCGTGGACAATCCATCGCCGCTGCCCCTCATCGTCATTGACGAGCCGACGATTGCTATTCAGTTCAGTGTGAATACGTCGCCCTTCGCCGGACGCGAAGGCCAGTACGTCACTAGCCGCAACCTCCGCGAGCGCCTGGAAAAAGAGTTGCTCACCAATGTTTCGATTCGCGTGGAAGAAACTGGCTCGCCCGACAGCTTCAAAGTGCTGGGCCGCGGCGAGCTTCAACTCGCAATCTTGATTGAAATGATGCGCCGCGAGGGCTTCGAGCTGATGGCCGGCCGCCCGGAGATCGTAACGAAAGTGGTCGACGGCGTGCGCATGGAGCCGGTCGAGCACCTCACCATCGACGTGCCCGAGCAATTCACCGGCACGGTGATTGAGAAACTCGGCCCGCGCAAAGGCGAGATGACCAAGATGCACAATCACGGTTCGGGCCGCGTGCGCCTGGAGTTTCGTGTCCCTAGCCGCGGGCTCATCGGCCTGCGCAGCGAAATGCTCACTGAGACGCGCGGAACCATCGTGATGAACACGCTCTTCGACGGATACATTCCGTACCAGGGCGAGATTCCACAGCGGCCAACGGGCGCGCTCATCGCCGACCGCCTGGGACCGACCACGACCTATGCGCTCAATGGCCTGCAGGAGCGCGGAATTCTTTTTGTCGGAGCGGGCGTGGAAGTCTACGAAGGCATGATTGTCGGCGAACACTCGCGCGATAATGACCTCGACGTAAACGTGGTCCGCGAAAAGAAGATGACCAACATGCGCGCCTCTACCGCCGATGACGCCATCCGCCTTGTGCCTTACAAGACACTGAACCTCGAGCAGGCCATCGAATTCATCGCAGACGATGAGTTCGTCGAGGTCACGCCCAAGTCGCTGCGCCTGCGCAAGAAGATTTTGCAGCAGAACCGCAGGCCCAAGCGCTGGGAAAAGGCCGAGCAGGCCGCGTCACTTTGAACAATACCTGGTCGGCGGCATATCTGGCGACTCATGCGCGAAACGATCAGAACAGAACGTCTTCTGCTGCGCCGATGGCGCGAGACAGACCGGCTGCCTTTCCAAATGATCAACGCCGATCCTCGCGTCATGGAGTTCCTGCCCGTTCCGCTCTCGCCCGCCGAGTCCGACGCGCTCGTCGACCGCGCTCAGGCCCACTTCGAACGTCACGGCTTTGGACCGTTCGCCGCCGAGTTGCTTGAGAATCATTCCTTCATTGGCTTCATCGGACTGTCCATCCCGGCCTTCGATGCGCCCTTCATGCCCGCGGTCGAAGTCGGCTGGCGGCTCGCGTTCGATTGCTGGGGCCGGGGATTGGCGACTGAAGGCGCACGCGCTGCGGTCCGCTTCGGATTCGATGAGTTGGGCCTCGACAGCCTCGTCTCCTTCACAGTTCCCGAAAACCTGCGCTCTCGTCGCGTGATGGAGAAGATCGGTATGGCGCACGATCCGCGTGACGATTTCGATCACCCGGCGTTGCCCGAGGGTCATCCGCTGCGCCGCCACGTCCTCTACCGGCTCACGCGTTAGAGTCTCTCCTTCGCTTCCAGCACTCGCTCCAGTGCCTCTTCCGCCGACACCCCCACCGCCGACAAATGCCCCATCTTGCGCCCTGCTCGCGGCGTGTGCTTCTCGTAGAGGTGCAATCGCACGCCGGGAACCGCGAGTGCCGCAGCAAACCTCGGCTCGCCCTTCAGCCACACATCGCCAAGCAGATTCACGATCGCCGCCGGACTGATCGGTTCCGTCGAGCCCAGCGGCAGATTGCAAACCGCACGCACAAGCTGCTCGAACTGGCTGGTCACGCAGCCGCGCTCGCTTTGGTGATAGCTGTTGTGCGGCCGTGGCGCAAGCTCGTTGATGTATAGCTCTCCACTACGCGTAATGAAAATCTCCGCGCAAAGCAGTCCCTCGATCCCGAGCTTCGTCACCAGGTCCGCGACCAGTATTTCCGCGCGCGATTCAAGTGCAGCCGGCACGCCTGCGGGCAGCACGCTCCACGCCAGAATTTGATTCTCGTGGTGATTGCGCGCGGCCGGATACACGCGAACTTCACCCGACGGGCTCCGCGCGGCCATCACGCTGATCTCGCATTCGAGATTGAGGGCTTGCTCGGCCACAGCGGGCCGCGCGCCAAGTTGACTCCAAACTTCTCCAAGACCAGAACCGCACGAAGTGACGATCCGCGCCTGGCCGCGGCCATCGTAACCGCCGTGTCCGATCTTCAGAAACACCTGCCCGCCGAGCGTGGCTACCGCATCATGCAGTTCCGCTTCGCTGCGAACGACCCGAAACGGGCCCACGGGAAAGCCATTTTCCTCGAGCCACGTTTTTTGCAGTGTCTTATCCTGAATAATCCCGACCGGTTCTACGCCTGGCCGCAACGGCGCAAGGCTCGCAACTTCACGCAACGCATCCACGCCGATCTGCTCGATCTCCAGCGTCACTGCGTCCGCGCCCGCAGCCAGTCGCCGCGCAGCATCCACGTCGTCCCAGCGGCCCACGATGGTTTCATCCGCCACAAAGCTCGCCGGGCACCTTGCCTCGGGGTCCATCACGCGCACGCGATAGCCCATAGTGCGCGCAGCCATTGCGGTCATGCGCCCCAATTGGCCGCCACCGAGAATGGCCAGCAAGCTACCGGGAAGGATTTGCGCTGTTTTTGAATCGGAAGCGGAACTCACCCGGCCTGCTCCTCGCCAATCTTCTGGTCGAGCACTTCCTGGGTGCGCGCGGCGCGCCACGCGGCGAGACGGTCGTAGAGAGCGGTATCGGTTCCGGCCAGAATCTCCGCGGCCAGCAGCGCGGCGTTGGCCGCACCGGCCTTGCCAATGGCCAGTGTTCCAACGGGGACGCCCTTGGGCATCTGCACGATAGACAGCAACGCATCCAGGCCGTTGAGCTGCGTGGCGGGAACAGGAACTCCGAGCACGGGCACGAGCGTTTTCGCGGCCAGCATTCCGGGCAGATGCGCCGCGCCGCCGGCTCCGGCGATGATCGCGCGCAGTCCGCGCTCGCGAGCCGTCTCTGCGTATTTGAAAAGCCAGTCCGGCGTTCGGTGCGCGCTTACGATGCGCGCTTCATGTGGAATCTTGAGCGCGCGCAGAATTTCTACGGCCGCCGAGAGCACTTCGTAGTCGCTCTTGCTGCCCATCACAACGCCCACCAGCGGTTGTTCGCTCATGGGGTCATTATACGAAGGTTCGTCCGAGACAACTGCTCTAGTGCCGGTGCCACGCCTCAACGGCCACTTCGATCACGGCGAACAGTACGCTCACAGCCGCGAGGAATCCCTTGGCGCGCTGCCAGTTCTGCTCATGGCGGTCCATGCGCCGCTCCAGTTCCGCCAGACGGCCGCCGTTGCCGTCGCCCAACAGTCCGGTCATCTGCGATTTCAGTACACATAGATCGCTCAGTACCTGGGCCTCGAATTCATTCATCATGAGCATCCACCGGACTCCGTTGAATACATCGTTTTCGCTCGTGCTTCCGTTCAAGAGCTCAACGGCAGATTGATAAACAACGCCGTCGAAAACTCCGAATAATTTGGCGGCGTCGAACCATCGTACATCCGAATGTAGAACCGATCGCTCGCCGAAATGCGTGAAAACGTAAGACTCGGCTGCGAGCCGCGCAACACCAGCGTCGGATCCTCGCCGGGCATGAAAGCAAAATCGCGCAATCGAATCTCGAACCCGCCGCCGCTTGGCGGTGTCACTCCGGTATTCACCGTAACTGTGCTCCCGTTCATCGCGGCCACCGTAAGTCCGGCAAGATTGGCGAGCACTGTAGGGGCAATGGGAGCTGGCAACCAGGTGTTGGCTGGCACCGCTGCACTGGTCTTGATGGCTAAGTCATCTGCCCAGTCATTGGCAAAGGTGATCTCGTATGCCACTAAGTCAGGGTAACTGGCGCGGTAAGTTACTTTGACTGTGCGCACCACGACTTCCGCATTCAGATTTGTCGAGGGTGCGTTCAGCAGCAGTGCATCGCCGGGCCAAACATCCGCTGCAAAGCTCATCCGGTTCCCTTTGTACGTTCCACTCCAAAGCGCGCTCACGCTGGCTGCGGCCTGCTCCATCACCAGTGCGGCGTTGCGGCAATCCGCGGAGCTGCGTGCCTGGGGACGACTGACTGAACCGATCCATGCGGCCACTGTTGGCGAGCCGGCGTGTGCCAGCGCCTGTTGGCTGGTCGAGTTCACCGCGCGGCCCACGGCCCGCCCAACCGCACGATAACTCACTGCAATCTGCTCGCCTGCAGCCGGGGTGTATCCGGTGTAAAACGTCACCTTGCCAGTGCGCTCCAGATGGCACTCCGCGGCTTCGGCGGTTGTGCCAACCCTTCGCGTATACGGTCCGCCGCCCGATGGGGTACTTACAACCCAGCCTGACCCCAAGTTCGTAAGGCTTACGGCGCGAATCGTTCCAATTAAATTGATACTGCTGGCCGGCACCACCAGGCACGAGCCAGGCAGGTAGGTAACAGCCCCGTCATACAGCGTGACAGGAGTTGCGCCGACGCCGTTGACAAATTCTTGAATCTCCATCTGGATCTTTCCAGAAGCGATGGCCCATTCACCGCCGGCGCCTATGAGCCCCTGATCTCCAAAGGAGTAATACATTGCTTGCGCGCGATTACACTCCGGACAATGGACGCGAACACGGAGCGTGTACTGGTTGGCTGGGTTCAATGCAAACGTGATTCCGGCTGGAGTGCCCTCCACGACTGGCTGCAACGTCACGGACCCGGTGCCTTGTTGCGCCGTAGCCTGAAATCCCGCCGTGCAATTCGCCGCAGTCAGGAGGTCGGTAAAGAATCCCGCCACGATGCCGGTGCTCCCGGGAGACAGTTTCACTCCCACTGCTTCAAGCAGCAGCGTTCCGCCCATTTCGATTGGATCGATCCACGTCAGCAGCGTCTGCCCGTCGATCCCGCTGCCACCGTTCATCGCCAGGCCGCCGGGGCCAATCGTAAGGTAGCCCGTTCCCTCGGAAAACTCCCACACCGCATCGTTGATTTGTGGCTCGTTAAAAAGCTCGCTGATGATTGTGGATTTTGAAGTCGCGGGAAAGTATGGCTCAACTGCCAGATTGAACTGTGTTGTCGCTCCGTCGCCGAGAAAGTACTCCGTAACATAGGCTGCCGGCTCATTCTCGCCGCAAACGGTAACATCGTTGGCCAGCGCGCGCTTAACGCTTGCCGTCATGGCCAGGTTACCCAAGTTCAGGCTGCCATCGGTTTCGTTCAAAGGATGCACCGTCGCCTGTACTGCGGACAGCGTGATTGCGCCGCTCTGCGCACGATATGCCGCCCGTGCCATGCCCGCCGCCTCTCCGGCGCTTTTGCTCCAACTTGCTCCCGGCTCCGGAGTAAAGTTCCCCACAAGAGTATTCAGTGAAGTCGTCCGCAGCGATGTCGATCCAGTGTGAGCCACAAGGGCGGCGAGCAACGTCCCCGCATCCTCTTCGACCAATCCGGCGCTGGGCGGCATCAGCACCTGGTCCAACAAAATCTCATCGCTGACGGCCTGAATCGCCAGCCGGTAGCGTGGCCCTTCAAGGCCCATTCCCGCATACTCTGGCAAGGGAGTTACAGCGATATACCCCGTGAAGTAAGTTGTCCCGTCATCGCCGGTCACCGAAATAGATTGAAAGCGCGCTGGCGTTGCGAGACTGCCGTTGACTGGTAGGCTCAACCATAACTCGCAGACAGACGGTGCGTTCAGCTTGCGCTTGATGGTCAATGGACGCACGGAGTCGAACGCAGCCGTGTAATCCTGCCTTTGGATTTGTATCTTCATCGCAACTCGCAGTCTGGTAACTTAGATTTATTGCCGCGCACTATACAAGCGCGTTTGCCGCTGGCAGAAAGCTCCGGTAACATACCACGCGTTCTCCATCCAATGGGTCTGTCACCGGCAACGCCAGAAACTGAGCCTTGAGTAGAACACGCGAATGTCCGCTCTGATTTTTTGGATTGAGCGGGGTATTAGTCTCCTCCGCTCCGGTTATAGCTTGCAGTCTTGGATAGTGGAAGAAGACTCTCTCTCCCTGGCTGCCTTCCATCACAAAGAGTCCCGACCACTCTTGGTAGAAGCTTCCGCCTTCTCGATCGACGAATCCGGTCACTGCCTGCACCTTGGCGCCCGTTGCGGGGGCGCCGCCCGGCAACGGCTCGGCCAGAGTCAGCCCGGTCGCGGTAACTTGCGACACTAGCGCGACGTTAAATGTTACGCGCCGCACGTAGTCCACATCCGTGAGCGCCTGGCGCACATACGCTCCGGCCACCGGCGTGCCCACATAGCCGGTCTGCCCGGTGTAATCCACATCCGCAGCAACGATCGCGCCGGGTGTGAATTTAGCCGCGTCCGTAAGCGTCAGCAGAATCGATGTGCTCGTCGAACCGCTTTGAGGTGTGACTGCGGGCGATGCTTGTGCTCCATCGGCTGCAGGAGCCGCGCCAATCGCCGGCGCAAGGATGTTCATATGTTGCGATCCGGTAGCCAGACCCATCGTCAACTTCGTCCAGCTTAGAAATTGAAGACCTACCTGCGCCTCGAGGGTCTCGCGCACCTGTTCGAGCGCCGCTGCGGGAATTCCGGTCATCAGCGCCGCAGACTTACTCGTCGTCTTGCGCACAAAATCCTGCACCCATCCCAGGCTGATCCAAGGTGCCAGTGGAACATCGAGACTAAACCGGTCCTGTTCCGACGGATCGAAAAGAACGGGCGTCTGCGCGCCGCGATTCACCGGCGCAAAGAAAGCACGCACCCTTCGCGCCATCGGCGCCGGAGCGGAAAACCAAGTTGCTGCCATTTACTCCCCCTGCTCCTGGTAGCTGTAAACCAACACCGTCGCGCTGCGGCTCAGTCGGTCGCGCTGGGTAACGATGGGCGAGAACACCGGCTCATCCCAGAAAACCTGCGTCAGCATGGCGGCCGGCGGTGTGGCGGCGTAATTCAGCTTCGGTGTGTAGAAGGGCTGAATCATCGCCATCAATTCCCCGTCCATCGCGCTCAAGGTTCGGCCGCGGTCCAGCCCGCCGAAGCTCTGTGTGCCGCACGTCTGGTAGACGATTTCGCATTGCTCGCCCGTCATCGTCGATGCTAGGTCCAGATCGACAGCCAGGCCCAGCCAGCGCAGCACAAACACGTCGCTGGGGAACTGGCTGAATGGAGCCTCTGATTCCTCCACCAGGATTCCCGGCCTTACGGTGCCACGTACCATGATCGTCCGCTGCGGATTGATCTCGGTGAGCCGCGTGCGCAACGCCATATAAAAAGAATCTTTCGCATTCTGCATCGATGCTCCTCGCGCGGTTACACCGCCTGCTGCCGTGCCTCGCGCAAAAGCAGCCGGTAGAGATACACCTGGCCGAACGCCTCATTGGAAGCGATCGACTCAATCAGATAGTCTTGCCCGGCCACGGTAACCGCCAAAGTCATGGCGAATAGAGACTGTGCCGACGGCAAATCGAGAGTGTTGATCTGCTGCTCCACACTCGTTGCCGACACCAGCAGCTCCCACTTCGACTCGCCGCGCTCCTGCCACGTCGGCCGCAGCTTGCGCATCACCACCGGGCTTACCGGAACGTCGGCGAACGTGGTCGCCACCAAGCCCACCTCCGACATGCTCGTATCCGTGTTCGTGCCGGTCACGCGCAGAAGGGCCGTCGTACCCGATGCGCTGCGCAGCAGCGCGTCGGCCAGCATCTGCGGCGCGCCCCGCGGGTTACGCGGCGCCGTATCGCTCATCGCTCACCCCAGCCTGTTCGCAACGTACGGATTCAGCCACGCCTGCACCGTCTCATCGATCAGCGAACTTGAAAAATACTTGATTTGCATCGTGTCGATCCTGCTCATGCTCGCGTTCAGCGCCGGCGTCGCCTGCGCATTGCGCACAATCTGCGCGCACGCCGACTTCACGTCGTCGCCGATCGCCGCCAGGCCCGCCGTGTAAGTCGCCTGCACTTCGTTGAACGGCAGTCCCAGAACATTCCACGGCAGCGTCAGCTCCCCGGTGTTGGGGTCGAAGTCCACAAGCGTGGCATCGATCGACGTCCATTGCCCGGGCAGCGCAAACGCCCATGCGATCTCGATCAGCGGCTCCTGTGGAATCTCCCCGCGCCGGGGCCTTGCATAGCGTCCTTCCAGGCTCACCATCGGCGTCGTCGCCGGCGTCAGCGGGGCCAACGGCAGATAGCTCAGCCGCACGGTCTGCGCCCCCGCCGTTACGCGCAGCCGCTCCGTGTACTGAATCACGTTCAGATCCGGCCGCCTGCAGTAACTGTTGATCAAGGCCGTCGCCGCCGTAATCCAGTCTGCCGTGGTCCCGGCCGGCAATCCATAGTTCGTGTAGTCCGCTGGCTCCAGATATGCCATCGCGCATCCTTTCAAAGTTGTCAGGCGCCAATGATCAGTGGTCAGCGATCAATCTGCGAGTTAAAGCCTCAGGAGCTGACTGCAAACTCGTTTTCACTTCAGACTGATCCCTGACCCCTGATCCCTGATCCCTGTTTTCGTTTACCGGTCGACCAGCACCTGGTAATGGGCGAAGTTCGCGCCCTTCACCACTGGAGCGCCGAACTTGACCGCCACATACTGGTGGGTCAGCGAATTCGGCAGTCCAAGCTGGAAGACGCGCGGCGTGGGATCGCCCAGCCAGTGATACTCGATCAGATCCTCGGTCACGATGTAGGCCGGAAGCACTGCATTGCCGCTTCCCGGCGTGCCCGTGTAACTCAGGCTCCAATCCGGAATCAACGGTATGTCCCCGGCCTGCGTCGAAAGCATCTTCACGCGGAAGCCGCCCGTGATCTGGTCGGTGTTGAGAACCACGTTGTACTCCGACTTCATCTCCTGGTCGATCAGGTCCAACAGAACCGGGTTGGCATAGACCGCCGTGGGACGCACGTGATAGCCGTTGTTGGCCACCATCTGCGCCACTGTGGTCTTGATCGTGTCCACGATCTTCATTGAGGTGGTCACGGTCACCGAGTTGCCTCCGGCGGCGATCTGCGCCGCGCATCCCATGTACTGCGTGGTCGTGGGCGCGCTCAAGCTGGTGTCGTTGCCGTTCCACAGTGCCACGTCGTGCGCCACCATCACGCCGCTCACCGTATCCACAAGGTCCTTGGCCTGCAGATAGGCGAACTGCTTCTGCTGGTCGCCCAGCTCGATGTCGAAGAGGTTGTAGTTGATCTGCGCCACAACCGCTTTCAGCGGCACGCTCAGCTCGACGCGCGTCGGGCTCACCACCGTGGGATTGATGCTGCGCGGATTCACAAAGCCCGCTGTCCCCGGATTGGGAATCGCCGTCTCCTCAAAGAAGCGCGACGGATGTCCGGTCGCCGGAACCTGCTTGATGCGCTGGCCAAATGAACTTGACCGCCGGCAAATGTCGAAGATCTCCGTCTGATACAGCGGAACTTCGATAGCGCCCGGCCCGATGAAATCCGCTGCCGCATGAATGTCTGCAAAGGTTGCGTTCATAGATTCTCTCCACCCCCTCCATGGGGCCGTGCTTAGCTGCTAGCTTCTTGCTCCTAGCTCCCAGCTTGTTCGTGCCTGATCTGGCGTTGATGATTGATCATTCGCCGGCGCGCTGTCCGCGATCTTTCACTTTGATCGCGCTTCGCCTGCCGGCTACCCTCTGCGCTCAAGAAGCTAGTAGCTAGAAGCTGCTTCTACGAGATCGCACCGGCCCGCAGCAGTTGCGTCTTGACCGCGATGCGCTGCTCCAGGCTCAGTCCGGACAAGGCCGCATCCAGCGAGCGCACATCCACCGGGCCATCGCCGATGCCATGCTTGGCCAGCATCTCAGCGGTGGCTGCGGGCATGGTGCGGCGCAGCGGGTTCAGTGCGTTCTGCGTCGACGCCGCTTTTACTTCGGCCAGCTCCCGCTCGACCGTGGCCAGCTTCTCCGCCAGCTCGGTTTCGCGGCGGCTTTGTTCCACGGTCGCCAAGATCCTCTCCACCTCGCCGGAAAGCTCACCCTGCCGCTCTTCCAACCGGCAGAGCGCGCTTTCCAGCGCTGTCGTCGCGGCTTCCAGCCGCTCCACGATGTTCGTTTCCCCTTGTTCCATGTTTTTCCTCTCCTGATTCCGCGAATTGCTCACTGCGGCGGTTCACTGTCAAACAAAAGGGCTCCGCGAGCGGAGCCTTTTTGTTCACGTTCTTACTCGCTGATTTACTAACTCACTTACTTACTCATTTACCGCCCGGCTTACTCCTTTGGCTAACTTCGCCAGATCCACTAGATCCGCTAACTTCGCTGTCTTCCGCTAACTTGCCATGCGGAAACTTGTCGCCCGGTAAGCTGCCTTCTCCCGCAGCAGAACCGCCGCTCCGGTAAAGGTCACTCGGGTCAGCTTCCATATCTCGGCCCGCATATCCTCCACGCGCGCATCGGCCAGCTCGTAACTCATGCCCAGTGATTCCGGGGCATGCGCCGTGATCGCCTGCGCCACCTCGGGAAAATCGCGGGCGTACAAGTAACCGCGCACCACCAGCCGCGGACCGACCACATCGGCCTCGGTCAGCAGGCCGATCTTGCGCCGCGCATCGTGGCCGTCCCATCCCGGCCGGTAATCCACGGCCATGCCCACCAGCGATGCCAGCGCCTTCTCTGCCGCCTCGCGCGTCAGCATCACGCGGTGCCCGCGCGCTCCCGCCGGCGCTCTGTCGCTGGCCGCGTTCACCACTGTCAACACGCCCTCAAAGGGCACCCGGTTGGGGTGCTTGTCCACATGAGGAATCTTTACCGCCATCGCTTCCAGTCGCATGCTCGCTCCGTCAAACACAGCCGCTAGCTACTAGCTCCTAGCTGCCAGCTTTTCTCTACTGCCGCCCAATTCCCAGGTTCCTTACCTGGCTCAAGAGATTGCCTCATCTCCAAGCCTCACGCCGCACGATGAGCTAGCGGCTAGGAGCTAGCAGCTAGCGGCTGTTTCTCCTGCCCCAGCGGTGCCAGTCCTCGCATCGCCCGCACTTCGTCGATCGTCAGCACGCCGGCCTGCAGCAACTGCACCTGCACCTGCAGCTCCGTCTGCTCGTCCCGCGCGCTCAGCTCGTTGAAGACAAACTCGAACTCCCGCCAGCCGATGCACTTGGCAAAGAGGTCGCGCGTGATGTGCCCGGCCACCAGCATGGCCAGCGGCGAAATCGCTCCGCGGAATGCCTCGTCGGCCATCTCCGACGCCGTCGATTGATTCACGTCTGCTTCCAGGCCCAGCATCAGCGGCGGCAGCCCAAATGCATTGGCCACCATCCGGATCAAAAATTCCTGCCATGCCAGCCTCAGGTCCGCGTCCGTTCCCTGCGCGAAGCGCAGCACCTCCGGCTTCTGCTCGGTCGAGATCAGCGGCACGCGCCCGGTGCCCTCGATCTCGTCCTGCCACCAGCGGATCAGCCGGTCGTGCTGCGCCGGCGTGGCCTCGTTCAGCCACAGCGCGTATTGCGCCACCGAATTTGCCGCCAATTTTCCCGCGAACCGATTCGCGCTCAGGAATTGGTTCACCGTCTCGAACGCCACCTCCAGCGGCCCCAGCCCGAAAGGAGTAAAGCTGCGCGGATTCATCCGGATGTACATCAACTGCCGGTCGAGCAGCTCTACCGCGCCCGACTCCAGTTGTCCCGGCACGGCCTGCGCATAGCGCGGTGTGTCCTCGTCCCCGTCCCACCCGGCGTTGACGCGGATCGACGCTCCGTCCACCGGCCACAGCATCGCCGGCCGCTCCGGATCGCCCGTCGGCTCCATCTCGATCGCTCCAAAGCCGCCGGTCAGCGCGTCCTCGATCGCCTGCTCCACCAGCGTGCGGAAGCTGTCGGCCGGGTTCGGCTCCTCCAGCGCGCGGCGCAGCGCCTGCAACTTGCGCGCCGCAAAAGCCACTTCCTCGGGCCGCACGCCACGACGCACTCGAATCTGCCAGTCCATCGCCGCGATGCGGTCCTTGATCACGTTGATCGCCCGCCGCACCACCGGTGTCTCCGCAAACCGGCGCAGGTTCATCGGCGTCGGCTTGGGCAGATGCTTGCCCGGGAATTGCACCGGGCTCAGAATCGCCGGCAGCGCCAGCGTCTTGCGCTCCGCCTCCGCACCCGCCTCTAGCTCCACCCGCCGGGACTCCCCACCGTCTCCGGCCTGCCTGCCGCGGCGGGCCTGCCGCCACATCTCCCGTAATTGCTCGCCTACCTTCACGCGCACCTTCCTTCAAGAAACGAAAAGGCCTTCAAAAACAAAAAGGCACGGCCCATGGCCATGCCTTTTCCGAAAATTCAGTGATTCGCCAGCCGTCCGCCCGAAGCAAACTCGGAACAAATTTTGAGCCAATCCTGACTCAATCGCTCCCGGCAACGGCCGCGATACCCCTGAAATCCATCAACAGGATTGATCCTACCGCGTAGCCCATAAATGATCGGCAAACTTCACAAAAATATTTTCGGGTTCTGCGAGGATCCTCTTTTGCATTGAAAGAAAATAACTTAGAGCCGCGCTCCGGTGCGTTCTCCGGACCCTTTCCCGCGCTCCGGCTCTTTACACGTGCAGCTCGCGCCGCGCCGTCTCCGCTACGCGGCCCATATCCGAGGTGGTCAGCACGCGAATCCGATGTTCCTCCATCGTCTCCACTCCGAAGCGGTAGAGTTCCAGCCGCTCCGGTTCCTCCTCGGTCGCTCCCACGCGCGCCGCCGGCTCGATCACCGCCGTCAACTCGAGCTCGGCTTTCTCCACGCGCTCCACGCCGGCGCGCAAGGCGGCCGCTGAAAACGCGAGCACCTTGGCCATCTCCAGCCCCGGTTCGAAGCTCACCGCCTGGAACATCCGCACCACCCCGTTGGGCCGGTAGCCCACGTCGATGCGCAACGGATCGCCCGCCCGCGTGTACTCCGAAGCGGCGATTCTCTTTCTCAGAAGATCCCACACCCCGGCGTGCTCGAACTCCGCGCGCATGCGTGACTGGATCGCCGCGCGTCCGCTCAGCCTCGGCGCCCGCTCCCGCGGCGGAGGGTCCACGTAGACCCGCATCAGCTCTTCCATTCCCGCGGGAACACTTTCGGCCAGGTAGCCCTTGGGCTCGGTCATCTGCACGTTCAGCGAGAGCGATTCTCCGAGAATCCGCATCAGCCGCCCTCCCGCCGCCTCAAGGTCCGTCGCCTCCAGTTTCGTTCCCCCCAGGTCCGCCCCCTCTTGGAGCCTTCGCCGCAGCTCGCTCTCCATCCCTTCGAGCAGCGCCGTATCGGCGTCGGGATCGAGGCACCTCACCCGCCGCCAGTCGCGCGTAAAGCGCACCTCGACCCTCCCGGGCCCGACCCTCCCGGGCTCGACCTTCCCCGGCTCGACCTTCCCAGATTCGTCCGCCGTGCCGGTGTCGCGCAGGATCACGCCGATGTGCACATACTCGTTCCGCACCGCGTCCGGCACATACCGAAGCAGTTGAAATGCGCACTCCCGACGATGGCTTCCGCTCTCCATGGTTTAGCTTCTAGCTTCTAGCCTCTAGCCTCTAGCTGCTAGCTTTCAGCCCTCAGTTTCAAGCTCCCAGCTTTCAGCTTCAGCCCTCGGCTTCGGCCGTCGAGCACCAAGCTCACTGCCGATCTCCTCTCACTCAAACTCTCCGCTCCCTGCGTCCGCACGAAAATAGCTGGAAGCTAGGAGCTAGAAGCTGTCCCTCAATTCACCCTCATCGTATCCCCCCATCGGCCACCCTTCCAAGCCCCTTCCCGCCACCCACCTCCCCTCCCTCCCCATTTCGGAAACGGCCTCCTATCCGAGTTCCCAAACGCCTCGATCAGCTCCCTGATCCGGCTCCGCCGCGCAAGCAGCTTTTCGACAAGCGCTTCCATCTCACTCTGGTCGCCGCCATACCATTCGGGGGGAACGCCGTTGGCCGCATCCCAGATCGTCTCCGCCGGCAGGTTTTCAAGTCTCGTCAGCCACGGCTCAAATGACTCCCATCCCGTGATCTCCCGGTACACATCGTTGCGGTAATAGACGCCGCGCAGCGGCGCATCTTCAAAGCGCCACTCCCCGGCGTGAAAGCAGTACCCGAAATCGATGAAGACGGCCCTGTAGCGCTTCTCCCGCTGCCGCCGCGTGAACACCGCCTGCCGCCCGTTGGCATTGCCCGTCCACTTGTCCAGAGCCAGGATGCCGGCGAACTCGCCCAGGTTCTTCAACTCGGCAAGATGCTCTTCGGTCAGGTAGTCCACCACCTGGCCCGGCATCGTGCCCCCGGCAAAGCGCGACCCGAAGTGCAATCCCGGCAGGCAGCGCGCCCGCGTCCGCCCCATGTCGATCTCCAGCTCCGGCGTATTCTCGATCAGCCAGCTCGAGACCTCCACCAGATCGGTCTCCGGCACCGTCAGTCCCGCCGCCGCCGCCAGCCGCGAGGCCATCAGCTCGTTGGCCAGCACCCGCGTGTGCTGCGGGTTGTTCTGGAACTTCACCACGTACACGTGCCCGTCCGCGCCCAGCATCAACTGGCCCTGCGCCCCGCCCCGCATGCGCCGGATCTGCTGCACCGCCAGAACCGCCACTCTGTCCCTCGCTGTCCCTTGATTCTCTACCGAATTCTATTGCAGTGTTCAGCCGTCAGTTGTCACTGGTCAGGTTTCAGGTCTCAGCTTTCAGCTTTTAGCTTTTGGCTTTTGGCTTTTAGCTTTTGGCTTTTGGCTATTTGCTTTTTGCTCCTAGCTCTTAGCTCTAAACTCCAGCCTGTAGCCGGCGGCCCTTCACGTCTTCACTCTTTCGCTCGTTCACTCTTTCACTTCTTCACTCGTTCCCTTGTTCCCTCGTTCCCTTGTTCCCTGTTTTTCCCCATCCGCTTCGCTTCTTCCTCTCCGTCCAGCACGCGGAATACCCCCTCGGCCAGCGCCCGCAGCTCGTCCTCGCCGGGATACACAGCCACCGGCGCGATCCAATCCACATAGCCGCGTACTTGCGCCACCATCCGCTCGGAGCGCGCCATGCCGCCGGTCACCAGCACCGCGTCCACCTTACCTTCAAGCACCGTGGCCATCGCGCCCGTCTCTTTTCCAATCTGATAGGCCATGGCCTCGAAGACGGCCGCGGCCTGCCGGTCGCCCGCGACAATTCTCCGCTCCACCTCGATCAGGTCGCGCGTTCCGAGATACGCGAACAGCCCGCCGTCACCGAAGACGTGGCGATCCAGTTCACCCTCCGTCATCTTTCCGCTGAAGCACAGCTTGATCAGCTCGCGCACCGGCAGCGATCCCGTGCGGTCCGGCCCGAACGGGCCTTCTTCGATCGAATTGCTGTCGATCATGCGCCCGCCGCGGTGCGCCGTCACCGTAACCCCGCTGCCCATGTGCACCACGATCAGCCGCATCTCCTCGTAGCGCCGCCCCAGCCCGCGCGCATGACGCCGGGCCACGGCCTTGGTGTTCAGCGCGTGCCCCACGAACGACCGCTTCACCAGCGGCGAGCCGGAATACCGCGCGCATTCCTGCCACTCATCGGCCGTCACCGGGTCCACGATGTACGCCTTCGCGCCGGCCGCCGTTGCAAACTTGAGCGCCAGCACCGCTCCCAGGTTCGACGCATGTTCTCCGCGACGCGCCCGCCGCAACTCCTCCACCATCATGTCGTCCACAAGGTACGTCCCGCACTCCATCGGCGGCAGCAGCCCGCCCCGTCCCGCCACCGCGGCCCACGGCTCCGCCGTTTTACCTTTAGGAGTGAATCCTGCCTCTTCGAGCGCCGCCTCGATCCGCCCCGCGCGATATTCCAGACGGTCCAGCATCGGCCTGCCGCGGAAGCGTTCGATCTCCTCGTCTCCATGGTGAATGTTGCGCGACATCTCCTCGCCCGCGCGCGTATAAACGCCGAACTTCGTCGACGTCGTTCCGGGGTTCAGGACAAGAACCCTCTCCTGCTCGCCGCTCAAGCTTCACCTCTCTGGCCGCTTTTGAGCGACCCACTCTCCAGCGACCCACCTTCTAGCGATATTGAGTGTACCCTGCCTTCGTCGCCGCCATCTGTGTCCCTCCGCCCCCACTCCTTAAATCCCTCAAACCAATCGCCTTAACCATCTCAAGCCCAAAGATTTTCCCGTCCGCAAGCCCATTTCGTGCTACACTAAGTGCAATCGTAGAATTCGATCTGAAGTTCTTGCCTGTTCCGGTTACCGCCTACACGCAACACTCCACATTGCATTCAGCGGTAATTCAGTAAGTTTGAGGAGCAACACAATGGAACAAGGCACAGTCAAGTGGTTCAATGACGCAAAGGGATTTGGATTTTTGAGCCGTGAAAACGGCGAGGACGTCTTCGTCCATCACACCGCCATCAAGTCGACCGGTTTCCGGTCCCTGCAGGAAGGCCAGAAGGTCCAGTTCGACGTGACCAAGGGCCCCAAGGGCTGGCAGGCAGAAAACGTTCAGGTTGTCTAAGCGGCAAGCCTGAAACAGTTCGGAACTGAGAACAAGTTCGGAACCAAAAACGAGAGGGACGGCGAATCTGCCGTCCCTCTTTTGCGTTTAGCTTAAACTTTGTTGCACTCTGGTCAGTTTCAAAGACGTCCCACACCTCGCCGGAAATTAAGAACTACGAACTGTGAACCGAGAACTGAAAACTGACAACTGAGAACTGACAACTGTCGTTACGCCACGGGTTCCAGCTTCTCCGCAGCGGCGCTCGGATGCAGCCCCCCCTTGGGGAGATCGTGATCTCCCAGGTAGAGCAAAACGCTGTTAATCGAATCCTCGAAGCGCGCGCCCGTTTTATGGGTCACTCTTACGCCCTTCGAGACCAGTCGGCAGACTTCAAAGCGGTTCATTCCTCGCGCGAGCGCGCGGTGAACCTGATCGGAACGCATGACGAACTCCTGCATACATAGTGATTGCTGCGTAGAGGTGCAAAGCTCGTCAGAAGCGCTTAGTCAGCCGGAGCCGAGCAGGCCTGGCATTGAGAAGATCTTCCTTTATTGTACGCTGCAATCGACTTGCCTGCGCGCATGCGCCCCGCAATGCGATGAATGCGCGCCGCGCTTTCGCCGCATGCGATCCACCTGCTAACATAAATCTCTTGAACGCCCGCGCTGCGGGCTTCCCGAACACATTCGATGGAAAGAGGTTAACGTGGCCGACACCACCAAAATCAAAGACAAGGCAGAACGCAAGAAGCTCAAGCGCGCTTCGCGAAAGAAAGCCGCCCCCAAAGCCAAGCGCACCACCCCCCGCGGCTCACTCAAGAAAAAAGTGAAGAAGATGGTCCGCGGCCAGTCGAAGCGTTAAGAACGGCCTCTAGCTGCTGGCTTCTAGCCTCACCTCGCTGAAACCCCGGGGTCCCCTTCGGCACGGAAAGCTAGCAGCTAGGAGCTAGAGGCTAGAAGCTGCTTCACAGAGGAGACCTGCTCTGCCCAGCCAGTTCTTCGCCCGAAAGTCGATTGACAAGCTCATCAGCGACTCGACGGAGCCCGAGCACGCGCTGAAGAAGACGCTCGGGCCTTGGTCGCTCACCGCGCTCGGCATCGGCGCGGTCATCGGCTCGGGCATCTTCACCGTCATCGGCACCGCGATCTCCGGCGAGCAGCTTCCCAACGCCACCATCACAAACACTCCCCTTATCCACTACGTCGTCACGCACACCGCGCTCGCAGGCCGTCCCGGCGCGGGGCCGGCCATTGCCCTCTCCATGGTGATGGTGGCCTTCGTCTGCGCTCTCACCGGCCTCTGCTATGCCGAACTGGCCTCCATGATTCCCATCGCCGGCTCAGCCTATACCTACACCTATGCCACACTCGGCGAGCTCATCGCCTGGATCATCGGCTGGGATCTGATCCTCGAGTACGCCGGCTCCAACATGAGCGTCAGCGTCGGCTTCGCCGCCCACATCGTCGACCTGCTCGACTGGTTCGGCCTGCATCCGAGCGCCCGATGGATCTCGCCCGCTTATCTCCCCGACGGCCTGCAGGACCTGGCCGGAAACAACCTCTACAACCCCGGCTGGCACTTCGGCTTCAACATCCCCGCATTCCTCATCGTCATGTTCATCACGGTGATCCTGGTCCGCGGCATCCGCGAGTCCGCTTCCACCAACAACATGATGGTCGGATTCAAGCTCATCGCCATCCTCATTTTTGTCTTCTCTGTCATCAGCTTCATTCACCCCTCCAACTGGCATCCCTTCATGCCCAACGGCTGGTCCGGCGTGCTCACCGGCGGCTCCATTATCTTCTTCACCTACATCGGCTTCGATTCCGTCTCCACCGCTGCCGAAGAGTGCCGCAACCCCCAGCGCGATCTGCCTATCGGCATCATCGCCACGCTGGTCGTCTGCACCGTGCTCTATGTCGCCGTCGCCGTCTGCCTCACCGGCCTCGTCCCCTGGCAATCGATGGTCGGCGACGCGGCTCCCGTCGTCAACGCGCTCAAGAAACTTTCCGTCCTCCCCGGCGGCCATCCGCTCTACTGGATCCGTCTCGTTGTCCTGCTCGGCGCGCTCATGGGAATGATCTCCTCCATCCTCGTCTACCAGATCGGCCAGTCCCGCGTTTGGTTCTCCATGTCCCGCGACGGCCTGCTGCCCAAAATCTTCTCCAACGTCCATCCCCTCTTTCGCACCCCGGCCTTTTCCACTTGGGTTGCCGGTTTTGTCGTCGCCATTCCCTCCGGCCTCTTCGATATCGGCACGCTCGCCGACCTCTCCAACATCGGCACGCTCTTCGCCTTTGTCCTCGTCTCCATCGGAGTCATCGTCCTCCGCTTCCGCGACCCTCACCGCCGCCGCGGTTTCGTCGTTCCCGGCGGTCCCATCATTCCCGCGCTCAGCGTCATCTTCTGCTTCCTGCTCATGGCCGGACTGCCCATCATCACCTGGTATCGCTTCCTCATCTGGCTGGTCATCGGCCTGTTCATCTACTTCCTCTATAGCCGTCACCGCTCCGAATTCGCTCCGCCCCGGTCGACGCAGTAGGCCCCATGAAAACCTGGCAAAAAGCCATCCTCATGACGCTCGTCACCCTCACCATCGGCGGCATCTATCTCTTCTCTGTCTTTGAGCACCGCCGCAGTCCCGGTGTCCTCCCGCAAACCGCCCCCGACCAGAACCTCACGCCCGACGACGTCGCCATCGTGCGCATGAAGTTCATGACCTCCTTCGACGACTCGCTGAAACTCGAGGGCACAAGCGTCTGGATGAAAAACGGCTACACCATGCCCTACTTCACTTACAAATCCGGTCATATCGACTTCGCCAAAGACCAAGGAAAAATTCCAGCGGCACAGCAACTCGACATCAAGAAAGTCATTAAGGCCGTCCCGCCCGCCGATCTCGACGACGGCATCTCTCACGGCTCTCGCCAGGTATTCGCCATCTTCTCGCTTCCCCACAGCACAGACCTCTATGCCACCGTCATCGGCGCATTCGACGGCGACCAGGAACAATATTTCTGCGACGTCCTTTTCTATTACGACGATCCGCATAAGATCTACGACAACTGGCCGCCGAACGTCTGGGCCGCCATCGACGCGCATCAGGTCCTCACCGGCATGAGCGAGCTTCAAACCCAAATGTCCATCGGCCACAATCAAAAAGTGGATAGTTCCAACGTAGGCAATCGCACCATTTCCTACGATCAGGCCGGCAAGAAGTGGACCGTTACCTTCGTCGGCAACCACGCAACCGCGATTAAAACGAACTAGGTTTCTGACCGCTTGTTCATGTACGAATTTGGGTGCCCCATCCTTGCGGCGTTCTTGCCTTTGCCGCAAGGGTGGGAAGCACGAAATCGAGCGGTCAGAGGCCTAACCGCAATGCGAATGCTGAGGCCGACCCGCTGACTCGCTGACTTGCTGACTCGCTGACCGGCTAAACTTAAGCTGTGACGGAAATCCAGGAATTCATCCGCGGCCTGCCCAAGGCCGAGCTGCATCTGCATCTCGAAGGCACCATCGCGCCCGCCACCCTGGTCGAGCTCAGCGCCCGTCACGACAAGTATCCCCTCACGCACCACGAAGCCGAGGCCCTATACCGGTTCACTGATTTCACTGAATTCATTGAGTCCTTCAAGGCCGTCACTCGCCGCCTGCGCGACCCAGAAGACTATGAGATAGTCGCCTGGCACATGATGGAGCAGCTCGCCGCGCAGGGCGTCGTCCACGCCGAGGTCTTCATCTCTGTCGGCGTCATCTATATGTGGCGCAACTTCGATCCCCGCTGCTTCGAGCCCATCTTTGCCGCTCTCGAACGCGCCCGCGAACGCGCCGCCCGCGAGCTTGGCCTTTCCCTCTACTGGATCTTCGACGCCGTCCGCCACTTCACCGTCGAGGAAGCCGACCGCGTCTTTCGCAAGGCCGCCGAGTTGCGCGAATTCTACCCCTCCATCGTCGCCATCGGTCTCGGCGGCGATGAGCGCCGCTCCGGTTCCGAGCCTTTCCGCCACCTCTACGCGCGCGCCCAGGCCGCCGGCCTGCGCCTCACCAACCACGCTGGCGAAACCACCGGTCCCGAGGCCATCTGGGAAGCGCTCGACATCGGCTCCGAGCGCATCGGCCACGCCTTATCTGCCATCCAGGACGAATCGCTCCTCGCGGAGCTCAAAAATCGCGGCATCGCCGTCGAGCTCAACCCCACCTCCAACGTCTGCACCGGTGTCTGCCCCTCCTTCGCCACCCACCCCCTTCGCCACTACTTCGATCGCGGCCTCCTCGTCACCATCAACTCAGACGACCCCGCCTTCTTCGGCTCCGATCTTGCCAACGAGTTCCTCCTCGCCCATACCCAACAGAGATTTACACGCGACGAGCTCCGCCAGTTGGCTGCCAATTCCATTCGCGCCAGTTTCCTTCCTGAAACAGAAAAATCCTCTTGGCTGGCCCAAATTAACACTTTCGCGTAGATTACTTCCGAGTTTTCCGGACCCGGGCCCCGCCGGCCCCGATGTAATCTGCGTTATCATGTTTGCGTAGGAGGCCGTGCTCGATGTCCGCCGATCCTAAGTCAGAATTGCTCGTTCCAGAATCCTCCGAACCGGAAGAAAAGACCGGATCGATCGCTCTCCGTGTCATTACTTGGTTCTCTGTGGGAATTGCCGTTGCCGCGGTCGGCATCTATGTCGGCGCAGAGCTCCGCAACCGCTACAGATTCAAAAAGCGCACGCCCTACGACTTCTACTCGAACGCAGGCTCGCAGCAGGCCAGCGAATTTGGCGTCGGCATCTAGCGTTCGCGTCGGCATCTGGCGTTTGACCTAAGCCTCGAACGCCCACTGCAATCACCCTTGCTCAACATGCCGCCCTCGGGCGGCATGTTTGCGTTTGCCCCTTATAAGGCTTTTCCTGCCTTTGTTGCGTCGTGCCTCCCTCGCCTACTTCCGGAATAACCCAAAGAACTTCCCGGTGCACGACGAGCTAAAGGCTAAAAGCTAAGAGCTAAAAGCTGTCTTCCTCACTTCGTCCCGATCAGCCGTATCCTCGCCGTGAACGCCCGCCCCTTCAACTCGCTGAAAGCTCCAAACTCCGGCGAATCCACTACGTCGTTCACCACCGCCGGATCCCCGCTGTCCGTCGCATTCTCCATCACGCCGCGCAGTCCCCAGTACTGTCCGCGAAAATGAAACTTCCATTCGAGTCCCGGGCTGAAGTTCACGAAACTCGGAAACCGCTGCCCTCCCGCCGCGCCAACCACCTGCTGCGCCGCATTCACCGCCGTGTACGGAAAGCCCGTATGCTCGTCGAGCGCGTACACAAAATCCCAGCGCTCCTTGAGCATTTTCAGCGGAATCGGCAGCCATCCCCACGAAATGATTCGGTCCGGCACGTCCCACGGCAGCGGCCCGCTCTGCTGCGTCCCCAGCGGAGATGGTGTCGGCCAATAGTCGAGCGCCGCGTTGGTCCGCGCCGAGGAATGTGTGTACGACACATACACCGTGTACCCATTTGCAAACAATTTTCGCGCGTCGAACTCCTCTGAGCTGTAGCGATCCTCCCGCCCGTTGATCAGCAAATAATCGCCGGCCAGCGCCCCACTTGCACTCTGATTCGCAAACGTAAAAACGTCCGTCGTCCGCTTCTCCAGAAAACTCGCGCCCGCATAAATCGCCCACGGCAGCTTCCGCTCCACCCCCACGCTCCAGTTCAGCGCCCGCGGCGCATGCAGCAAACCATCCTCGGCAGTAAACTCCGTCTCCTCCGCCGGCCCCGTCGCCGTCGTTCCATCTGCCTCGAAATATGTGTCGGATCGAATGCCCGCATTCGTCTGCGCCAGATATTCCAGCTGAGTGTGCTCGTAGTACAGCCCGACCCCCGCCGAAATCTTCGTCGCACCCTTATCCCCCGGCGTATAAACCGCAGCCAGCCGCGGCGCAAACAGCGGCTTCCGCACAATCTCGTCCCAATCGAATCGCAACCCCGGCTCAACAAGTAATCCACGCGCCCACCCCTTTGCCGGCTGCCATCGGTCCTGCACGTACGCGCCAATCTCGCCGTTGTGCAGCGTGAACGCCGGCGCCGCCGCAAACACACTCTGCCGTTCCAGCGTTCCGTCCTCTCGCAGGTAACTCACCGGCATTCGCGTCTGTCTCTGGTCATACGCAATATGATCCAGGTCCAGTCCCGCCTTCACATCGTGCCGCCCCAGCCACTGGTGTGGCGGCAGGTACAACGCAGCTGTCCCCCCCATCCTCTGCGATCGCCCGCTCAGATTCTCGAAGTAACTGCCTTCCGTCTGTTCCGGCGTGTACTCGTAAGGCGCACTCCCGTGCGGCTCGTATCCGTCGCGAATGCTCACAAACCCCACCCCTAAATCGAGCAGCGCGCCGTTGCCAAAGCTCTGCTGATCCCGCGCGTACGGCATCCACGCGATCGTGTTGCGCTTCACCGTGCTCGGTTGCGGTGTAAGCGACGAAATCCCGTCGTAAGGCGAGTGATAGTTGTTGTAGAGCAGCCCCGCCGTCACGATGTTCGACGAAGTCACGTTCGCCTGCATCTTCGTCAGATTGCTCCCGCGCACCAGTTCGTCGCTATTCGCGTTCGCCGGCAACTCGGAAATGTAGATGTTGTCGGCCTCCAGTTCCACGCCGTCGTACCACCACGCGCGATCGCGCTTCAGCGGCCCGCTGAACGTGAATCGCGGCACGAATTGATCGAAGCGGAGTCCGTTCCGGTCGCGAAACGACGGAATGAAATTCGTCGCATTGAAGCGGAACTTGTTGTCGCCCATCCCCGTGTAAAACGCGATCACGCCGCCCGTCGCCCGCCCAAACTCCACTGGGTACCGCGTCGTCTCCGCGTCAATCGACCGTACCGCATCCGCGCTCACCCGCAGGCTCAGCGTCCCGCCCAACGGCGAGCGGATGTCGAACCCATCCATCGTGTCCAGCGTCTCCCACGTCTCCGATCCGGCCACGTGAACTTGCCCGGTCGCATCCGGCACCACGCCGGGATTGAACTGCAGCAGATTGCGAATGTCATGCGACGTAGGATAGGGAATGTTCACGATCTCCGGCGTATTCATCGTGCTCTGGTCGGAGATCTGTTGTGTATCGATCCCCGGCGTCGACGCCGTCACATTCACCTGCTCGCGCACAATCTGCTCGTGCGCGATCACCACTCTCAAGCTGCCTTGGCCCACGCCGTTTTCATCCACGCTGTTTTGATTTCGTCCGGTGCCGCTCGCTTCGGCCTTATAGAATCCGGCCTTCTCCACAGCGATCTGGTACGGCTCCCGTTGCCGCACTGTGTACCTGCAGCTCCCCGCGTAATCCGTCCACAATTGCGCCGGCGCCATTCCCGGCTCCGCAATCGTCACCTGCGCGCCTTCCACCGCGTGGCCATTTTCGTCGACCACCGTCACCGTCACCTGCGCGCCAACAGTATTCTGCTGGCCCTCCGCCAGCCCCTCCGCCAGCCCCCCTGCAAGCCCCCCCGCCAGCATCGACCAACACAGAAGAAGAAGCCCGGCCGCGACCCGCCTCGCGCCGCCAAGCCGTAGCGTAAGTTCAAGTCGGAACCTGCTCCGAACGCTCCGCATCGCCGCCAGTATAGCGCCAGCCCTTTCGTCACAAATCATACTTGGAAATAGACGGTGCATGGAGATCGATGCGGTGCCAATGAACGAAACTTCATGCGAAAGGGTTTTCTGGAATGAACCTTCAGTTCCTATTGCTCAACTTACGATCTATGAGCATCCCTGGCGGAGTCGGAACTCATAATGCTGGGCGGCTATTCTGCCCGCTGCGTCAAACCGCGGCATGCAGTTCACGACATCCACTTCAAAAGCCGGAGAATGCCCATGTCGGCGGCGCGAGAATGAGCCGATACATTGCTGCGCGCAAGAATCTCATTGCGATTCTCCGCATAATAGCGGTAGGCCGCGGTCAGCATTTCGCTGTTGTTGACGGTTGGCCGCCAACCCAATGCCCCACGGATGCGCGTCGTGTCAAAGATGAAATCCTCCGCGATCATCCGGTAGTGGTACGGGCCGAGAGGCGAGACGCGCAGCGTGTGCGCCAGGCGCATGGCCGCCAACGTCGGTCCCTTGGGCAGCGATCTCACTCGCGAGCGGCTGCCCGCCTGCCGTATCACCGCGTCAAAGCACTCCCTCAAGCTGGGCACGTTGTCACTGCCAACGTGGAAAGTTGCCGAGCCAAGGGTTTCGAGGGACTGCACGCATGCCTGCGCAAGGTCGCCGGCGTGGATGAACTGGTAGCGATTGCCGCCCGAACCCACGACCCAAACCGTCTTGTTCTCCATGATGAACTCGAACAGAATTGCCAGCAGACCGAGTCGGCCGCTGTCGATAATGGTGGGACAGCGCAGAACCACCACGTCCAAATCGTTCTGGAATTCCTCGAGCAGCTTTTCGCCGGCCAGTTTTGACTCTCCGTATATTTCAGCAGGTGCGGGCGTGTCGTCTTCCCGCACCGGCCGGCCCATATTACTCGCCCACAGGCAGTTGCTCGAGGTGAACACGAGTTTTTTGACCCCGGCGTCACGCGCGCATTGAGCAATCACGCCGGTTCCGTCCACGTTGCTTGTCCACAGCAGTTCGCGGTTCATCTTGCCGTGCGCCAGCATCGCCGCGATATGGAAGACTGCGTCGAATTTGTGCGCTGCAAAGACGCTGCGCATGGATGTTTCGTCGCGGATATCAACCTGGAGGCTGGTCAGCGCGGGATGCCGATCGGCGTCGGGCACAAGGTCAACGCTCACCACCTGAGCCCCGTCGCCCAGTAGCCTGCGCTTGAGAATGCCGCCAAAGAATCCCGCGCCACCCGTTACAAGAAAACTCGCCATTGACCTATCTTTCCTCGTGCATGTTTCGATTAGACCAACGCATTCGAACAGCCTGCATTCGAGCGCGACATAGCCGAATCTGGAGCGTGCCGCGCGTAAACAAAGAGATAGAAAATGCCCATACCGAGCAGAACGAGTGGGACTGGCCGGCCCAGAACCAGTGTGAGAAGCTGGCCCGGCAATCCCGGGATGGACTCTCGCAGGTGGACGCTTCGACTGGCGAGCTGCTGCACGAATATATCGCTGGTCGTTACAGCGCCCGCGCCCGTGAACAGGAGCGCGAGCCACGAAGTCGCGCCGCCCTTGGCCCACAGCATGGCAAAGGCGGGAAAGGCGAGCAGTATGAGGCTCGTATCGTGGAGTCGATGATAGAGCGGAAGCATCGACAGAGCGGCGATGGCCGCGAGCGCCAGCCACGCGCGTTCTCGCGACAAGCGGTCCCGGAAAATGGTAAGCGCCCAAACAAGCAGGAGCGGCGCGCAGAGAAGATACGTAACTAAATCGTAGAAGTGCGGATCGTCGCGGAACAGACTGATGACGGTTTGCAGGCTAATCATGATTGCGCCGTGGAGCCGGGGATTGACCCCGGCAGGGCCCGGGTCGTTCACGCCACCGTGCGCCGAGGCCAATTGAAGATTGGCTCCAAGTTCCGCGATCCAATGTGGGGCCACGTGCGAGATCCAGAGAACAGCCGGCAAGCTCAGAACGACAGTCATTGCCAGGGTTTGCAATGCGCGCTTGCGATTGAGCCCGCCGGCCAACAGAAAATAAAGCCAGACAAGGCCCGCAACGTGCGGTTTGACCGCCAGGCTGAACGCCAGGCAAAGAACCCCGGCCAGTTCGAAGCGCCCTTTAAGAAAACACCATGCTGCGATCACGCAAAGGCTGACTGCGATGCCCGCGGGATTACCAATCTCAAGCAATAGCTCGTTTCCGATGAGAAAAAGGCACATCAGGCCGCCCGTGATGACCGGCGCATCCCTGGCCCCGAGGGACCACATCAGATAAGCGGCGAGGATGAAGCCTGCCCCAGTCAGAATCATCCACAGTAGGTGTGCGGGGCCCCAGGGAAGCATCGCGAATGGAACTACGAGCAGGAGCGTGGTGGGTGGATATACATTGAGCATCGAGACCTGGCGAAGCCCTTCCGGCGTTGACGCGTAGTCTCCCTGTTCCGCTTGAAAAACGCGCAGAAGGTCGGCTTGCCGGTATGGGTCGGAGTTTTGAAGCAGGCACCGGGCAGGGTAGTAAACACTTCTGAAATCCGCCATCGAGGAAGGGAGAGAGCGTTCGCAGTAACAACCCACCGCTACAAACAACGCGCAGCCCAACACGAACAAAAGCAGGCCGTCGAACCGCGCTCTCGTCATACTCAATCTCTCCCGCTTCCCTGGCAGCCACGGAATCTCGCCATAGCAATGCTACGTACTCTCTACCCGTTGCATCGGATCGTTGAATAGAGAAGCAAGAGAACGGCTCCGCGCTAACTGCCATGCCTGGGCTTCATCCGCCCATGGCTCATGATATGGAATGGCCATCGCGACCAGTGCCGCGTAGAGTGACGGGGCTGCCCATCCAGGCCATGCAGTTGTCTCGGGCAAAGAGAAGCCGTCGCGTAGGCTGGCCCCATCGATCTTCGGTTTCTTGAGGACGGGTGCATTCACTTGAAACCTAAGGCCGTTGCGCGATCTGCGAATAGTATTGCTGCGATACCTTCCGGCCTGTGGCGTCGAATCGTGGCAGGCGCAACATGCCCCATTTGTGCGCCCGATAGCTCAGGGTGGTCGCCAGAACGCCCAGCCCATACTCCACGCTGCGCTTGAAATTGATTGAGGATGCTTCCTCAAAGTATTTCGTCGGGCATGAAATTTCGCCGATGCGAAAGCCGAACATCACCGCCTGCGCGATCATCTGGTTGTCGAAGACAAAGTCGTCGGAGTTTTCAAGGAGCGGCAGCGTTTCCAGCAACTCCCGGGAGAAGGCGCGGAATCCGGTGTGATACTCAGAGAGCTTGACGCCCATGAGCAGGTTCTGGAACGCCGTGAGGAAGCGGTTGGCGACATATTTATAAGACGGCATGCCGCCCTTCAGCGCGCCCGCGCCCAGAATGCGCGAAGCCAGCACCATGTCGTATACGCCGCTCGCGATCATTCCCGCCATCGCGGGAACCAGCAGCGGCGTGTATTGATAATCCGGATGAACCATCACTACAATGTCAGCGCCGGCGGCCAGCGCCTCGCGATAGCAGGTTTGCTGGTTGCGGCCGTAGCCGTAATTCGCATCATGAACGAAAGTCCGCACGCCCAGCCTGCGCGAAAGTTCAGCTGTGCTGTCCTTGCTGGAGTCGTCGACAAGAATCTTGATGTCGACGACGTCGGAAAGTTCGCGGACGGTTTGTTCCAGCGTCTTCTCGGCGTTATACGCCGGCATCACGACCGCTATGCGCTTTCCGTTGATCATCGTTCCAGCTCCTCAAACCGTCGTACCATATGCCCCAAAAACCGGGGCCGGCTTAGTGCCCTCCGGCGGCCTGCTCCGGCATCGGGTAGGGCGTCAATCGCGCCGGAATGGAATCCGGCTCTACCAGCCACGCTTTCCGGTCCGCGTAATATCGCATCAACTCTAGATTATCGGCAGCACCCATCTCTCTCGCCCATACGACTTTGGAGCCATCGATATCTGCCCGGTTGTAAACCCACTCGTCGAATGGATAATGGCTCCCGTAATAACGGACGATGACCAGTTGCTTGCCTGGTTGCTGCTCCAGCCAGGTTTCCATGTGCGCCCGTTCCACGCCGAATTGTTGCGGGCCCCACCAGACAAAGTTCCAGCTGCTCGCCGGCCATTCGCTGGGAGCAATATGCAGAGGCTCGGCAAAAATCCGCACGCCGGCCAGCAGCACGCATACTGACACCGTCATCCTTGTCAGTGCGAGCCCTGCTGGCTTTCCCTCTGGTTTCCACAACCGCAGATGCCGCATCGCCTGCAACCCGATCGCATAGAAGGCTGCCGTCACCGGCGCCACATAATGCGGCAGAAGAAAAATCTCGATCGCCAACCCCGCCGCCAGAATCAGCACGCAGATCACCAGAAAGCGAATGCGCCGGTCCAGGAAAACACGCCGTACCATGATCAGAGGAACAACCAGGGCAAAGCCGGTGTAGAACATGAACATGAATGCGACTTTGCTCAGGGTATAAGGCAAAAAACCGGCCAGCGTGTGGATCTTCTGGTAATACTCGAGCCCGTCTCCTTTGTGATAAAACTCGCTCATCACCACATGCCGGTAATGCGGCTCAGGCCGCTGATGCTGCCACACGTAATAAGGAGCGATAGCGTACTGATTACGGTCGACGGTATAGGGCGGCGTCAGCGGGTTTCCAAAAGCGCGATAGTCGTAATAACCCAGCCACGCAACGGTGGCAAGGCCAAACGCCAGCGGTACCGCGGCCAGGCGCGCGAGCGCGGCGGCGCTGGGCCGGTTGGCGCCCTTCCACATCCAGCGGCCCAGCACAACCCCAACTGGAAGACAAAGGAGAAGGCCCTCGTAGGGCCGGGTAAGAACGAGAATCGCGATGCCGGCGCCCATCAACATCGCATAGCGGAGCCGCGCCGTCTTCATCAAGCGCGGCAGGCTGCCCAGGATGAGCGCGCCGCCGAGCGCTCCCAGCGAGCCCGCTGCGTGATAGGTGTCGGTCCAGTAACTGAATACGCCCAGGCGCAGGACGGCGATCATCCCGCCCAGCAATGCCCAGTTTGCCGGCAACCATGCCTGCAGCATCCAGCACATCGCCGCGCACATCATTGCGCTCACAATCAACAAACCGATCCACGGATTTCCGAAGAGGACCTTTCCGGCAGCCAGAACCAGCCCCTGTCCTGGAAAGTACATCGACTGGTAGGTCGGTTGCATAGTGATGTGGATGCTCTCGAAGTGCTGCCACATCGCCGGTGTTGGATTCGCCAACCGGCCGTGGACAAAGGTGTCACTGGCAAGCAGGAAGCTGAAGTCGTCGGGAACAAAGGGTATCGGAACCGGAAACAGAGGAAGAATCGCCAGGCGCAGCAGAATTACGCTCAACCCCGTCGCCGCCACTGCCCAACCCTGTTTGCGCGCCAATCGCGCAAAGGCTCGCTCCATCCGCGCAAAGAATCCACTGCCGAGCTTTGGCCACGCAAACGCCGACGCAACCGCGATCGCCGACAGCCCGGATTCAAGAATCATCAGGGCAGAGTTTGGCGTATTGGCTGTTGGCAGCAGCATATGGGCTCCGCAGGTTCAAATCCCTGAGAGATCATTGCGATCTTACGGCATTCGCCGCGCCATGCCTCCGGGGATCTATCGATCCGAACCCCCTTCGTCAACCTTCCGCGCGTGCAAAAAACAAGGGAGAGAATGAGCTGGTGGGGGAGGACTTCCACCGGCCCATCTCTCCCGTCTAACGTGCTGAATCCTATGTCCGCCAACCGCGAGCAAGATCGTCGCGGAGTCTTCGGTTCGGCGCCGGCGTCTTTCCCCGGAGACTATGCCAGCGAGCTGCTGATGTGGGTGAACAATGCGTTCACGCCGCCAGCCACCTTGCTGACTCCGGAAATGCATACCAGCGCAATCAGCGCGACCAGAAGCATATACTCAACCAGGTCCTGGCCTTCCTCGCCATCCTTCAGGCCCTGGAATCTCACGTAGATGTTCAGAAGTGTCTTGCGCATCTTCGCTTCCCCTTTGTGATCTTCCGGCCCGAGACGGCGAACTGGCCCACCGCAATCTCTTGCACCCTTACGGACAAGGCTGAGTGCTCAGGTCGTTCGCCTTGCCCGGTTGTTTGCTGCTCTCTTACGAGCGGTTGTCCTTAGCGCGAAAAGGCGCGTTCGGCTTCTTGCCGGATCCGCGCCTTCCCGCATAAGGGGCTGAGGTGATTGAAATTCCCCGAGCGACTATGCCAGCGATGTGCTGATGTTGTTGAATACCTTGGTGACCGCAGTGGCCACGTTTTGCACGCCGACGATGGCCGCGAGAGCAACCAGAGCAACCAGAAGGGCGTACTCGACCAGATCCTGACCATCTTCAGTTGCCATCAGGGTCTGGAGTTTCACATAAAGCGACAGAAACAGATTATTCATGTGTTTTCTCTCCGAGAGTTCAAATCCCCAGCCTCAGCCGGGCACCCTCTAGATAGCATCTGACGTGCCAATCTCGGACAAAAGATCGTCATTGTAGAATCAACGCCTTACGATAGGTCCTCCCACGTTGGTAGCGTCCCGGGCTGTCTACCTGCGTTTACAGCCCCTCGCTCATCGGCCTGCCCTGTATACATTCGGTAATCCCCCGCCTTCGCGAACTCTCCTCTGAATGCCTCCATCACCGATGCAAATCCGCCTTCCCTTCGCCTCTCATCCGCTCCCTTTGCCGCCATCTTCCCAGACCTTACAAGCCTTCAATGAATCGGTTCTCATCGCCATCCCGAATCGGTTCTCATCGCCATCCCCAGCCGCTGCCGTAGAATAGCCTCCATGGCCAGCAAGCCGGACCTCCCTCCTGTCGAGGAGCCCCGCGACTTTGCCCAACTTGCGATTGCCAGTGTCGCCGGCTTGGCCCTTGCCGTCACCATCCTCTACATCTTTGCTGTCCCCATTGCAGGCAACTTGGCTGCCAATCGCGACTTCCTCTCTTACTGGGCCACCGGCCGCCAACTCGTCCACCACGGCAACCCCTACGACCGTGACGCCATCTGGGCCATCGAGCACGCTGCCGGCCTTGACCCGCGCACCGTCCTCATCATGCGCAACCCTCCCTGGGCGCTCCCTCTTGCCTACCCCCTCGGTTTTCTCGGCCTCCGCTTTGCCGGGATTCTCTGGACCCTGCTCCTCCTCACCTGCCTGCTCGTTTCCATCCGCATGCTTCATCGGCTCCACGGCTCTCCGCCCAATCACATCCATTGGCTCGGGTTTGCCTTTACTCCCGCCATCATCTGCCTCACCATGGGCCAGACTTCGCTCCTCGCTCTCCTGGGCCTGGTCCTTTTTCTGCGCTTCCATCGCTGCCACCCCTTCAATGCCGGAGCCGCGCTCTGGCTCTGCGCCCTCAAGCCGCATCTCTTCCTGCCCTTCGCCACCGTGCTTGCCGTCTGGATCGTCGTCTCGCGCAGCTACAAGCTCCTCGCCGGATTTACGGCCGCCCTCGCCTTCACCAGCGCAATCGCCCTCGTCATCGACCCCTCGGCCTGGCCCGATTACGCTCGCTTGATGCGCTCGCCTTCCGTCGAAAACCAGTTCATTCCCTGTCTGGCCGACGTCTTCCGTCATTGGCTCCGTCCTCACGCAATCTGGCTGCAATACCTTCCCGCCGCCCTCGCCTGTCTTTGGGCTCTCGGCTACTTCTGGCGTCGCCGCGCTCATTGGGACTGGCTCTCCGATTCCAGCCCCCTCATCCTCGTCTCGCTTCTCGCCGCGCCCTACTCATGGCTCTACGACCAGTGCCTGGCCATACCCGCGCTGCTCGATGGCGCCTACGCCACCCGCTCCCGCAAGCTGCTCGCGATTCTTGCTCTGCTCATCCTCGCTGCCGACATCGAAATCTGCTTCGTCAAAGTCACCTCAACCCTCTTTCTCTGGACCGTCCCAGCCTGGCTCATCTGGTATCTCTTCGCCCGCGCAACCGCCCCGAAAGATCCAATGCCTCCGCCCGCCACATCCGCATGAAGTGGATCTGCGCCAGCTATTGAACGCCTTGGTTCGCGCTCCGCAACCTCCATGCCGCTTCTCTCGCAGGCACCACGCGCGCCGCACCTATAATTGCGATGACCCACAGCGATCTACCAGAAGAAAGGTCCATCATCGGTGGCCAGCCAGCGCGAATTCACCGCACTCTTCATTGCCATTGCATGCGCGCTCGGCGTCGTCTTCACCACTCTCTTTCTCAGCATCATGTCCTTCAATCCCGCCGTCGTCGCCCGCCGCGACTTCATCGTCTACTGGGCCACCGGCCGCCAACTCGTCCAGCACGGCAATCCGTATGACCCCGACGCCATCAATCGCATCGAGCGCGACGCCGGCTTCCGCGGCCCCGGCTCCTACTACATGCGCAACACTCCCTGGGCTCTGCCGCTGGCCTACCCGCTCGGCTACTTCTCGCCCACGGCCTCCGCTCTTCCCTGGTCTCTCGCGATGCTCGCCCTCCTCATCGCCTCCGTGCGCATCCTCTGGAAGCTCTTCGGCCCCGCCTCCGGCCACCTTGCCTGGCTCGGATACTGTTTTCCTCCGGCGCTGTTCTGCGTCATCCTCGGCCAGACCTCCATCCTCATGCTCTTCGGACTTGCCGTCTTTCTCCGCCTGCACAAGTCGCGCCCCTTCGTAGCTGGCGCCGCACTCTGGCTCTGTACCTTCAAGCCGCATCTCTTTCTTCCCTACGCCCTCGTCCTTCTCATCTGGATCGTGGTCTCCCGCAGCTATCGCATCCTCGCCGGAGGCGCTGCAGCCTTCGCCGTTGGCGCGCTGATCACTTCCCTCGTCGATCCCGCTGCCTGGGGCCAGTACGCGTATTACATGCGCACCTCGGTCATCACCCGCGAGTTCACTCCCTGTCTCGGCGACCTCCTCCGCGACCGCATCAACCCCTCCGCCGAGTGGATCGCATTCATCCCCGCCCTTCTCGGCTGCATCTGGGCCTTGATCTATTTCTGGCCGCGCCGCCACGCATGGGATTGGCTCGAGCACGGCAGCCCGCTCCTGCTCGTCTCGCTTCTCGTCGCCCCCTTCGGCTGGATCTTCGATCAATCCCTCGCTCTTCCCGCTGTCCTCTTCGCCGTCTCTCGCAACCCGTCGCAAACCATGCTCTCTCTTCTCGCTCTCATTTACGTCCTCATCGAAATCCAGATCATTTCGCCCTTCGGACTGCACTCCGCTCTCTATCTCTGGATCGCGCCGGCATGGCTCGTCTGGTATCTCTTTGCGCGCGCCTCGACCCGCCCCGCCCCCGCTTCCGAAGCCGCGCCCGCCGTCGCGCCGTCATGACGCCTTCTGACCGGAGAGGAACATGCACGTAATTCAAGTCCTGGTGAATCCGCCGGTCTTTGGACTAATCAGCGTCCGATGCATCTAACCTGATGCGAGCCTCGCCATTCGCCCCCAAGGAGTCCAATCATGCGCTCAGACATTGTGCCTGGAAGTCACTTCCCCGATTACGAGTTGCCCGACCACACGAGTACGATCCGCAAGCTCAGCGAACTGCAGGGCGATGACCCGCTCATTCTCACGCTGGCCCGCGGCCACTATTGCCCCAAGGAACATCAACAACATTTGGAATTGGCCTTGTTTTATCCCAAGATCGCCGTGGCGTACACCCAGATCGTCACCATCTCTACCGACGACCACCACACCCTTCAGGAGTTTCGTGAGTCGGTCGGCGCCCAGTGGACATTTCTGTCCGATCCTGAACGAAAGATCCAGAAAGACATCGACATTCAGGAGTACACAGACCCCGAGCACAATCCTATGATTCCGTACACGCTCGTCCTCAAGCCCGGCCTCGTCGTCTACCGCATCTACAACGGCTACTGGTTCTGGGGGCGCCCGTCCGTCATCGACCTCTGGCACGATCTGCGCGCCGTGACAAGCGAAATCCGCCCCGACTGGGATCTGAGCGCGCCAGGGCTCCGTGAAGCCTGGAGCGCCGGCGACCATTCACAGTTTCATGGGTGGAATAAAAATCCGCAGTAATCTTTGCCGATTGTCGCCCATCCTCCCTAACTCCGGTAGAGCAGAAATTTGGGTCAGGGATGGGTTGCCAGCGACGCGTCCGGAATGCGCTTCAGTAACACAAACGGCGTTTATGGGGATTGATTCTGGCGAGCCTCCAAATTAGCGGCAATTCGTGCAGAGTTCGTTCCCTGATCAGTCTGAGGGACCTCAAAGAGCCACTCGGTAATCCTGCGCAGCCTGGGGAAGGTACCCGGCGGCGCCCCAAACCGTCGGCCTCAAACGTGTTGGCGGTACGATGCAGGGAGGAGGAAGTTGGGGTGGAAACCAATCCTGGGGAAGTGACGCGGCTGCTGAAAGCGATGAATGCCGGCGACGCCGCGGCCGGCGAACAGTTGCTTCCTCTCGTCTATAAGGAGTTGCACCGCATTGCCGAGGCCTATATGCGGCGCGAGCGGCCGGATCATACGCTGCAGGCGACGGCACTGATTCATGAGGCCTACCTGAGGCTGGTTGGCGAGGACATTGACTTCGAGGATCGCGGGCACTTTATTGGGGTGGCGGCGCATGTGATGCGGCGCGTGCTGGTGGATTACGCGCGGCAGCACAATGCCGAGCGCCGCGCGGGCGGGTTGCAGCGCGTGGAGATGGAAGACAACCTGGCGATTTCGCCGGAGCGGCTTGACGAGGTGCTTTTTCTCGACAGGGCCATGGAGAAGCTCAAGGAGAAAAGCCCGCGGCAGGCGCAGGTGGTCGAGCTGAAGTATTTTGGGGGCCTTTCGGTGGAGCAGATTGCGGCGGCTCTCGATGTGGCGCCGCGCTCGGTGAAGCGGGACTGGTCGTTGGCGCGGATGTTTCTTTATCGAGAGCTGAACCCAGGGGCGGCGCTGCCGGAGGGAGACGGAGAGGAAGAGACCGGCGGGAGCGAAAAATAAATTAGACAGGTGTTGCCCCTTTTCCCCGGCCATGACGCACTCCTTAGTGAATGCGGTGATCAACACCGCGATTCCCCAAGGAGGAAACGCCATGAAGCACAGCATCCACACAATCGCCTTCGCGACCCTGGTCACCATTGCGTCTCTAACACAGGCGCACGCCCAATCCCATGTTTCTCAAGTCAATGTTCCCTTCGCGTTCAGTTGCGGATCGGAGCACTTTCCCGCCGGGACCTACACCATCAGCACGCTGGATAAATTCCCGTTCATTGCAAGCCTGAGCAGCGGTACGAAGCTCCCCGCGCGCAGGGCCATGATTGAGTCGGCGTCCACTTCAGCATCGACGGATCGGCCCGGCTATGTTGTGTTCCGGAAATACGGCGGCAACTATTTCCTGGCGGAGGATCACACCGTCGACGGGATAACCATCAGATTCGGCAAATCGGAGAATGAGCGCAGAGTGGCTCGCGAGTACGCCTTGAACCAAACGAACCCTGGGCTCGTCCAGCTTGCAGCGATGGGAAAGTAAGAGCGTATGCCGGACCACTCCGGTTCAGCGCAATTGCCTTCGGACCAACTTCGCAACACAGAGCGGGAGCCGCCTTATCCGGTGTGCTCCCGCTTTCGCTTTTGGTCGAACAAAGTCGTTGGGACGATCGCTACGGAAACTTCACATCGAGAGCGTAGATTTCCTGGGTGCTGATGTCGCGCGTCGCCAGGATCGAACCGTTTGGCGCGACTCCCGTCCACAAGCCAAAGGATCCGGACGCAAGGCCGCCAGCCGCAGCCATATCGGCAATGTGCTCGAGCTTACCGTCGGCGAGGCAGATGCGGTATTCCGGGTTCTGGAGAATGTTTTGCGCATTGAAGTAAACGCATTTGCTGTCCGGCGACCAGGTGGGGTAAGCCACTTTAAAAGGCTTCGCCTGGTCGAGCTGCCGCCAGGTGTGAAGAGAAAAGTCGTACAATCTGAGCCCGTCTTCATCGAGGGGCATCGCGACCAGATACCGTCCGTCGGGCGACCAGACCGCGCCGTCGCGAAGCGCTTGCGACTGCGGCACGGCGGTCACCTGATGCGTCTTGAGATTCAGGATGCGGATGGGGAACCGACTGGCCGCACTCACCGAGCCAAACCATTCCGAATATGCCAAGGAATTGCCGTCGGGCGACCAGGACGGAAACGTGTTGCCCTCATCGCCGGAGGTGAGTTGCTCCGCTTCTCCGCCGCCGGATGGAATGAGAAAGATCTGCCACTGCTTGCCGGGGTAGTGGGCGGTAAACGCGATCTGGGAGCCGTTGGGCGACCATCTCGGAAGCGCCGCCTCCATGGGCGCAAAGGTCAACTGAATTCTATCGCTGCCATCTGCGTTGCTTTGCCACAGAATCCCATCCGGATACGACGACCACACCATGCGCTGCCCGTCCTTCGAGAAGTTCAGGTTTTGGGCCGAAAAGCCGGGCAGAAAAGGTCCGAGGGTATGAGTCCTGGGGTCGTAGCGCATCACCTCGCCGCGGCGCAGGGAGCCGATAAAGAAAATCCTTTTCCCATCTTTGCTCGGCAGCGGGGCCTCGGCGCTCATCGCACCCACAGTGAGCTGGACGGGCTCATGGCTGACCTTGTGCCACAAATCGCCGGTCTCGCGCATGGCCCACAGGCTGGAAACTCCATTGCTCGTGGCCTGAAAAATGAAGTACTTTCCGTCCGGAGTCCAACTGCCGCAGCACACGTTTGCTCCGTCGTTCCAGCCGCTCAGCAAGGGCCGAAGGTGACTGCCGTCGGTGTGCACTTCCCACAGCGAAGTTCCGGGACCGGCCCTATCGCCAAGCGTCAGGCGCAGCAGGCGGCCATCGGGCGACACCATAGGCCAAAAGAACCAACGAAAGCGGTCCGGAATCGTGAATAGCTTGCGGCGATGCCCTCCATCGGCGTCGGTCACGAAGATGTCCGGTCCGAAGGTGCTGTACAGCAGGCTCCCGTCCGGCGACCATGCTTCCGAATGCCAATGCCCGGCGATGTCGCCAATGCGGTGCGGTTCGAGGCCAGGCAGCGACAGCGACCAAAGTGGGCCACCGGAGCTCAACCCCTGGGTGGCTACCAGAAGGTTGTGCCCGTCCGGCGAAATACCGTCAAGATCGTACCGTCCTTCGGGAACGCTCAAGGGAACGGTTTCGCCGCCTTCGGTCGAAACTTCCTCGAGCGCTCCGGAACCCCGGCTGTCAAACGCCTGGAAATAGATGCGCGATCCGTCGGTGAACAGAGGCATCTGCATGCCGGAGAACCCATCCCAGTTTTTCGGGATACGGTCGTTGGTCAACTGTTTGGTCCCTGTCACCTGCGGAGGCGGAAGCGTGGGGCGCAGAAGATAAGTGGCGGCAAGAACGGTAGCGGCGGCGACAGGCCAGATCCAAAGCGGGGTTTTACGTGCAGCGGCGATGCGGCGGGCGTCGAAGGATGTGACGGGAGAGACGGCGGAAGGTTCTGACTCGGTGTCGCGCTGCAGCCGCTTCAGGTCCGCGCGCATGTCGGCGGCGTGCTGATAGCGCAGGTCGCGCTCCTTCTCCAGCGCTTTTTGTACGATCTGTTCGAGAAATGACGGCAGCTCCGCCGAAAACTCCGACAGCGGCACGGGCGCGCGGTTCAGGATGGCGTCGATGACCATCCCCTGGGTTTCGCCGCGGAACGGCAACACGCCGGTCACCATCTCATACAGCACTACGCCAAAGGAAAACAGATCGGCACGGGCGTCCACGTCTTTGCCGCGCACCTGCTCCGGCGACATATATTCGACCGTGCCCAGGATCAGTCCCGGACTCGTCGGATGGGCTTGGGTGATCGCGGTGCTTGCGTCGCCGCGAGCCTCCGAGCGAACCACCTTGGCGATACCGAAGTCGAGAACCTTCACATGCTCCCGGGAGGTGACGAAGATGTTGGCCGGCTTAATGTCGCGATGCACGATGCCCCTGCTGTGCGCGGCCTCGAGCGCATCGGCAATCTGGATGGCGAGCGTCAGCGCCGTTTCCAGTTCCAGCGGCTTGCCGGCTATGCGCTGGTGGAGGTTCGTGCCTTCCAGCAACTCCATGGCAATGAAGACCAGACCGTCCTCGGCGCCAATTTCATAAATGGTGCAGATGTTCGGGTGGTTCAGCGCCGCCAGAGCGCGGGCCTCCCGTTGGAATCGCGCCACCAGGTCTCGGTCGCTGGCCATTTGCGGGCGCAGTACCTTGATGGCGACGTCGCGGTGCAGATTCGCGTCCGTCGCCCGGTACACCTCGCCCATGCCGCCGGAGCCGAGCAGTTCCACGATGGTAAAGCGGCCAAGCCGCTTGCCTGGGGGCAGCCGGTCCAGCGCGCCGTCGCCGGGCAGCTTCAGTGGGGATTCGGAGAGAAAGCCGTGCAGGCGGTCATGCTCCTCGAGAAGAGCATCCACACGTCTGCGCAATTCCGGCTGGCTGCGGCAGGCGCGGTCGAGAAAGTCACGCCGCTCATCCGCGCTCAGGTCCAGAGCTTCGCCAAAAAGTTGCTCCGCTGCTTCTTGCTGGTTTCCCATCGAGACGGCCTCGCATCGGCTGCGTGGATCTGATTTCGGTTTTGAGCTGCCCTGGCGGCTCAGTCGGGGAAATTGGGGGCGCCCGGTTTTGAGTTTAGCTGAAAATGTTGCCCGCGGCAGCACTACATTAGGAATTCGATCCGTGACTGATTTGGATGGATACGCTGGCGTTTACTGCCGAGAGCGTATTCCATTGCTCGCCGGTTGGCGCATCATCGCCTAGACACTCACCGATATCGATTACTCCTCAAAAGTCGGCTTGTGTTGACTGATGGACGCACTGCAAGCGTGCAACAGCGACATGAGCAATGCATTGATCGATGTTGTTGGCGGATCGTTTCCTGCCGGGGCCCCCGGCGAGCGCTCTCTGCTCGCTCGGGTGGCTTGGTCCCTGCCTTCTTGCTAAACAAAGCCCGCGTCAGCGGGCGAAAGAACCCAATGATCGCTGTTTCCCTGTTCCCTTGTTCCGTGTTCCCTGCTTTTCTGTCAATCCCCCCGCCGTCGCCCACTTCCCGCAACGCCCTGAAAACACGCGCAAAAAACAATCCCGAACTTTGCCGATTATTACTCCGCTTTAGCGCAAAATCGTCTCATGATCAACACGCAGACCGCGACCGCTCCGCCGCCACTACCCGTCTCCCGGCCTGCCTTTTTTCTAACCACTAACCACTACCCACTAACCACTGCTTTTTCGGCGCATACTTATTCCATGATCGACGAGCAGATGATCGACGAACGGATGACCGAAGAGAAGACCGGAATGCTACAACCCCCGTCCCCGGTCTCCGGTCCAGGATCCACGATCCTCGGTCCACTGCTCTCCGCTCTTACGCTCCCCGTCGACGGTCCACAATTCACGATCCACTGCTCCCCGATTCACTCATCCACTTCCCTCATTCACTTCTTCCCTCATTCACTTCTTCCCTCATTCACTTCTTCCCCCGTTCACTTCTTCACTCGTTCCCTTGTTCCCTCGCTCTCCCTTTCCGCTCGCTGTCTTTCTAACCACTAACCACTACCCACTAACCACT
>PLGG01000050.1 GCA_003138515.1 Acidobacteriaceae bacterium | reverse complement strand
GCCTGCCCTGAGCGGAGTCGAAGGGTCCTCGCCCGCACATCCGACCATCCCCACCCTCACTTCCAACTCCAATTCGGCATCGAATTGTCGCCGGAGAAGGTCAGTTGCTGCTGACCGGTGCCGTCGGCCAGCATCGTCCAGATTTGCGTGCGATGCCCGATCTGCCGCTGGAACACGATGTGGCGTCCGTCCGGCGACCACGATGGAAAATCGTTGTTGCCCGCTTCGTGCGTGGCCTGCAGCCAGTTCTTGCTGGCAATGTCCATGATGTAGACGTCTTGCCCGCCGGGATCGCCGGGGCCGTACTTGCGATTCCAGCAGTACGCCAGCAGGCCGCCGTTCGGCGACCACGAGGGAGAAATGGCGTAACCGCCGTCGGTCATGCGCTGAACGTTGGCGCCATCCTTGTCCATGACGTAAATCTGCGGTTCGCCCGTCCGCCCGCTCACAAATGCAATCTGATTGCTGGTGCGCGGATTCCACACCGGAGACACATCCGAGCCGAACGACGAGATGCTGTGCGCGTTGCCGCCGCTCACGTCGGAAATCCAGATGTCCGGATGGCCTCCGCGCGCCGAGGAGAACGCAATTCTCGCGCCGTCTGCCGACCACGCCGGCGACTGGTTGCTCCCACCCGCGGACCCTCCAGGGAAACTCACCAGCCGTCCCAGGTCCAGCGAAAACATGCGAATCGCCCACCCGTCACCTCCCAGCGAAGCAAACGCAATGCGGGAGTTATCGGGTGAGATGCGCGGCGAGAGCGAAATGCTGCCTAAGTGCGTGACCGCGTGCTGGTTCTGCCCGTCGTAATCCATCACCCAGATCTCTTTTGACCCGGTCCGGTTGCTCACAAAATAAATCTTCGTTTCGGCGATGCCGTTAATCGCGCCGCCCAGCCGGTAGATGATCTCGTCGGCAAACCGGTGCGCTATCGTGCGCGCCATCTCCTGGCTTGCCGCCTCGTTGTACTGCGACGCCAGCACCGGCGTGCTCCCCGCCGTGCGCGCGTCCGTCAGCCACCCGTACACCACAAGCCGCCCGTTGGTCGCTGATAGCGCTCCGAACGCAACCATGGCCGCGCTGGCCGGCGCCGCCGACCATTGAGCCGCCGCGAACTCTTGCGGCGATCCCGGCGTCGACTGTGGCGCCAGGCTCTTTGACACCATGTCGAAGATGCCCGCGTTCGTCAGGTCGCCATAGAGTGTGGAGTCGAAGATTGCCTTCAGCGGCGCCGTTCCGGGATCGCTCCCCACCGGCTTGAAATCTGCCGCGGCCAGCCGAATCCGCTCGTTGCCCAGGTTCGTTCCCGTGTGTACCCAGTCTTGAGCGGAGATTTTGGGCGCTGAAAGGTACGCCAGAGAAAGCAAGAACAGGGGGAAGACTCGAAATGTTGCCTTCATGCGATCTCAAAATCCTTCCTGTCGGGGGTAACAGAAGTTTGTGCGCACGCCCTACCCAAATCACGCTAACCACTAACCACAATCGCCGGCTTACCACCGAACAAACTAACCACTAACCACTAATCACTGTCTTTCAATACTCGCAGTAGTACGAAACCTTCAACGTACCTTGATTATAATTCGGCGGAAGCTGGCCGAATGTATCCACGCGCTGCACGCCGAGCATGCACGAGTTATCCAGCGTCGGGCTCCCGCTTGAAGTGTCGATCTGCGGCCGGCTGTGGCTGCCGTCCCGGTAAATTGAAAAGTCCAGGAACACGCGCGCGCCCTTCGGTGTCCTCGCATCAACCTGTGCCTTGTCCCAGCTCTGCGACATCTTCCGGTTGATCTGGTCCACATACCACGGATACAGGCTGGCAAAGTTGTTGTCTCCGACCGTCGTCGGTCCTCCCGATCCTACCTGCATCTGGTGTAGCATCACTGAGCCGTTTTGCTCACCGTACTGCGCCACGTTCTGCTTGGGCTGCGGCTGGTGCATTTGCGTCTTCGGAATGTTTTTGGCCGTGGGCTTGGCCGGCTTGCCCAGAATCGGAATCGCCGTTTCATCCACGTTTTTCTGTTCCTTCGGGGTCGGCGCGGCCGGCGCCTTGCTCGGCGTCTCCGTCGCCAGCACATTCTGGTTGATCTGATCGGCCGGCAGCGGTAGCGCGCTCGTCAGAGTCACCTGCATCGATCCGCCTGAGCCTGCCGTGCCCCAGAAGTTGTGATGGAAGAGCCCCATGGCCCAGGCGTAAGACACCAGCATCGCCGCGATCGCCAGATGCAGCCCCACCGAGCCCGCCGCCGGTCCCGCAAAAGGCTCCCGCGCCAGTTCCTGCTCCAGGTGTTCGCCGCCCTCAAGAACGCTTTCCATATCACATCATCCTGGGCTGGCCGGCCAAATAGGTGGTCTGCTGACCCGCCGACTTGCTGACCCGCTAATTCCCGCCGCTCCCGGCCGAACCTTTCAGATCCAACGGCTGCGTCACAATCGACACATTCGTGATCCCCGACAGCTTCACCGCGTCCATCACGCTGGCGAAGGCCCCGAACGGCACGCGCTCGTCGCTGCGCAAATAGATCGACTGGCGCGCCGGATCCACTCCCGCCTGGTGCAGCCGCGACGGCAGATCGTGCACGTTTACCGGCTGATCGTTCAGAAACACATTCTGGTCGCGGTCGATCGTCACCACCATCCGCTGCTCGGTAATCTGTTTCACCGTCCGCGTCTTGGGTATATTCACTTCAATCCCCGACTGCAGCACCGGCTCGGTAATCATGAAGATCACCAGCAGCACCAGCACCACGTCCACCAGCGGCGTGATGTTGATCTCCGCCAGCGACGACCGTGTCCGTCCGTTGATTGTCGAGAATGCCACGTTCAACCTCTTGCGGAACTGGGCTAGCTCCGCTAACTCCGCTCGCTCCGCTAACCCCGCTACTTAGATAGACTGCGCTCCGCCTCGCGCGGCATCTCGGCAGGAGGACGCTGCGCCGCCGGCGCCTGTGTCCGCTGCGGCATCTCTTCCAGCGAGTTCAGCAGCTCCCGGCAAAAATCGTCCGTCGCCGACGCAAAAATCCTGATCCGCGCGGAAAACTGGTTGTACGCCACCACCGCCGGCACCGCCACAAACAATCCCGCCGCAGTCGTAATCAGCGCCTCGCTGATGCCCGGCGCTACGGCGCGCAGCGTCGCCGCGCCCGCTGTCCCCAGCCCGTGAAACGCGTCCACCACGCCCATCACCGTTCCAAACAGGCCCACAAACGGGCTCGTCGCGCCGATCGTCGCCAGCCACGTCATGCGCCGCTCCAGCGCCGTCACCGCCGTGCTCGCCGCCGTCTGCGCAGTGCGCTCCAGCGGCGTCAGGTTCCGCGGTGGCCCCGACCCGCCCGTCTGCCGCTTGTAGGTCTCGTAGACGTCCTCAAAAACCTGCGCCAGCGGGCTCGCGCTGTACTCGCCGGTCAGCGCCGCAATCTCCTGCAGCCGCGTCGCCTTGCGAAATGCGCGAACGAATCGCCGGCTCTGCGCGGTCGCCTTGCTGAACGTCGAAATCTTGCCCAGGATCACCGACCAGGAGTAAAGGCTGGCTAGCAGGAGCACGACGAGCACGAAAATCGCCACCGGCCCCACATTGCCCATCATGTCGGCCAGTTCGCCGAAGCCCGGCGAGGGTGCGGCGCCAGTTCCCGCGCCTCCGTCAGCCTGCAAAATCGTCGCTAATGCTGCTGTAAAAATCGCCATTCACCTCATTCTCAACGGTACCAGACCGCGTTCTCCCGCCCAAGTGACCCTTTGGGTGCGCCCGCTCCATCCGCTCTGCGCTCCGTCAGCGCCCCGCTTTGTCAGCGCCCGCCGCTCCGGTCCGCGCTTGCCCTCATCGCTCCTCTGAGGCCCCGTTCATGCTATGCTGCGCTCGGATTCTCATTGACTACGTAATGGGTGCCCCATCCTTGGCGCGCCTTTGTTTTTGCGCCTAGGGTGGGAGACCAGGTTCGTTCACCTTCCGAACGCCGTGGTAAAACGGATCAACCATGCTCGTCGAA